>CANRKQ010000019.1 GCA_947631265.1 uncultured Clostridia bacterium | reverse complement strand
ATTTTAACCGACAGCGGCGGATTTCAGGTATTTTCTCTTGCCGAGCTTCGTAAGATTAAAGAAGAGGGAGTATATTTCCACTCTCATGTTGACGGCAGAAAAATCTTTATGGGACCTGAGGAGAGTATGCGTATCCAGTCGAAGTTGGCGTCTACTATTGCAATGGCGTTTGATGAGTGTGTTGAAAACCCTGCCGAGCACAGCTATTCAAAGCAAAGCTGCGAGAGAACTACAAGATGGCTCAAGCGTTGTATTGCTGAGCTGAAAAGGCTTAATTCGCTTGACAAAACGATAAATAAGGAGCAGATGCTTTTCGGTATAAATCAGGGTTGCACATTTGACGATTTGAGAGTCGAGCATATGAAGGAGATAAGCGGGCTTGATTTGGACGGCATAGCAATAGGCGGTCTTGCGGTTGGTGAGCCTACAGAGGTTATGTATCACATAATTGAAAAGGTCGAGCCTTATATGCCTGTAAATAAGCCACGATATCTTATGGGTGTGGGTACGCCAGAAAATATTATAGAGGCGGTCGCTAGGGGAATCGACTTCTTTGACTGCGTTATGCCTTCGAGAAATGCAAGACACGCAACTATCTTCACCTGGAGCGGTCTAATGCACATCACAAACGAAAAGTACAGTACAGACGACAGACCGCTTGACGTTGAGTGCGATTGTCCGACCTGCAAAAATCACAGCAGAGCGTATATACGTCATCTTTTCAAAGCAAACGAACAGCTTGCAGGACGTTTATGCGTAATGCACAATTTGTATTTTTACAACACTCTTGCCGAGAGAATAAGAAATTCGCTCGACAGAGGTGAGTTTGAAATATTCAGAAAAAGATATTCTTCACTTCTTTCATCAAAACTGGAGGATTAATATGGGCTTGATAGAGCTATTATTGATAGCTGTAGGACTTTCTATGGACGCATTTGCAGTATCTGTAACAAACGGACTTTGCTATAAGAATGTAAAGCTAAAGTGGACGTTTGCAATGGGTCTTTGCTTTGGTCTGTTTCAGGGTGCAATGCCGACAATCGGCTATTTTCTGGGAAGTACTTTTGCAGATTATATCTCTGCGCTTGACCATTATATCGCATTGATACTTCTTTGCTTTATCGGAGGTAAAATGCTTTATGATGTAGTAAAAAGCAAAGAGGAGGATATTCAGACAACCGGAGCGTCAATAGGTTTGGGCATACTTTTGGTACAGGGAGTTGCAACAAGCATAGATGCTCTTGCGGTAGGGGTATCGTTTGCAATGCTACCCGATGTAGATATAGTTACAGCGGCAGGATTTATTGCTTTAGTCACATTTATGCTGTCGGTTGCCGCTGTTTTTGTGGGAAAGAAATTCGGCAGCCTGCTAAATAATAAGGCGCAGATTATTGGTGGACTTATTCTTATTGCAATAGGAATTAAAATTTTTATTGAGCACACTTTTTTTGGCGGTTAAGTTAAAAGTTAGTAAATAATACAGTAAGTTAATATTTTTTTAACATATTACCGCTATAATTATTCTATTATGATAAAGTATATTATTTTCGATTTAGACGGAACGCTAGTCAATTCAATATATGACCTTGCAGATTCGGTAAATTATGTTTTAAGACAAAACGGTTATAAAGAGCATCCGCTTGAGAGTTTTTATTATTTTGTAGGTAGCGGAACATTAAAGCTTATCGAGCGCGCTTTGCCTGAGAATATGAGAAATGAAAAAGAGATTGAACGTGTTCACACACAGTTTGCTGAGCGTTATTCTGAAAACTATTTAAGCAAAACCTTACCTTACGATGGTATTAAGGATCTGCTTGACGGTCTTGATGAACGTGGAATAAAGTATTCGGTAGCGTCAAACAAGACTGATATTTTCACCTGTGAGATTATAGACAAGCTGTTTAAAAATAACATCTTTGATAAGGTTATAGGAAAAAGGCCTGAAAATCCGACAAAGCCGAATCCTAAAATTATATACGATATATTAGAGGGTAAGAATTTAAGTCCATTAGAAGTTTTGTTTGTCGGGGACTCGGGCATTGATATTGAAACAGGACACAATGCTAAACTTAAAGCTGTAGGCTGTTTGTGGGGTTTCAGAGATAAAAATGAGCTTGAAAAAGCAGGTGCGGATTTTATTATATCCCATCCGTCGGAGCTTTTTGAAATTATAGATAATAAATAATTTTATAAGGAAAGGGCGAGAATTTATGACTTATAACATCAAAGAAGTTGCAGAGAGATTAAAGGGACTTCGAGAGGCATATGAATTATCAATGAATTCCTTTTGCGAAAAGACAGGTATATCTGTTGAGGATTATAAGAAGATTGAATCCGGCGAAAAGGACTTTTCAGTAACATTTTTGTATAAATGCTCTGAATTGTTCGACGTTGATTTAGTTGAGCTTTTAACAGGTGCAGCACCTCGATTGAGCAATTATTCGATTGTTCGCAAGGGCGAGGGGCTTCCCATTGCCAGAAGAGAACGCTTTGCATATCAGCATTTAGCATACAGGTTCAAGGATAAAAAGATAGAGCCTTTAATGGTTACAGCGCCGTTTGATGAAAGAGAACAGGATAAGCCTATAAGACTTTCCGTACATGAGGGTCAGGAATGGGACTTTATAATCAGGGGAAGTCTGAAATTTGTAATAGGTGAGCATACAGAGGTTTTAAAAGAGGGAGATTCGCTTTTTTATAATTCAAATCAGCCTCACGGTATGATAGCAACAGGCGGAAGTGACTGCGAATTTCTAGCTGTATTGATAAAAGACTAAGTTAAGGAAAAATATCTTAGAATAATTTAAAGTCTGTAGACTGTAAATAATAAATAACCTTGTGTTAAAGTGTTCAGCAAGGTTTTGACTGAAAGGGAATAGAAATATGAGTGTTAATTTGAATGATTTTTATAAAAGATTTGTTATTGAAGAGTTTGATGAAAAGACAGGCGTTGTATCAAAATTTGAGGCAAACCCAGAGCCGAACTACAACTTTTCGTATGATGTAATTGATGAAATTGCAAGGCTTGATCCTGAGCGTGTATGTATATACTGGGTACACGAGGAGGGGGAAGAGAGAAAGTTTACTTACAAAGAAATGTCCGAGCTGAGCAATCAATTTGCAAATATGTTTCTGGCACACGGTATTAAAAAAGGCGATAAGGTTATGCTTGTTTTGAAAAGGCATTATGAGTTCTGGATTGCGGCTTATGCGCTTATGAAAATAGGGGCTATATTTATTCCTGCTACCTGCCAGCTAAAGAAAAAGGACTATGTTTATCGTTTTGAATCGGCAAGCGTTGAATACATTTGCGCAACAGTTGACGATAATGTTCCTGAAGCTGTTGAGGCTGCAATGGAGAAGTATAACGGGATCAAGAAGAAGTTCATAGCAAGAGGAAAAAGAGACGGCTGGATAAATCTTATGGAGGAGGCAGCTAAGTATCCTAAAACCTTAGAAAGAATAGAAAACAGCGTTGAAGATCCTATGCTTTTATATTTCTCATCGGGAACTACAGGCTATCCTAAGATGGTATTGCACAATCACTATTATACAATTGGACATATAATTACAGCTAAGCATTGGCATAATATATCTGACGGTGCTCTGCACCTTACAATATCCGAGAGCGGCTGGGGAAAATGCGCGTGGGGAAAGATGTTCGGTCAGCTTACCTGCGGAGCAACAGAATTTATTTATGACTTTGACAGATTCCACCCCGACCAGATGCTGAAGGTCATTCAGGATTATAAGATTACATCTTTCTGTGCGCCGCCGACTATGTATCGTTTTTTCATAAAAGAGGGAATTGAAAACTATGATCTTTCAAATTTAAAATATGCGGCTACCGCCGGAGAGGCTTTAAATGCTGAGGTTTTCAACAAATTTTATGAGTATACCGGACTGAAGATAATGGAGGGATTCGGTCAGACGGAAACTGTTGTATGTGCTGCAACGATGGTTGGTATGGAGCCAAAGCCGGGTTCAATGGGTAAGCCTACTCCTATTTACAATATGGATATTGTTGACGAGAACGGAAATTCATGTCCTGTAGGTGAAACGGGAGAAATGGTAATCAGAACGAACGGCAGAAAGCAGAATTGTCTGTTTGTTGAGTATTACCGAAACGAAGAGGCTACAAACGAGGCTTGGCATGATAATATTTATCACACCGGCGACACAGCATGGAAAGATGAAGACGGTTATTACTGGTACGTCGGAAGAACAGACGATGTTATCAAGGCGTCAGGCTACAGAATAGGACCCTTTGAGATTGAGTCTGTACTTATGGAGCATCCGAGCGTTTTAGAGTGCGCTGTTACTGCGGCTAAAGATCCGATAAGAGGAAATGTTGTCAAGGCAACCATTGTGCTTGCTAAGGGTTACACCGGCAGCGACGAGCTTGCCAAGGAATTGCAGACATATGTTAAGAATGCTACTGCTCCTTATAAATATCCGAGAATAGTTGAGTTTGTTGACGAGCTGCCTAAAACTATCAGCGGAAAAATCAGAAGAGTGCAGATTCGTGAAGAGGACGCACAAAAGAATAATTAAAACACAAAAGAGAACAGGACATACATATTTGCTCTGTTCTCTATATTTATATGATAGGAGAAAATTATGCTGTTATATAAATTCCCGAAAAAGCTATCTGCGCCAGAACAAATTGAGCAGGCAGGCGAGCGAATAAAGGTAAAAAACAAGATAAAGAAATTAAGGATTCAGAATATTATTCTGCTTGCTGTGATTTGTATTTTATTGTGGAGAGTACCTGCAATCTGGCTAAAGCTGTTGACTGTTTTTATACTTCTTATTTATATTGCATTCAACTGTCTTATTATAATGTCTGTAAGGCGTCAGGAGGACAGCGGCGCTTACACAAAAATATACGACGATCGGATTGAACACAAGCAGGCAAAACTGTTTAATCTGAAAAAGACAAACTACAGGGAAGTAACTGTTTTTTACAAGGATATTCAATCATCATCGCAGGATGCTTTCGGGAATATGCAGTTTAGGCTTAAAAGCGGAGAGATAATATCAATGTATTTCTGCGATACCGACGCAAAGCTGTTTATGATAAATAATTTATACAAAGAGATTAAATATCCCAAAAAAGAGTACAGAGATATAAGTGACGATGAGGTCATAGACAAAGACGATCCTGACTATAGTTGGAAAAACTGGAAAGACCTTTAGCAGTAAGCAGAAGTCAATCTTTCCGCCATTTTCTGCGGCTATAAAATAATATTTTTTTCTAAAATCGGATTGGATAATCAAACTCCATTTGGTAAAAAATACAGTATGATTGCAGTTTTAGCTATAAAATATGCTTTTGTACTTGACATTTTAAAAATTGACTGTTAAACTAAAATTATAAAGATAAAATATATCTGAAAAAATTTAATAAAGGAGTAGGTAAAATGGTTACAAAAAAATTTAATGATTTAGAATTATCAGCACTTGGATTGGGTTGTATGCGTCTGCCGGTTATTGATTACGACGATTCGAGAATTGACGAAGAAAAAACAGCGGAAATGGTTGCATATGCTATGGAACATGGCATTAACTATTATGATACGGCATGGGGTTATCATGGACATAATTCAGAAACAGTTATGGGTAATATTTTAAAAAATTATCCTCGAGACAGCTATTACCTAGCCTCAAAGTTTCCGGGATATGACCTTTCAAATATGCCAAAGGTTGAAGAGATATTTGAAAAGCAGCTAAAAAAGTGCCGCGTAGATTATTTTGACTTTTATTTGTTCCATAATGTGTGTGAGATGAATATTGATGCTTACCTAGATGAAAAATACGGCATTTTTGAGTATTTGATCGAGCAAAAGAAAAACGGACGTATTCGTCATTTGGGCTTTTCTGCACACGGAAGTCTTGATGTTATTAAACGTTTTCTGGATAAATACGGAGACCATATGGAATTTTGTCAGCTTCAGATAAATTATATTGACTGGACATTTCAAAATGCAAAAGATAAAGTCGATTTATTAAATGAGCATAAAATTCCAATATGGGTCATGGAACCGCTGCGTGGCGGTAAGCTTGCAAAATTACCTGAAAGTGAGGAAGAAAAATTAAAAGAACTTCGTCCTGATGAAAAAATACCCGCATGGGCATTCAGATTTTTGCAAAGCATTCCCGGTGTTACTATGATACTTTCCGGAATGTCGAATTATGAGCAGCTTCGGGAAAACATAAAAACCTTTGAAACAGAAAAGCCATTGTCAGAGGAAGAAATGGAAACATTGCTGAAGATTGCAGATAACGCACTAAACGGAGTTCTTCCGTGTACTGCCTGTCATTACTGTGTCAGCCATTGTCCTAGGGGATTGGATATTCCTACGCTTTTGGAGCTATATAACGAGCATAGCTTTACAGGAGGAGGTTTTATTGCACCTATGGCGCTGATGGCAATATCAGAGGAAAAGCATCCGACAGCCTGCATAGGCTGTAAAAGCTGTGAGGCAGTTTGTCCGCAGCAGATAAAAATATCAGAGGCAATGGCTGATTTTGCAGTTAAGTTAAAGGGTTGAGCTAGATAAGGAGATGTTTTTATGAAAGTGAAGAAATTGATCGCAAGCTTATTGGCGGCTTGCACGATGTTGGGTTCTTTGTCGCTGCAGGGGATAACAACTGTAACAGGCATGGCTGATGATGGAATTATGCGTGACAATATGACAGCGCAGGACTATGCTGATGATATGGGTCTTGGAATTAATCTGGGAAACACAATGGAGGCTTATAATGCAAGCAATTGTACAAGTTTGTCATACCAATGGCCTCCTGTAATAGGCAGCAACACACCTCGAGATTATGAAACCACCTGGGGTGCTGTTGTAACTACTCAAGAGATTATTGACGGAATGAAAAATGCAGGCTTTAATACTATAAGAATTCCAGTTTTCTGGGGCAATATGATGGTAAATGACGGTACATATACTATTTCCGAGGCATACATAAACCGTGTTAAGGAAATTGTTGATTATTGCCGTAATGCAGGAGTTTATACTGTAATCAATATCCATCACTTTGACGAGTTTATTATCAGACGCAACTCAAAAGAGAAATCTGCTGAAATTTTCAAAAGGATCTGGACTCAGATTGCTAATTATTTTAAAGACTATTCTGATTACCTTATATTTGAGGGCTTTAATGAATATCTCGGAGGCGGTCAGATAGACGCTAAAGATGAAATTAACGATTTGCCGGAAAGTGAAGGATATGATTGGACAAACAAAATGAATCAGGCATTTGTTGACGCGGTAAGGGCTACCGGCGGAAATAATACCAAAAGAATGTTAATTGTGTCCGGATATTATACAAACATTGAGAAAACGACTAAGCCTGAGTTCAAGATGCCAACCGATTCCGCCAAGGACAGAATGATGGTATCAGTACATTATGTTGATAATAACGCATACTGGTCTAATCAAATAGGAGGTAAATTTTGGGAGCTATTTAGTATAGGTCAGTTAAATCTGCTAAAAAAATCTTTCACAGAAAAAGGAATACCTGTGTTTATAGGTGAGACAACTTCTATATATGAAGATAAACTTTTTTCTGAAAATGCTACAGTAAAAACATCAAGTGCTGCCTTGGATTATATTATGAGACTTATTAAGAGCTATGGATTTGTTCCTGTTTTATGGGACGTAAATGACAATTTTTATTCAAGAACGCAGTACAAAATAAAAACAAAAACTGATTCAGAGGTTATAGAAAAGCTATCTAAAGAGTTAGCAGACGGTACATTTGTTCCTATTGACACCGGGTATCTTGATCCTATGAAAAAAGAAGATGCAATCGGTTTGGTTTACAGCGGTGCTCAACCTGTTACTTTAGCAAGCGGAACAGCAGACACTTCAATGGCAGGAGCAGTAAAAATAAAATACATATTTGATTGTGCTGCTGATGTATCATATAACCAATGGGCAAGCATTAATTTGTCAGCAATGGTTGGCGGAAAAGTGTCAAAGACGACTGTAATGGGTGAGAATGACATCAAAGGAGAAACTGTAATAGAAAGAATTTTAGATCTTTCTGATCAAATCAAAGCCGGGGACAGCTATAGTATTTCTGCAAGTACTTACGCTTGGGGCGAGGCTGTTGACTATGTATATTTGATCAGATGTATTGAATTTATCGACGCTAACGGTAATGTTATAAAGACAATTGAAAATTCAAAGAAACCGGCAAAGCCTGATACTGTTAAAACTTCATCGACATCAAAATCAACAGTAAAGGTTCCCACACAGGCTAAATTAACAAAGCTGAGAGTAAGCAGCAAGAAAAAGAAAAAGATAAATGTAGTCTGGGGAAAGGTAAGCGGAGCAAAGGGATATGAGGTTCAGGTTTCAAAATTGAAAAACTTTAAAAAGCTGATTCTTAAAAAGACGACCAGCAAAAAGAAACTAGTAATCAAGAATAAAAAGATAAAAAGCAAAAAGGTTTATTACGTAAGAGTGAGAGCATATACAACCTATAAAGATGTAAACGGTGTTACCAAAAGGGTAAACAGCAGATGGAACAGAGTTTTAAGAAAGGTAAAAGTTAAATAAGTAACAGTAATGTTGCATTTTCTCCGCCTTTGGAAGTTTTATGTATGCTAAGGATAGTAATATGTAGTAAAATATCAGTTAATAAAAAGCAAAGCGTTCGAAATTTTTCCGAACGCTTTCTTTTATACGCTTGCTTAATTTAATATGTAACTATTTATCATTTTTAATGAAGTTGTCTAGGCTACTGTTAAATTCCTTAAGCTCGCTGTCAATAGTTGCCGAGTATTTTTCACGCAGCTGTGTCCAGGTCATCTGTGTTCCCGAATCGTCAAATTTTCTTACCGAAGAGTATAGATAGGGGATTACAGCCTCTTTTGTGATATTAGTTGCAGCATCGTCGTCTGACAGAAGTGTTGAAATTCCGTATCCCGGGTCGATTACCCTGGTGAATTGATCAGAAATAACATCTTCGTATGTTACCTGATATGCTTCCTCTGTCCAGTTAGGATTGTCTACAAAGAACTTCTTTTTAGATATTTCTTTGTACTCGTCAGCAGTAGCAGCCAGCTTTGAACATTCATACCAGCACTTTACTGCATCTTTTTTAGTAGAGCCTTTTACCCACATATAAGCGCCGATGTCCAGAGTAGTGTATTGTGTATCTGAGTTAGGATCTCTCGGTACTGGTACAACGCCCCATACTGTTCCATCCTTAGGCGTATGAGCTCCTCCTGTAGACGCCCACGGTCCCATAGCATAGAATAATGTGTTGCCGTTTAAAGCTCCGGAGGCGTCGCCTATCCAAGCTGAATTATCCAGACCCTCTTTTGTAAGCTTGTATAAAAAGTCAGCAGCACGCTCAAGATCGGGGTTTTTAATGTTGTTTATGTATTTGCCTGTCTTGGGATCCTTTTTGATTATTGTCTGACCTGTCGATTGGAAAATAAATGCGTGATACCAACCGTTTATTCCGTATCTTTCCTCGCCGTTACCCGCATTTGCCTTGTACTGTTTCATAATGTCATAGAATGTGTTCCAGTCCCACTTGCCTTCTTTATAAAGCTCATAAGGATCTTCTAAGCCTTCATTTTCTATAACGCTTGTGTCATAAGTAAGTGTAACCAGAGTGCCAAAGGATATAGGTGCAACATAGTGCTTTCCGTTCAATGTAAACTGCTCTGCTGTTTCCTTGACGTCTGACCATAAGGGAGAATCAAAGTCAACAACGCTGTCTACTGATTGAAATCTTTCCTTTATAACTCCGGCAGGGAAGGTCATTTTTTGTTCGTATGCAAATAAATCAGGCGGTGTATTGGCTAAAATAAGCTCGGATAGCTTATTGTACTTATTAGCAGAGCCTCCGCAGTTTATGTAATTTATCTTTCCGCCCTTATCCTCAAACAGAGATACATTTGTGTATTTTTCTCCGCTGTTTGCTGACGGGTTAAGGTCGTAGTAAGAACACCAGTCAAGAGTCTTTTCAGCGCCGTCAGGAATAGCCTCAATTTCATCAGCTGTCGGTACTGAAACAGATTCTTTATATGATGAATCTGAACCTTTATCGCATCCGACAATGGTAACTGATATTCCGATTGCCAGTAAAGCGGCAGAAATGCGTTTTATAGTTTTCATATTGGTCAATCCTCCAATTATTTTATAAGCTAAAGATAACATATTTTTAAATATTTGTCAATGCAATTTATTTATTTTACACAAAAATAAAAGCCGAGAGGTTTTCCCTCTCGGCTTAAAAGTTATATTATTTATTATCTTCTATAAACTTTTTGTAGTTTTCGTTAAACTTCTTTAACTCGCTGTCAATTGTAGGACTGTATTTTTCACGAATCTGTGTCCATGTATATTGAGCGTTAGTGTTATAGTCTGATAAAGTAGTTCCGGCATACATATAAGAGTTGATTGCTTGCCTTGTATCGTTCTTAGCGGCAGAGTCGTCTGAAATCTCTGCTGAGATACCTGTACCCGGGTCAACAAGCTGAATGAACTTGTCTGAGAAAACTTCTTCCAATGCCATCTGATACATTTCTTCAGACCAGTTTGGATTGTTTTCAAAGAATTTTTTCTTTTGAGCCTGCTTATATTCATCGCTTGTGTTAGCGATCTTGCAGCACTCAAGCCAGCATTTCATAGCGTCCTTCTTAGTAGAACCTGCAACCCACATATAAGTATATCCTACTATATCAAGCTGTCTGTAATATGCGTCAGAATTCGGATCCTTTGGAATAGGAACGCACATCCAGTTATCAGTTGCGCTTGGAGCATTATTTGTTGTAGCAGCCCATCTTCCCATTGCATAGAATAAGATGTTCTTTTCAAATGCCTGTCTTGCGCCGCCGTTCCAGCCGCCTACGTATAAGCCTTGCTTTGTGATATCATACAGCCATTTAGCAGCTCTTTCAAGGTTAGCGTCCTTTGAGTTGTTTATGAATTTGTCTGATTTCTCATCATACTTAATAATTGTAGTACCTGTTGTTGTGAAGATAGCCTCAGGGAACCATCCGTTTACACCATACCTTTTTTCATCGCCGGTTGCCTTTGAAACATACTCAGTCATTATTTCTTCGCAAGTGTTCCAATCCCATGTGCCGTTCTGATACTCCTCGTATGGATCAGCAAGCCCCTCATTCTCGATTGTTGCCTGATTGTAGAACATAAGCGGCATTGTATCGCCAAAAGATGTAGGTGCTATGTAGTGCTTTCCACCGATTTTAAACTGTTCAGCAACAGATTTCATATCAGACCACATTGCTGAATCAAAGTCAACTATTTCGTCAACAGGCTGATAGATACCCTTTATAATGTTGCACGGATAAACCATTCTCTGGCTGAACTCGACCATATCAGGCGGAGTATTGGCAAGTATAAGCGATGCAAGCTTGTCGTTCAACTTCAATGTTTCGGTTTGGATCCATTCAACCTTTCCGCCTTTGTCGTTAAACAAAGTCATTTCAACACTTTTTTCCTTTGCATTTGACGTAGGATTCAGATCCTTGACACCAAGCCATTGAAGTGTGTTTTCAGCACCTTCAGGAATAGCGGTGATTGCGTCTGTTGAAGGAACCTTAACCTTCTCCTCATAAGATGAATCCTTACCTGAAGAGCCGGAACACCCTGTTATTGTAGCAGCAGCTGCTAATGCAAGTAATGCTGCAAGAAGTCTTTTTGAAAACTTCATAAAATTAACCTCCTTAAAAAATATTTGTTGTGATAACATTCACAGCATATGTTAAATATAACATAAAATCATAAGATTGTCAATGTGTTTTTGCTTAAAATTAACAAACAATGACAAAGATAACTCTTTATAATAAATTTTTGTAGCTTTAAACAATTTATAACGAATTGCTTAGTTGAAATTAACCAAAACTATAAAAATAATATTTTTTAGATATATATTTTTTAAAAATATTCTGATAATATTGACTAAAGTAAAGCTGTTTGATTAAATATAATATGTTAAAAAAATTCAGATTTGACAATACTTATACACAGTAGTATAATAAAAGTTAGCAATAACTAATTATGCTGTTTTAATGGTAATTTTAAGGGGGACCTTTTCTATGAAGAATAAATTTGCCGTTTCGGGAATGACCTGTTCGGCTTGTTCAGCAAGGGTGGAAAGGGCAGTTTCAAAACTGAGCGGGATTAAAAGCGTTTCGGTCAATCTGCTTACAAACTCTATGACGGCTGAATATGATAACAGTATCACCGCAGATGATATAATAGCGGCAGTCAAAACAGCCGGCTACGGTGCAAATCTT
Source organism: uncultured Clostridia bacterium (assembly GCA_947631265.1). Lineage (GTDB taxonomy): Bacteria > Bacillota > Clostridia > Oscillospirales > Ruminococcaceae > UMGS1601. Next base: position 10,265 of record CANRKQ010000019.1, on the reverse strand, counting down.
TTTGACGTTAAAAGCAATCTGCAATCAAATAGAAAAAGCAGCGCTGAGAAGGTTATGCTCAAAAGACTTATATCCTCAGTCTGTCTGTTGATCCCGCTAATGTATATTTCAATGGGTCATATGATAGGACTCCCTATACCTTCTATATTTGCAGGTCATGAAAATGCTCTCAATTTTGCATTGATCCAGCTTGTATTTTGTATACCTATAATGATTTTAAACTACAAATATTACACAGTAGGCTTTAAAAATCTTTTTAAGGGTGCGCCTAATATGGACAGTCTGATTGCAATAGGGTCAGCGTCGGCGTTTTTGTATGGCATATATGCGATAATAAGAATAGCCGTAGGTTTGAACAGCGGTGATATGGAGACTGTCGCTAAATTTCATATGGATTTGTATTTTGAATCGGCTGCTACTATTTTGACGCTCATAACTGTTGGAAAATATCTTGAGTCTAGGTCTAAATCTAAAACAAGCGAGGCCATAGACAGACTTTTAAATCTTTCTCCTGAAACGGCTACCGTAATAAAAGACGGAAGAGAAACAGAGGTTTTGGTTGAGGAGATTTCTGAAGGAGATATAGTTTTAGCCAAGGCAGGAGAGAGAATTGCTGTAGACGGAGAGATAGTAGAGGGCGAGGGAAGTCTTGACCAGTCAGCAATTACAGGGGAAAGCGTTCCTGTTTCAAAGACGGTTGGCGAAACTGTTATATCTGCTACAATGCTAAGCGGCGGATATATAAAATACAGAGCGACAAGGGTAGGCGAAAACACAACGCTTTCTCAGATAATCAAGCTTGTTGAGGAAGCGTCATCGTCAAAAGCACCTATAGCCAAGATAGCAGATAAGGTGTCGGGAATATTTGTTCCTGTTGTAATAGTAATTGCAATTGCCGCTTTAGTCGTATGGCTTATCTGCGGAGCAAGCTTTGAGTTTGCAATGAGTATAGCGATTTCCGTTCTGGTTGTGTCCTGTCCGTGTGCATTAGGACTTGCAACTCCGGTTGCAATTATGGTGGGAACAGGAAAATCGGCACAAAACGGTATTTTGATAAAATCAGGGGAGGCTCTTGAGGCTCTCCACAACGTTACCGACGTTATACTTGACAAGACGGGAACGCTCACCGAGGGAAAGCCGGGAGTAACTGATATAATTGCAGTTGGAGTTGACGAAAAAAAGCTGATGCAGCTTGCGGGAAGTATTGAAAATATGAGCGAGCACCCGTTGGCGGACGCAGTTGTAAGAGAGTGCGAAAGGCAAGGGATTTCATATCTGAGCGTTAACGGCTTTAAAGCGGAGTTCGGAAAAGGCGTTTTCGGAGAGATAGAGGGAAAAGGATATTATATAGGCAATATAGCTTATATAAGGTCTAATAATATAGACATAGAAAGCATAAAAAATGAAGTAGAAGTATTGTCTCTTGACGGAAAGACCCCCTTAATAGTTGCTGATAAAAATAAGGCTTTGGGAGTTATTGCGGTTGCTGATAAGGTAAAGTCAACAAGCTATGACGCGGTGCGCCTTATGAAAAAAAGCGGAGTAAGAGTTACCATGCTCACGGGAGATAATAAAAATACTGCCGAGGCTGTAAGAAAAAAGCTGGGTATTGACAATGTAATAGCAAATGTTCTTCCGCAGGAAAAAGAGAGCGTTGTTGCGTCCGTTCAAAAGAGCGGAAGTAAGGTTGCGATGGTCGGCGATGGAATTAACGACGCTCCTGCGCTTGCGAGGGCAGATGTCGGAATAGCAATAGGAGCAGGTGTAGATATTGCCATTGAGAGCGCTGATGTTGTGCTTATGAAAAATGATATTCTGGATGTCTGCACGGCAATTGATTTGAGCAAGGCTGTTATTAAAAATATAAAGGAAAATCTGTTTTGGGCGTTTTTTTACAATGTTGTAGGTATTCCTATAGCAGCAGGAGTTTTCTATCATGCGTTTGATATAAAGCTTTCGCCAATGCTCGCGGCTGCTGCAATGAGTTTAAGCAGCGTCTGCGTAGTGACTAATGCATTAAGGCTGAGATTTTTCAAGCCTAAAAATCTGAAAAGCAAAAGCTCTGACAACGGGCTGAATAATATAAAGGAGGAAAAAGAGATGTTTGGAAAAACAAAATGCGATGTGACTTTAAAGGTTGAGGGAATGAGCTGTTCTCATTGCTCCGGAGCAGTTGAAACGGCGCTGAACGCAATCGACGGAGTAAAAGCTGAGGTCAATCTGAAAAAGGGCATGGCTTATATTAATCTGTCAAAGGAAGTTGACACTCAAACGCTAATTAAAGCGGTTGAAGACGCAGGCTATAAAGCTAGTGAAAAATAAGTGAAAATAAAATAATCTCATAAAGGACTTCTGTAAAGCTGTTTGCAGAGGTTCTTTTTTGCTTGAAAAGGGTTATTATCTATGATATAATAAACTTATGTTTTGCATTGTTTCTAACTTGAACTTGTATAAACTTGTATAAAAACTTATGGCGGTGATAGAATGTACAAAGATAAGCTTAAATATCTGTCTGATGTTATCAATAAAGAAATATCAAACGGTCAGATTTCGGGAGCAAGTACAGCAGTTTTAAAAGACGGGGAGGTCGTATTCAGAAAAGAATACGGATACGCTGATATAGAAAAAGGTAAGAAAATGGCAAGAGATACGATATTCAGACTTTTTTCGCTTACCAAGCCGATAACTGCTGTTGCCGCAATGATATTATTTGAACGAGGAATTATTGATTTGGAAAGTCCCGTTAAGAATTACATAAGCGGATATGAGAATATGAAAGTGATAAAAGACGGCAAGTATATTCCGGCGAATAGTGAAATAACCATTCATAATCTTTTGAATATGACAGCGGGAATGGTATACGGCGGCGATTGGTGCGAGCCGTGCGCCGAGATGCAGAAACTTTATGACGACTTAAAGCTGCGTATAGAAAACGGCGAGGAATTTACTACCTTGCAAATCGCCGAGCTTTTAGCGCAAAAGCCGTTAATGTTCCACCCGGGAGAGAGCTGGACATACGGTACCTGCGCTGATGTAATGGGAGCTGTTATTGAAAAAGCAAGCGGTATGAGGTTCTCTGAGTTTTTGGAAAGGGAAGTTTTTGAACCTCTTGGAATGGCAGACACAGGCTTTTACATACCTGATGATAAGTATGACAGGCTGGCTCAGATATATTATTATGATGAGGCAGAAAAGAAGTCTAAGGTATTCAATGATTTTCATTTGCTTTTGACTGATTACAAAAAGCCTCCGGCGTTTGAGTCGGGAGGGGCAGGTCTTGTTTCCACTCTTGACGATTATATGAAATTTGCGAGTATGCTGCTTAATAAGGGCGAGTATAACGGTAAGAGAATTCTGGGGAGAAAAACGGTTGAATATATGACGACAAATCAGATGACCGAATATCAGATGCCTGCTCTTTATTACGGAGCGACAAAGGGCTACGGTTACGGAAACTATATGAGAATTCTTGTTGATAAAACGACAGCCGCTACAAATGCAAGCTTGGGTGAATTCGGCTGGGACGGCTGGACAGGTGATTATGTAACTATTTCTCCCAATGACAATATGGTATTTTTGTATTTTATTCAGCGCTGCGGAACAGGCTGTAATGAAACGACCAGAAAATTAAGACAGATAGTATACGGTGCGTTAAAATAGCAGGAAAAAGTTTTTTTTGCATCAGACGTTTATAAGGCTTGATATTGATTCAAAATGAAAGGAGTATTTTTTAAAAATGAGATTTCAAAACAGGTTTGAGAACAGTAACGCTAAGACAATAGTAAAAATAACAGTTATGACGATTATTCTTGCCTTTTTATGCGTAATTATACCTAGGGCAATAACGTCATACGCTGTTTCATCTGAAATTAAAGTATCTCAGCTTATTTATAATATAGGCGTCGGAAAAACTGCTCAGATAAATGCTCAGATAAGTCCTGACGGTAAATTAGTCTATACAAGTGCCGATGAAAGCATTTGTACTGTTGATGAAAACGGGCTAATTACAGCGGTATCTATTGGGGACACAGTAATTACCGTGTCGGCAGAGGACGGTACGGCAGCTCCTGTTAAATGTCAGATTAATGTAAGGTATATAATTGATGATGAGAACACGGATATACGATTGGAGTTTGATTCATATGTTTATACAGGATATAAAATAAATCCTCATGTAGAGGTTTACTGCGGTGAAACCTTACTAAAGATGTATAAGGATTATGATATCAACTACACAGATAATATCGACGCAGGAGAGGCAAGTGTACATATATACGGAATAGGAGAATATTACGGTGAAATTATAAAGAACTTCACAATTGAACAAAAAGACATAAACGACGTCAGAATATCTGATGTATTTGAATATATGAACTATAAGGGCACGCCTTTAACTCCTGATATTGATGCTTTTCTGAACTGGGATTATGATTCAAAGCTGATAAACGGTATAGACTATACTCTGACTTATACTAATAATATCAATGTCGGTACGGCGACGGTGACAGCTAAAGGTATAGGCAATTTCTGCGGAGAAAAAACTCTTGAATTTACAATTTATGCTGCGGATATAAATTATGACGTAACTATTCCGAGCGTTGCAAAGGTTACATATACAGGCAGAGCCTTAACGCCGGATGTATCTCCGAAAATCGAGAGCTATTATCTTGTTTTGAATAAGGATTATACTGTCAGCTATTCAAACAATGTAAAAATCGGGTCTGGAGATATTATCATTTCAGGGATCGGTAATGTTACCGGGACAATAACGGTACACTTTCAGATAGTTCCGAGCGCCAATAAGCTTACCTTATACGACAGCTCTAAAAAGACGTCTCTGAGGCTTAAATGGACGAAGGCTAGCGGAATCACCGGATATAAAATATACGTATACGATTCCTCGAAAAAGGAATATGTGTTGAAGAAAACCATTAAAAATCCTTCTACTTTATATGCTACGGTTAAAGGTCTTAAGGCAGGAGATACATATAATTTTAAAATAGCGACCTATTGTACAGTAAACGGAACAAACTATATTTCATACTTATCAGATTACACTCTTGTTACGATGACTGTTCCCGCTGATTCAAAGATTATACAGGTCATCGGAGGGAATCATTCTGCTGAGATAAGGTGGAAAAAAATTAACGGAGCAAGCGGATACATAATTTACAGATACAATAAAAAGACCAAGAAGTTTGTTAGAATTGCAAAAATAAAGGGCAACACTAAATTTACATATAAGAATAAAAAGCTTAAGAAGTCTAAGACGTACAAATATAAGGTAAAGGCATATAAGCAGTTGAACGGCAAAACTCTGAAAGGTAAAATATCTGCAAAAAAATCGGTCCTGACTCTGTCGTTCAGATGGCCCGTACCGGGATTTTACTATATATCTCAGAAATACAATAATAAGTCGGGTATGTATGCGTCAGGAAGTCATTCGGGAACTGATATTGCGTCTAACGGCAAAAGCATAAAGGGAGCAAAAATTATTTCCACTAAAGGCGGGGTAGTAGACGCTATTAATAAAGGCTGTAAGCATAATTACGGCAAAACATGGTCCTGCGGCTGCGGAGGCGGATTCGGCAACTACGTTGTAGTAAAAAGCACCTTCAAAATCGACGGAAAAAAGATTACTCTGCGTGTTATTTACGGTCATATGACCAGCGTTAAGGTCAAAGTAGGACAGTATATTTCATCAGGTCAGGTACTCGGAACAGTAGGTTCTACCGGTTACTCAACAGGTCCGCATCTTCACTTTGAATTCAGAGTTCAGAACAGTCCTTCTGCTAAAATAAAGAAAAGACTAAACCCTATGAACTATGTAAAGCATTAATGTTTTAATATAATAATCGGAGTGTCTCACAATATAGCCGGTATCGGTAAGATAAGTGAGGCGCTCCTTTTTATATTTATTGTCTTAAATTCTAATTGAGTATTTTTGCGCGGACTTTATTTAGGTATAGTTGTATTTTATTATTTGATTCCGTAAAATCCTCTTGGGTCTAGGAATAAATTGATATGCGGAGTTTTGAAAGTAAATACTATAAATACGATCCATACCAGAATAAAGATCAAAATACCTGCAAGATTTTTGCTTTCATTCTTTTTGTATTTTTTCACAAAGTAAAGAGTAGATATTAAAACGCTTATGTAAAAAATCAAAACATCGGGAATCATATAATTTTTACCGATTATACCGGTATAGGTATAATACAGAACGATAACGCTGAGTACTCCCAGCAGTATGGATTTTGCTTTGATTAAGAAAAAACCGCTATGAATTTTTCCTATAAAAAAGTATTCAAATACGGCAAATGCCAATAGTGGGAAAAAGGTTAGTTTAAGATGCTCGAAAACGCTTTCGTTTACAGGCGCTATAAGAGCTACAATTGGACTTCCGTTTGAAAATTCATATACAAAGTGCATAAGAGTTCCCACAATTGACGCAAAGATAAATGAGGCTGTTTCAAATTTAGTAATTTTATTCATATTATCACCGTTCCCATAATTATAATTATGCTGATTATAGTGATTATAATACAAGTGATAAAACATTTTTAGTTACAAAACAGATTAGTATTCCAATACCAAGGGGAAGAAAAAACGCTATTGCAGTATATTTTTTGCTTTTGGTTTCCTTATAAATAGATATCATTGTTGTTGAGCAGGGAAAGTGGCAGAGTGAAAACAGCATAGTGCAAACAGCGGTAATTACAGTCCAGCCGTTGGCAAGAAGAAGATTGTGGAGCTGCGATAAGCTTTCGTATTCGGTAAGCGAGCCCTTAGAAAGATATGCCATAAGTATTATCGGAAAAACTATTTCATTAGCGGGAAAGCCCAGAATAAATGCAAGCAGTATTATACCGTCAAGACCTATTGCCGATGCAAACGGATTGAGAAGGTCGGCAACGGTATTAATTAGGGTGTTATTACCGATACTGACGTTTGCAAAAATCCAAATAATTGCGCCGGCGGGAACGGCTACTGTTACAGCGCGTCCTAAGACGAAAAGGGTTCTGTCTAATATCGAGCGGATTATTACTTTTCCGATTTGAGGTACGCGGTACGGCGGCAGCTCAAGAGTGAAGCAGGTTGATTCTCCCTTTAAAACCGTTTTTGATAAAAAGCGCGATGCAGTGAGTGTTATGAAAACTCCCAGAACTATCACCAAAAGAAGAACAATCGCGCATAATAAAGAATTTCCAAGCGATGAACCCACACCGCCGATCAGAAACATAGTGATAATTGCAATTAGCGTGGGAAAACGTCCGTTGCAGGGAACAAAGGAGTTTGTAAGCATTGCTATAATGCGCTCTCTGGGAGAGGATATTATTCTGCAACCTATAACTCCACAGGCGTTGCAGCCGAAGCCCATACACATTGTAAGCGCGGCTTTTCCGTCGGCGCCTGATTTTCTGAAGAATTTGTCTAGATTAAAAGCCACTCTTGGCAGATAGCCGAAATCCTCTAACAGCGTAAACAGAGGAAAGAAGATAGCCATAGGCGGCAGCATTACAGAAACCACCCAGGTTACTGTTTTGTAAACGCCGTCTACAAGTATACCGCTTAGCCATAATGGTGAATTAATATATTCAAAAAAAGCATCTATATGTACTTGCAGAAAGCCGAAAAATCTTGATAGCAGCTCTGACGGGTAATTAGCGCCCACTATTGTCAGCCAGAAAATTCCTCCTAGAAGCAAAAGCATTATCGGTATTCCGGTAAGACGAGAGGTAAAAAGTCTGTCGAGAATTCTGTCACGCTTATCGTAATGCGCTTTATTGAACGAAACACACTTCTGCGCGATTTCTTCGCTGGCGGAGACGTATTTTACTGTTCGCTCCTCCTCGGTTGTGCAGCCGCTGAAATCAAGGCGCTTTAAAAACCTTTGCGGCGGAGAGCCGCAAACCTCTTCCACCTTTGCTTTGAGCGTGTCAAGACCTTTTTCACTTCTTGCGATTACGCTTACAACCTCGCACCCAAGCTGCAAAGACAGCTCGTCGCAGTCTATTTTAATGCCTTTTTTCTCAGCCTCATCCATAAGGTTTACGCATAATATTACACGGCTTGATATATTTATGATTTGCAAAGCAAGATTTAAGTTCCTCTCAAGACAGGTCGCGTCACACACGATAACTACGGCGTCGGGATCGCCGCTTTGTATATAATCTCTTGCTACCTCCTCCTCGGCTGAGCCTGCAAAAAGCGAGTAGGTACCGGGAAGATCAACTATTTCAAAGATTTTATTGTTGTATGTATATTTTCCTATTGCGTTTGAAACGGTTTTTCCTGTCCAGTTTCCGGTATGCTGGTTTAGTCCTGTCAGAGAGTTGAATATTGTAGATTTTCCCACATTAGGATTGCCTGCAAGCGCAATTGTTTTTTTTATACCGTCAGATTCCGCACAGCCCTGAGTGTTATACTGAATTATATTTTGCGTCAATAGAATCTCCTCCTTAGGCGAAATTAAAATGTAGATTCTCTATGTAAAAATATAAGTGCGTTAGGTTTTTAACGCACTTTTTTAGTTTTATTATGTCATCTGTCTATATCTTTTCAACAAGAATTTTTTTTGTGTCCTCGTCACGAAGAGCAATAACTGCTCCTCTGATAAAATATGCAACGGGATCTCCGGCAGGGCTTTTTTGAAGAACCTCGATATATGTACCTTTGATAAGTCCCATATCAAGCATTCTTCTTTTTATAAAATCGGAGGTTTCGATATTTTGCACTTTAGCTTTTTCTCCAACCGATAAATCCCACAAATACACAGTTTCGTTATTCATGCGCTTACCATTCTTTCTTATTTTATTGTATCGGACGGAATTTGCAAATTATCAGTCAGCGGATGAAATGTATGTGCACAGCTTGATAAATTAAATTTCAAGCTTTCCGCCTCTAACAATATAATATGTATATTGTTGTTTTGCGTGAATGAAAAGCTTTAAAAATAATAAGAAAACGAATCTATTAAGAAGTAAACAGCGGCATATAATTTTTATGTTTTTGTGAGACTTTTTATAATTATAAACGCTTAAAGAGTGTAAGCAAATAAATTTTCAGCTTAAATTAATACAAGGGGAAGTTTTTATGAAAATTAAAAAGTTGATTAGTTTATTGACAGCAATGGTTTTAGCTACCAGTTTATTTACAAGCAATTCATTTGCATACTTTAACGGGATAGACACACATAAATCAGGCGGCATTACTTATATATTAGATAAGAATGTGCAGTATGGTTCGGTAAGTATTCTTAATTCTGCTACAGTTTATGACATTCCGAATATTCAAAAGGTGGAGATACCTGAAAAGGTCACCTTCGATGGTGTAGAGTATATTGTAACGGGGATTAAGTTGGAAGGTTACAATTTTGTTACCGCAGGCAGCAGAACTACAGAAAAAAATAAATATACCAAAGTAGAAGAAATCGTATTGCCTAAAACTATATATAATATAGAAGAGTTTACAGATTTTCCAAGCCTGACTAAGATGAATATACCTGAAAACGCGATAATCGGAAGAGAGTATGTCTATTCAGGGGATTATACATTGCTGTATAATAATGAAGGCTTTTATGATTTATCCCACATTTCTTATTTTGATTTATGTCCTAAGTTAACTCTTTCAGTAGATACTGACAGTCCCTATTACAGTTATAAAAATGACTTGCTTTTATCTAAAGACGGTAAAAAAGTATATATGTCTTTCAATCATAATACTGATATCACAATTCCTGATGGTATTGAAGAAATAGAAAATTATGGAGGCTTTGGATTTTACCACATTAAAAGCGTAAGACTGCCTGATACTTTAAAGATTTTGGGGGCTAATTTGAGATCTGTCACAAAAATCACTTTGCCGGACGGTCTTGAGGAAATAGGATGGGATGCCTTTTATAAATCAAAGCTTAGTGAGATAATTATCCCTGATAGTGTTAAAAAAATAGGCGGAAACGCATTTTCATATTCAGATATTAAATCAATAAGGTTCAGCAAGAATTTAACTGCTATTGACATAAGGACGTTTAAGAATTGTAAAAGGCTGAAAAGTATGACTATTTCTGCAAATATAAAAAATGTTGGCTGGGCGTCTTTCAGAAATTGCAAAGGACTTAAAAAAGTAAAGATTTTATCAAGTAACGTTAAAATTGAACATCGGGCTTTTGACGGCTGTACAAATCTTAAAAGCGTCACCGTAAAAGATGCAAAACTGTTAGTTGCAAGTGCTTTTAACAATTGCAGAAGGCTGTCTAAGATAAC
>CANRKQ010000018.1 GCA_947631265.1 uncultured Clostridia bacterium | reverse complement strand
GACGGTCAGCTTTCTGCGCCTAGGCTTACGGAAAAACAGGAGGAGATCCATCAGGCTCTTATTCAGCACGTCGGAAGTGATATTTCTCTCAAGTATCCGAAGAGCGGAGACAACCGTTCGGCGTTTGTTATAGCAAATATAGACAACGAGCCTACCGAGGAGGCAATAGTTTTTTTCCAGTACACAGATCCTGAAAACGATACCGGTACTGTAATGGTGGAAATCCTTGATCAGAACTCAAAAGGCGATTGGAAGTCGGTATACGAATTTCCCGGGGCAGGACCTGTTGTTGACCAGATAGAGATCAAGGATCTTGGCTCTGACGACAAGCCGAGCATAATAATCGGGTACTCTACATTGAACCTTGAGGACAAGCAGTTTCAGATATACAGCTATAACGAAGGACAAATGAGCAGCATATACACAGACAAATATTCGATCATGCACGTTATAGATTTAGACGGAAAGGGTCATAACGATATAATAACTATTTCAAATGACAGCGAGACGGGAATGTCAACAGCCTCGTTGCTGCGTTCAAGCAACGGTAAAATAGTTTCGGTCGATAATATTGAAATGACCAGTGGTACAAGCTCTTATGTTTCTTCGTCTATTGGAAAGACCGCTGATGGAAGTTCGGCTTTGTTTGTAGACGCCATTAAATCTACAGGAGTAATTCAGACTGAGGTTGTTTCATACAGCTATGAAAAACTTCAGAATCCGATGGTTACCTTTTCAAATAAACTTATGAAAAAAACATCAAGGCCTTCGAGATATGTAAGCACCGACATCGACAATGATTCTGTTGTTGAGATACCTAGAACCGAGACCGCACCCGGATATGAGAACTTAGATGTTTCAGATGAGGAAAAGCTTTATCTGACTACATGGATGGTTTATAAAGATAGTTACTCGCTGGAGGAAAAATATACGGGCTATTATAAAATTTCAGACGGATATGCGTTTATGTTCCCGAAAAGCTGGAGAAACAAGGTTACTGTTAAAGTCGATGAGGCGTCAAAAGAAACAGTATTCTATAAATATGATAAGAGCCTTTCTGAAAGCAGTCAGGAGCTTTTGAGAATTAATGTTGTTGACAGCGACGATATCAGCAAGTATGACAAACAGGGTTATGTAGCTGTAAGTTTCAGCGATCAGATTGCGTATATTGCCAAAATAAGCGATTCAGACGATACGCTGAGCATAGATTATGATACTGTAAACAGTAATCTGTATTTGACGGATTAAAATTTTAATACTTATAAAAATATGTCTATCGGCTTTGTCATAGCCTGAGAATGAACGGAGGATTAAAATGAGAAAAATTTTGGTTTGTGAAGATGAGGACTCTATCCGCGAGGTTATAGTTTTAAATTTGGCAAGGGTGGGATATGACGTCACAGATGTAAGCTGCGGCGAGGACGCTCTGAAGGCTTTTGACGAGAACGGCGGCTGCTATGACGTTGCGCTTTTGGACATTATGATGCCGGGGATAGACGGCTTTGAGGTGTGTAAAAAGCTCAGGGCAAAATCAAGCACAATGGGTATCATAATGCTTTCTGCAAAGAGCCAGGAGATGGACAAGGTATCTTCTCTTATGATGGGCGCTGACGACTATATTACAAAGCCGTTTTCAATTTCAGAGCTTATAGCAAGAGTAGACGCTATTTGCAGAAGAGTCGATATCAGTCAGATGAAGACGGACAGCTCGCCGACTATTAAATCAGGACCGTTCACTATAAATCCAAAGAGCAGGACGGTTTATAAAAACGGCAAGCCTGTCGATCTTACTCAGGTTGAATATCAGATAATGGAATATTTTTTCAACAACCAGAATACTGCTCTTGACAGAACCAGTATTCTCAATCACATCTGGGGCGACAGCTATTACGGCGATGATAAAATAGTAGATGTAAATATTAGAAGAATCAGAATGAAAATCGAAGAAGAACCGTCTAACCCAAAATACATTCAGACGATCTGGGGATTCGGTTATAAATGGGTTTCTAATTAAGTACAGTCTGGTTTTTTTAAAGGGAGTGGTGGCAGTTGAAACTGAAGGTAAAAAAAAGCATAACAAGACGCTGGCTTATAAACAGTTTCGGCGTAATGGTGCTTATACTGCTGCTTGTTGAAATCGCGGCTTTGCTTATTGTAAGAAACTATTATTACTCATCTGTAAGGCAGTATCTTGCAAGCAAGATGAATATTATCACATCTGCTGTGACGAGATACTATGAAAATAACGATATTAATTATAATTCAGAGGTAAGATCTCTTGTTGAAACCTTTGACGACAAGGATAAAATAGAGCTTATGGCAATCAATAAGACTGGGAAGGTTACGGTAAGCTCTTCGGGATTTTCTCCCGGCTCTGAGGGCAATCTGTCCGACTATGAAGAGGCAAAGAACACTAATGTTGATTCTCTTTTTAAGACCTTTAAGCTTGCAACTACAGGCGAAAAGGTTATGTCATATACTGTTATGATAGGAAAAAGCGGAAGCGAATACTCCGCAATGAGAATGGTAACTTCTATGGAGAATATAAATCTTCAGATGTACTTTATATTCGCAGCAATTTCTATTGCAATTTTGGGAATATTGATAGTTATTTTTCTGTCGGGGATTTCTTTTGTGAGAAGTATCGTAACGCCGATATCCGAGATTACAGAAACAGCCAAACAGTTTGCAACGGGAGATTTCTCTAAGAGAGTTAAGTATAATGGCAGCGATGAGCTTGGTGAGCTTTGCGGCAGCGTAAACTATATGGCTGATGAGCTTTCAAATGCCGAGAAGATAAAAAATGAGTTTATTTCTCAGGTATCCCACGAGCTAAGAACTCCGCTTACAGCCATTAAAGGCTGGAGCGAAACTATGGAAACTATAGATAACAGAGAAACCTTTATAAAGGGTATGAGGGTCATTACGAGCGAAACGGAAAGGCTTTCTCAGATGGTTGAAGAGCTTTTGGATTTCTCAAGAATTCAAGACGGACGGCTTCAGCTTAGTAAGGATATAATAGATATTCTGGCAGAGCTGGGTGAGACTGTTCTGATATATAAAGAGAGAGCAAAGGCGCTTAACATCACTCTGAATTATTACGAGCCCGAGATGCTGCCGTTTGTATACGGAGATAAAAACAGGCTGCGTCAGGTATTTATCAATATTGTAGATAACGCAATAAAATATTCAGACGCCGGCGATGTCGTTTCGGTTGAGGCATTTGAAGACGAAAGGGGAATTGTTATTTCAATTTCCGATACGGGAATAGGCATTAATAAAGAGGATTTGCCTAAAGTCAAGACAAAGTTCTTTAAAGCCAATCATACAAGACGAGGCTCGGGAATAGGTCTTGCTGTGGCGAATGAGATCATTTCTCTTCACGGAGGAAGTCTTGACATAAACAGCGAAGAGGGAGTAGGTACTACAGTTGTAATTGTACTGCCCGTAGCGTCGCAGTCATCGTCAAAAGAGGCGCGTGATTCAAACGTGAATGTAAATATTTTTTCATCAGAGGACGAAAGGAATGACATACAAAATGAACAATCAAATTGACAATGATCAGAATATGAAAGATAATTCGTCAGAGCAAACGGATATTAGAAACTCTTCTGCGCAAGGCGAAATAAAATCAGAAAAGTTTAAATCAAAAATTGGCGGTCAGGCCCTTATCGAGGGAATTATGATGAGAGGCATTGACAGATCTGCAATGGCGCTAAGACTTCCGACCGGTGAAATAGAGGTCGAGGAATGGAACGCAAACAACGGTAAGAACGCGCCTTGGTATAAGAAAGCGCCTTTCATTAGGGGAATATTCAATATGGCTGGAAGTCTTATCGAGGGCTATAAATGTCTTTCAAAATCAGCCGACAGAGCTATGGATTTTGAAGATGAAGATGAGGAGCCTCAGTCAAAGTTTGAAATATGGTTAGAAAATAAGATAGGCGATAAGCTGGTTCCTATAATCACTACTGTCGGAAGTGTTCTGGGAGTATTAGTTGCTCTGTTTTTGTTTATGTGGGTGCCTTCGGTAATAGTAAAGGGCTTAGGAAGGCTTATACCTATGAATTCAATTGTTAAAACTCTTATTGAGGGAATAATAAAGATATTTGTGTTTGTGGGATATATGGCGCTCACAGGTCTTATGAAAGACATAAGGCGGACATATCAATATCACGGCGCAGAGCACAAGACTATTGCCTGCTATGAGGCAGGCGATGAGCTTACACCTGAAAGCGTTAAGAAATACACGAGGTTTCACCCAAGGTGCGGAACAAGCTTTATATTCATTGTGCTGTTTATAAGCATTATTGTGTTTTCTGTTTTTAGGCTGCCGTGGAATAACGTATTTTTAAGACTTATTTGCAAACTTCCGCTTTTGCCGGTCATAGTAGGTGTCGGATATGAAATAATCAGGCTTGCAGGAAAGTATAACAACACATTTACAAGAATCATATCTGCTCCCGGGCTTTGGCTGCAAAGGCTTACGACAAGAGAACCTGATTTAGATGTTATTGAGGTTGCTATTGCTGCATTAAAGCCGTGTATTCCGAAGGATTCTGTTGACGACAGATGGTAACGTACAAGGAAGTTTTTCAAATGGCTAAGCTAAAGCTAGCTGAAAATAAAATAGAAAACGCTCATTTTGATGCTAAGGAGCTTTTTTGCAAGGCGTTCGGGAAAGAGCCGGTGTACCTCGATATGAGCAATTTCGCTGACGCAGAAAAGTGCAGCCTATTTGAGCAGTTTATAAAACGCAGAGCAAACGGCGAACCGCTTCAGTATATTTTAGGTGAGTGGGAGTTTTATTCGCTGCCCATAAAGGTGGGTAAAGGCGTATTAATTCCTCGGCAGGATACCGAAACATTGGTCGATACTGCAATTGAACTGTATAAGTATAAGAAAGATATAACGGCGGTTGATCTTTGCTCGGGCAGCGGCTGTATAGGTATTGCTCTTGAGAAAAATTTAGATGTGAAAAATGTTATCCTTGCTGAAAAATCTCATTATGCAGTAAAGTATATAAAAGAAAATATTAAGATTAATAATTCAAAAGCAAAAATTGAGCAGGGAGATGTATTATCAGACGACCTAATCTATCGCATACCTATGTCTGATTTAATAGTATCTAACCCTCCGTATCTTAGTTCTGGGGATATGAAAAATCTGCAAAAAGAGGTTGAGTTTGAACCAAGCGCTGCGCTGTTCGGCGGCGATGATGGGCTGGATTTTTACCGTGATATAGCAAGGCTTTATAAAGCTAAGCTTAAAACCGGCGGACATCTTATGTTTGAAGTCGGGATAAACCAGAATAATGATGTTTCAAATATTCTGCTTGCGGAAGGTTTTAAGAACATCGGTGAAAGGAAAGATTTGCGCGGCGTTATTAGAGTAGTTTTCGGGGAGAAGTGAAGTCCAAACAAACGGACAGACAGATTGTTTAAATAAGTATATCAAAATATATCTTAGGAGGCATTTTATATGGCAAGCAAAAAGAATGAATCGAAAAAGACATTGGTAGTTCCTAAAAATAGCGAAGAAAAAAAGAAAGCGCTGCAAACTGCTATTGAGCAGATAGAAAAACATTACGGCGCGGGAGCTGTTATGAAACTCGGACAGCATTCTACGCTCAATGTTGAGGCTATTCCAACTGGCTCTATGACCTTGGATATGGCTCTGGGCATAGGTGGAGTGCCGCGCGGAAGAATTGTTGAAATATACGGTCCTGAGAGTTCAGGAAAGACAACGGTTGCTTTACATATTGCAGCCGAGGCTCAAAAGATGGGCGGCGATGTTGCGTTCATTGACGTTGAGCACGCGCTTGACCCTATATATGCTGAAAAGCTGGGTGTTGATATTGATAATATGCTCGTTTCACAGCCGGATAGCGGTGAACAGGCTCTTGAAATTGCCGAGGCTTTGGTGCGTTCGGGAGCTATAGATTGTATAGTACTGGACTCTGTAGCAGCTATGGTTACTAAGGCGGAAATTGACGGCGAGATGGGAGATACTCATGTAGGTCAGCTGGCGCGTCTTATGTCTCAGGCTATGAGAAAGCTCACTTCTGTAATTGCAAAGTCGAATTGTGTTGCTATCTTTATCAACCAGATTCGTGAGAAAATCGGTACTATTTACGGAAATCCCGAAACTACTCCGGGAGGAAGGGCTCTCAAATTCTATTCCTCTGTAAGAATAGACGTTCGCCGTGCTGAACAGATCAAAAACGGCGCAGAGGTTATAGGAAACAGAACAAAGTGCAAGGTTGTAAAGAATAAGGTCGCTCCTCCGTTTAAGGAGTGTGAGTTTGATATTATGTACGGGCAGGGCATATCCCGCGTCGGTGAAGTGTTAGATCTTGCAGTTGATCTTGGAGTTGTAAAAAAAGGCGGAGCTTGGTTCAGCTATAATGATGTTAAGCTCGGTCAGGGAAGGGATAACTCTAAGGAGTTCTTAACTTCTAACCCTGAGATTATGAACGAAATTGAAGAAAAAATCAAGCAAAATGAAGACGCTCTTGTAATGGTTTCAAAAAAGAACAAAAAGTCTGCCAAGGTCAAAGAGGCTGCCGAAAAAGCGGCTGAGGTCGTTGAAAGCGCAAGATCATCTGACAGCAGCATTGTTGTTGATCCCGATGACGATTTTGAGGAGTTTGCGCCTGTCGATGTCAAATAGTTAAGTAGTTAAGTAGTTAAATAGCTTTAGTGAGAGGGTTATATACCTATGAGGATAATAAGCCTTGAAAAATACAAGGGGAAAACTTATCAAACAGATTTTGATAACGGTGAAACTTATTTCTGGAATTTAGATATAATCAGCGAATATCATTTAAAAGAGGGTATGGAGATACCTCAGAGCGCTGTTGAAGAGATTGCTTTTTCCAATGATTTCAGGAAGGCAAAAGAGCGAGCCTTGTACCTGCTTGATTACAGAGATTACTCATATACCGAGCTTTTTGAAAAGCTTGAGAAAAGCTACAGCGAAGATATCTGCTATAAGGTAATGGAGCGTATGGTCGAGCTGGGAACTATTGACGACCGAAGATATGCAGAACGTCTGGCAAGGCATTATGTTGAGGTTAAAAGGTTTGGTTATTACAGGGCGTTATCAGAAATGAAACGCAAGGGGATACCCAAATCAATTATTGAGGACGCTTTAAGCGAGTATGAGGACACTGTATATGAGAGACTTTTTGAGCTTATAAATAAAAAGTACTACCGTTATCTTGAAGATGACAGCGGAGTTAAGAAGGTCAAAAATGCGCTGGTCAGATACGGGTATTCGTATGATGATATTAATGCTGTGCTTGATGAAATTCTAAGCGATAGGGACAACTGATTGTATCTTAATGAGGGCAGATTTATACATCGGCAAACAGAGTCACAGGCACAATTCAGGTAAGGAACGTGATTTATATGATAAGAGTGGGAATGGTATCTCTGGGGTGTCCTAAAAATCAGGTTGACGCAGAGAGAATGCTTTATTTACTGAGAAACGACGGTTATGAGCTTGTATCTGACGCTGCACTTTCAGACGTTGTAATTATAAATACCTGCGGATTTATTGAATCCGCAAAGCAGGAGGCAATTGAAAATATTCTTGAGTTTTGCACTCTTAAGAAAGAGGGCAGAATAAAGTCTGTTATTGTAACAGGATGCCTGTCGGAAAGATATAAAGATGAGGTATTAAAGGAAATTCCTGAGGTTGACGCCGTTGTAGGGATAGGTTCAAATGAGCAAATATGTGATATTATCAGAGAAGTTTGCAGGGGTAAGAGCATAACGTCATACGGGAACAAGGAAAGCCTTTGCTTTGATGAAAAAAGAATTATTTCAACTCCGGGCAGTTTTGCTTTTATAAAAATTGCCGAGGGCTGCGATAACTGCTGTACATACTGCGCTATTCCGTCTATAAGGGGAAGATACAGGAGCAGAAGGATCGAGGATATTGTTAAAGAGGCAGAGGGAATAGCTAAACAGGGCTTTACTGAGCTTGTCGTAGTGGCGCAGGACACAACACGTTACGGAGAGGATATTTACGGAGAATACAAGCTGTCAGAACTTCTTGGCAGGCTGTGCAGAATAGACGGCTTAAAGTGGATAAGAACGCTTTATATGTATCCGGAACGCATAACAGATGAGCTTATTGAAACGATAGCGGCTGAGGAAAAGCTGGTGAATTATTTAGATATTCCTATTCAGCATTGCAACAGTCAGGTGCTGAAAAAAATGAACAGAATAGGCGATAAGCAGAGCCTTGTTAATTTGATAAAAAGAATAAGAAGAAAAATTCCTGACGTTATACTGAGAACTACTCTTATAACCGGCTTTCCGGGAGAAACCGATGAGCAGTTTGAAGAGCTTTGCGAGTTTGTGAATGAGGTTCGTTTTGAAAGGCTTGGCTGCTTTGCATATTCTAAGGAGGAGGAAACTGCGGCGGCAGAATTTCCCGATCAGGTTGACGAAGAGGTTAAAAAGCGCAGATGTGAGATTATTTATGATACTCAGCTTAGAATTTCTGACGGGTTTAATCAAAGCTTACTGGGAAACGAGCTTGAAGTGGTTGTAGAGGGCTTTGACAGGTATGCCGGATGTTTTTTCGGAAGGAGCAGTATGGATGCTCCTGATATTGACGGAAAGGTATTCTTTACAAGTGAGGATAAGCTTTCACTCGGGGAATATGTAATGGTCAGGATAAATGATGTATTGGATTACGATTTGATTGGAGAAAAAATATAATTTTTGGGAGATACATATGAATTCTATAAAGAGCAAAAGAATTGAGGTAACAGCATTTTTTGTTTTTTTATTCACATTTTTGACAATAGCTTTTTGTCACAACAGCGTTTTTGCAGCCGACGGAGAATTAAAGGTCCATTATATAAGCGTTGG
Source organism: uncultured Clostridia bacterium (assembly GCA_947631265.1). GTDB lineage: Bacteria > Bacillota > Clostridia > Oscillospirales > Ruminococcaceae > UMGS1601. Next base: position 13,739 of record CANRKQ010000018.1, on the reverse strand, counting down.
GCAGGCAGATTCTATTTTGGTCGACCTGCCTAACAACGAGATCATGCTTATTGACGGCGGCACCTATGGCGAGGGAGAAACTGTTGTAGAGTATTTAAAACAGCAGGGTGTAACTAAAATAGATTATTTGGTAAACACGCATCCGCACGGCGACCATGTGGGCGGACTTATTCACGTTGTTGAGAGCGATGAATTTATAATCGGAAATATTTATATGACCAAGGCTTTTGAAGCTGTTCCGAGATTTATAGAGTTTACCGAGCTTTTGGATTCAAGAAGAATTGAACCTGTAGAAACAATGGCAGGAGATGTTCTTGTTGATGAAACAGTAGGAGATAAAAATCTTAAGATAAGATGCATAGCGCCTTATGTACTGGAATCGGAAAACTATAATAACAACTCAATTGTGTTAAAGCTTGAGTACGGAAAAATCTCATATCTGTTTATGGCTGACGCTGAGACCGAAGAGGAACAGCAGATACTTAAAAAGGGCGAGGACTTAAAGTGTGATGTTTATAAGGTAGGACATCACGGTTCTAAAACAAGCACTACTCCTGAATTTTTGAGTGAAGCAAAGCCGAAGGCGGCTGTTATAACGGCTGATGTTTCTGAAAATTCTGCGGGACTTCCGTCAGAGCCTGTTCTGGCAAGGCTGCAGAAGTCGGGTGCGGGCATCTACAGAACAGATCTTCTCGGCACAATCGTTTCGACCTCTGACGGTGAAAGCTTTTCAATGAATAAAGAACCAAGGTCAGAGATTTGTATTTCATCGGGAATTATAACATTGCCAAATGATAAATATACATATACCGGCAGCGCTATTACTCCCAAGGCTGTAATCAAAATAGGTGAGGTGGAGCTTTCAGACGGTGTTGATTATACCTGCAAGTACTCCGAAAATGTCAATATAGGAACGGCGACTGTCACTCTTATCGGCAAGGGGCATTATTATGGATCGAGAACAGCAAAATTTAAAATAAAAAGAAAGTCTATATCTAAAGCTACATATTTCAATGCAAAGGATATGGTTTATAAAGGGGTAAAGCTGTATCCTACGGTTACTGTAAAAGACGGAAACCGAAAGCTTGCAAATAACAAGGACTATACAATTACATACACAAAAACAACCAGCATAGGCGAGGGAATCGTTACTGTTAAGGGAAAAGGAAATTATTCAGGTTCTAAAAAGATTTATTTTAAGATAAAACCCAAAAAAACAAAAATAATTTCAAAAAAGTCATTGACTAATGGCAGAATTATGTTACAATGGAAAAAAATCAGTTATGCTGACGGATATCAGATTTTATATTCGGTAAATAATAAGGATAATTTTAAAACTCTAAAAAATGTCAAGAGCGGGGATACTGTTTCAATTATCAAAAAATTACCGAATATGAAAAAATATTATTTTTATATTCGTGCATATAAGGTAGTCAACGGTAAAAAGGTTTATTCTGATGAAAGTGTAACTGTCAGTCTGAAACATAAAAAGAGTATAAAAAAATGTAAAGTCAGCAAAATAAAAACTCTTAAATACAATGGAAAATTACAAGAGCAAAAATCTGTTGTTGTAAAATCAGGCAGCAAAAAGCTTAAAGAGGGAACAGATTATACATTAAGCTATAAAAATAATAAAAACCGCGGTACGGCGACCATTGTAATTAAAGGCAAGGGCTTTTATAACTCGAGTATTAAAAAGAAGTTCACAATAGCATAAGTTTTTAGATTTTCTTTACCATACTAAAGAAAGGATTTATAAAAAATATGAATCTTCCAAACAAATTGACAGTTTTGAGAGTGGTGTTAATACCGTTTTTTGTGGCGGCTATGATGTTGACCGAAAAATTTTATCTGTTGGGCTATGATATCTTCATTTTTGTCGGACTTATAATTTTTATTGCGGCGTCGGTAACAGATTGGTTTGACGGCAAAATTGCCAGAAACCGCGGGCTCGTCACAACCTTCGGAAAGTTTTTGGACCCTCTGGCTGACAAGATTTTAGTAGTAACTGCGCTTATATGCTTTCTTGCAAAAAGCCCTATGTGGGTTGACGAGGTTGCTGTTATATTGATTCTTGCACGTGAGTTTATGGTTTCGGGCGTCAGGCTTGTTGTCGCTAATGAGGGCGTTGTTGTTCCGGCAGGAATATGGGGAAAACTCAAAACTGCCTTTACTATGATTGCAATTGTTGCAATTATGCTTTTAGAGGGATTTGGTATTCATAATATCTGGATCAATGAGATTCTTATCTGGATTGCGGCAGTTCTGACAGTTGTTTCAGGGGTTCAGTACCTTTCTGCTTATTGGAAGTATATAGATTCAAGCAAATAGAGGTGACTTTTTTACCCGAATAAAAATCATATTGATAATATACTTGCGTTTTTATTATGATGATTTTAACTCATTTTAGCTTTTGTGGTTGACAAATCAAAAGCATTGGAATATAATATCTTAAAAGGCGTAACAGTCAGAGTATCTGTAATAAAGCTTTTCAGAGAGTGTGCGTTCGGTGAAAGCATATAAGCGGTTTACAGTGAAGTGCGGCTGCCAGCCCGGACGGGGAAATTTAAGCGGTGAATTAGCTTTAAGAGTATCTGTCTGCGTTTCCCGCGTTAAGGGTTTGAGTTTTAAATCGGAGTGGAACCGTAGTTGAACAAACTGCCTCCTTAGCATTACTTGCTTTGGAGGCTTTTTTAGCATATCTAATCAAATACAAATGATAAGTCAGAGAGGTGTTTTTATGTTTGAAAAAATCAAAGAGGATATAAGAATGGTTAAGCAAAAGGATCCCGCTGCCAGAACAAGCCTTGAGATTTTATTGGCTTATTCGGGACTTCATGCGGTGATTTTGCACAGAATAGCACATTGGTTTTATCTTAAGAAATGTTTTCTGATTGCAAGGTTGATCTCACAGTTTTCAAGGTTTTTAACAGGAATAGAAATTCACCCGGGTGCAAAAATAGGAAAGGGACTTCTTATTGACCACGGCAGCGGAGTGGTAATAGGAGAAACAGCTGAAATAGGGGATAACTGCTTGATATATCAGGGAGTAACACTCGGCGGAACAGGTAAAGAACACGGAAAACGCCATCCGACATTGGGAAACAATGTTATGGTTGGCTCGGGGGCAAGAGTATTAGGACCGTTTAAGGTAGGCGATAACGCTAAGATTGCCGCTAACGCAGTTGTTCTTGCTGAGGTCCCTGAAAATTCAACTGCTGTAGGCGTTCCTGCAAGAATAGTAAAGATAGAAGGGCAAAGGGTAAACAAAAATCAGGATTTAGATCAGGTGCATATACCCGATCCCGTATCTCTGGAGCTTTGCAAACAGCTTGTAAAAATAGAAGAGCTTGAAAGGGAAATTGAAAAGCTGAAGGCTGAAAAGAATAAACTGAAAATCGACAAATAGTTTATTTACAGTATGAAATTTTAGAAAAGGAAAATATATATGAAAATATACAATACTTTGACAAGACAAAAAGAAGAGTTCAAGCCAATTAATGAGGGCAAGGCGGGAATTTATGTCTGCGGACCTACCGTTTATAATTATATTCATATAGGAAATGCGCGTCCTATTTGCGTATTTGACGTATTAAGACGTTTTTTAAAATACATCGGCTATGAAGTGAAGTTTGTTCAGAACTTTACCGATGTAGACGACAAAATCATAAAGAGGGCAAATGAAGAGGGCGTTGAGGCAAGTGAAATATCCGAAAAGTATATCAAAGAATACCTGACAGACCTTCGCGGGCTGAACGCTCTTGAGGCTGACATTTCGCCTAAAGTAACCGATAATATGGATATTATTATTGATCTTATAAAAATACTTGTAAACAAGGGCTTTGCTTATGAAGTAAACGGCGATGTATATTTCAGGACGAGGAAGTTTAAAGGCTACGGCAAGCTTATAAATCAGTCGGTTGACGATCTTATGTCAGGTGCCAGAATTGATGTTAATGATATTAAGGAGGATCCGCTTGACTTTGCTCTTTGGAAAGCTGCAAAGGAGGGCGAACCCTTCTGGGAATCCCCTTGGGGGAAGGGCAGACCCGGCTGGCACATTGAGTGTTCAGCAATGAGTAAGCATTATATCGGAAATACTATTGATATTCACGGCGGCGGAGTGGATCTGATTTTTCCGCATCACGAGAACGAAATTGCACAGTCGGAGGCGGCAACGGGAGAACCTCTTGCTAATTATTGGATGCACAACGGTCATATAAATATTGATAACAAGAAGATGTCAAAATCGGCAGGTAATTTCTTCACAACGAGAGATGTTGCCGAAAAGTACGGCTATGAGGCAATAAGATACTTAATGATTCAGGCTCATTACAGATCTCCAATAAACTACTCCGTAGATTTGCTCGAGGCTTGCAAGGCATCATTAGAGCGTCTGTATAATTGCAGAAACAGCATTAACAGGGCAATGAATACAGCGCCAGACGGTGAATTAAGTGGTGAGGTCAAAGAATTTTTGGATAAGCGAAAGGCTCAGTTTGTCGATGCTCTTTCAGACGATTTGAATACTGCCGATGCGCTTTCTGCAATATTCGAGCTTGTACGGGAAATCAACACGTTAATTACAAGCGGAAACGCAGCAGAGGGCGAGCTTAAAGCCTGCGCTGATGTTTTTGACGAGCTTACCGATGTTTTGGGTATCTGCTATAACAGAGCAAAAGAAGAAACAATTCCTGAAGAGATAAATAAGTTCGCTTTACAAAGACAGGAGGCAAGAAAGGCAAGGGATTTTGCCAAAGCCGACGCGTTGAGAGATAAGATATCTGAACTTGGATATGTTATTGAAGAAACAAGGCAGGGAACTACTATAAAAAAGAAGTAAACCGCAAGTCACGATGCGGCTTGAGGTTCGTAATAAGAAGGATGGTGATAAAATGTCCAGTCAGGGCGGAAAAAAAGTAAATCCTGTGCGTAGTCCGGCATTTGTAAAATATTTTAAGTTTTCTCTGATAGCAATAATTTTTCTGGCGGCTCTTTTGATATTTCTTACGTTTAACAAAAGCGATGACAATAAGTATGAAAATGTAAGGTTTGTTCAATTCGAGGAATATTCAGACGATACTGATGTTGCAGTTTATGAGACGACGCTAGGGACGTTTAAGGCTGTGCTTTTTGAGAACGAGGCTCCGAACTATGTTAAGTATTACAAAAAGCTGATAGAAAGCGGTTACTATAACGACTCTTACGTTTTTGGAGTTGTAACGGGAAATGAGAAGGAGAATAAGGGCGCTCATTTATATTTTACGGGAGGAGCCAAAACGGCTGACGGAGAGACAACTGATGCTACGAACACCGAAACTATAGACGCGGAAATAAGCCCTGATCTATGGACTTTCAAGGGTGCGCTAGGTTCGTTTGTAGGAACTGACGGCTTGTTTTTCTGGAAGAAAAATGTTGCAGGGAGCAGCGTAATGTTCTTTGGAAATTCTATAATTTCTGACGAGAAAAAGGAGGAAGTGAAGAATCAGGACAATATTGATTCTTCATTAGAAAGCGTGTATAACGAGCTTTCTGATAAGCTGTGCAATTACGGAGGAGTTCCCGAGGCGTCACAGCAATATACTATTTTTGGACAAGTCTGCGACGGCTGGGACGCATATAATAAAATTCTCAGAGCTGAGGTAAAGGATATCGACAATGACGATTATCAGCCTGTTGATGATATAAAGTTTAAAAAAGTTTATCTTACAACGTGGGGAAAAATAAAGTCGGATGCCGAAGGTCCTGTAGATCCAAATGTGGGTGAGGATAATAAAAGTGAGGAAAACTCATCGCAGGAAAATCAATCTTCAAAGGCGGAAGATAAAGATGCGGCTGAATAACAGCAGTTATCTATAAAGATATTTTGTCAAACAACATAAAAATTCTGAGGATTTTTTTGCAAATTGTAAGGACTTGACTTTATTAAAAAAATCGTTTATAATATTATCGTTATTACGTTCTAAGTCTAAATATCTATAGACTATGGGCATCATTAATGATTTCATTAGGGTATTGCCCTGTGGAACTTTAATTTAGTACATATTCATTAATTACAAATAGGAGGCACTGTAATGTCTAAATTTAAGAAAATCGGAGCTCTTTCGGTTGCGTCATTAATGGCTGTTTCAATGGCCGGATGCACGGATATGAGCAAAATTATGACAGTTGACGATGTAGATGTCAACGCGGGAATTTATATCAACTATATGCTATCTGAATATTCAGAGCAGATGTATTCTCTTTATTATTCGGGTGTAACTTCTGATTATATGAATCAGGAGATTGAAAATGACGAAGGTGAGAAGGTCAAGCTTAAGGACTATTTGCCTGACTATGCTTATGAGCAGACTCTTGATCTGGTTGCTGTAAATAAGCAGTTTGAAAAGCTCGGGCTTGAATTTTCGTCTGATGACGCCGAAGAGGTAAATGACAATGTTAAAAATTATATGGAGAGTATGACTGAGGAGTATTTATCTGAGCAGGGCATCAGCAGGGATTCTGTAAATCAGTATTTCACAGCCGAAAAGCAAAAGCAGCTGATTTTCTATCATTATTACGGCGAGGACGGCGAAAAGGCTGTTAAGAATGATGATATTAAAAATTATCTGAAAGATTCTTATTTAAGATATAAGGTAATATCTGTTCCGAGAACAACTGCTGCAACAACTGCTGCAAGCACTTCATCGACTGATGAAACTGTAACAACTCAGTCGGCAGAGGAGCAGACAAAGGCGTCAAAGAAGGCTGATAAGCAGGCTAAATCTCTCGCTAATAAGTATCTGAAAATGGCTGAGGAAAATGAAAACTTTGACGAAGTCATTTCAAAATACAATGCTGAAACTGCAGAGACGACAGCATCAACTACCGAGGCTACAACTGCTGCTACAACCGTTTCTGAGAGCAATACGGATACAAGCGAAATAAGCACAAGCGGTTCAGGTTCAACAAGCGGCGCAGATGCGGGCGTTAAGCAAACAACAACTACTGCTGTTACCGAGAAGAAGGAAGTTCATGTTCATTTTTACGATCAGAACGGTGAAGAGTACGGAGAGGACACTCCTCAAAAAGCGCAGATAATAAACAGCGGTGAAAAGGCTAAAGAGCCTGAGACTCCAAAGAGGGATTTCTATACCTTTGATAAATGGTCTTCAGATTCAAGCGGGACAAGCGAGTTCGATTTTAATCAGGAGATTACCGCTGACACATCTATCTATGCTAGTTTCACAACAAATGAAGTTATGGTGAGCATGGCTGAAACAGAAGAAGTCAGCGATTTGCAGAAGTATATCAATGAAAAGATTGAAAAGTTCAAAAAACCTACTCTTTATAAAGACGACAATAATTATTATGTAATAGTTAAGTACGATCCGACAGAGAGAACTGATTACTTGATTGACAGCGATAATTACGAAAGCATTCTCACTGAAATGAAGTATGATGAGTATGACGAGCTTATGAAGAGCTGGGAAAAGAATTTTAAAATAACTAAAAATGAAAAGGCGTTTAAAACATATACTCCGTCAAAAATAGAAGAAATTCAAAATGAGCATACTGAAGAAAACAGCAGTCACGATCACGCGTAACGATTATTGATTAACAATAAAAAGACTATCTGAAAATAAAATTCAGATAGTCTTTTATATTTTGATTTATAGTTATTTATGATATTTTCCTCCGCTCGAAATTTGAAATGCCCGGTATATCTGTTCAAGCAAAAGAATTCTTGCAAGCTGATGGGGAAACGTCATTTTTGACATTGAAAGCTTTAAATCTGATTTCTCTTTTATTATCGGTGAGAGTCCAAAGCTTGAGCCTATAATAAAATTTATTGTGCTTTTACCGATTACGCCTGTTTTTTCTATCTTTTCTGACAGCTCGCAGCTTGAAAGCTGTTTTCCCTCTATGCACAAGGAAATATTATATGCAGAGTCTTTGTTTAAATATTTATCAATTAGCCTTGCCTCGCAAACCAGAGCATTTTGTATTTCCTTATCATTTGGATTATCATTAAGTCTGCTTTCTGAAAGCTCAATGATATTCAGTCTGCAAAAGGCTGACAGCCTTTTTGAATATTCAGAGGCTGCCTCACGAAGATAGCCTTCCTTTAGTTTTCCTACGGCTATAATATTTATGTTCATCATAGTGCTATAACCTCACCTTCGTTAAAAACGGGCGCGACTTTCAGTATGTAATCAACTCCGCATTTGTAGCCCGAAAGCTGGTTTATTATAGTTTCACGCGCTTTGACAGGTGTGTTATTCTCCTGACTGAGATGTCCTAATATTACTCTTGTTGTACCGGTATTCAATAACTTTTCCACCTCAGCCGCGCTGTCTTTATTTGAAAGATGTCCGTGATTTGACGCTATTCTCTTTTTAAGCATATACGGATATCTACCGTTTTGCAGCATTAATTTATCATAATTTGCCTCAAAAAGAACAAGGTCAGAACCGCAGAGGTTTTGGTGTACATTTTCTGTGACAGTTCCAAGATCTGTACAAATAGATATAGTTTTAAGATCCGGAGTGATTATTCTGTAACCGTTGCTTTGCCTGGTATCGTGCGGAGTTGAAAATGCGTGAATTTCATATCCGCAGTATTCAACAGATTTACCGTCAACATTAATGACCTCAGCTTTTGACTGCGGTGAAATGTGACCTGCCGATAGTAAATAATCCATATTTTTGTCTCCTGCAAAAACTGGAGTGTTATAATTTTTAGTAAAGACTTTTAGTCCCTTTATATGGTCAGAATGTTCGTGGGTTATAAAGATTCCGAGAACAGCCTCAGGGCTTAGTCCGTTATCAAAAAGCGCCTGAGTTAGCATCTTGCAGCTTACGCCTGAATCTATTAATATTCCGCCCTTTTCGTTTCCGATAAAGGTCGCGTTGCCCCTGCTTGACGAGAACAGGGGATAAATTCTTGCCATTTATAAGCTCCTTTCGCATTCATCAGCATAAATAAAAGGCGACTTGTGTGTCGCCTTGGAATTTTCATAAATCAGCTTGTCATTGCAATAGGTTCAGGATAATAAATCCTCTTAATATCAGCGCCTAAAGCTCTGAATTTTTCGTCTATTGCCTCATATCCTCTTTCTATGTGATATATATCTTCAATTTCTGTGACTCCCTCAGCGGCAAGCCCTGCAATAACAAGCGCAGCGCCGGCTCTGAGATCGGTTGCCTTTACAGGCGCACCGGTAAGTTTTCCTACTCCTTGTATTACAGCGACGGTTCCGTCAACTGAAATATCAGCGCCCATTCTTCTGAGCTCTGCAACATACCTGAATCGATTATCAAAAATATCATCTGTTACAATGCTTGTTCCGTAGGCAAGCGTTAGCAGCGTTGAAAACTGAGGCTGCATATCTGTGGGAAAACCCGGATGAGGCATTGTCTTTAAACTTGTTTTCATTATAGGTCCGTCAACGTATACGCGAACGCTTTCGTCAAATTCTTCAACAGTAACTCCAACCTTGCGCAGTTTAGCAGTTATTGATTCTAAATGTTTAGGAATAACATTTTTAATAAGAACATTACCTTTTGTTGCGGCAGCAGCTACCATATATGTTCCTGCTTCTATCTGGTCGGGGATAATAGCGTATGTTATGCCTTTTAAATATTCAACTCCGCGAATTTTTATTACGTCAGTTCCGGCACCGCGGATGTCGGCACCCATAGAGTTAAGGAAGTTCGCTAGGTCAACAATATGAGGTTCTTTTGCAGCGTTTTCAATTATTGTAAGACCTTTCGTTTTTACTGCGGCAAAAATAGCGTTAATTGTAGCTCCTACAGTTATAAAGTCAAAGTAGATCTGATTTCCGATAAGTGCATTGGATCTAAGATGTACAGTTCCGCTTTCAATTGAGTAATCAGCGCCTAAACAGGCAAATGCCTTTAGATGCTGGTCTATTGGTCTGTCGCCCAAATCGCATCCCCCGGGAAGAGGTACGTATGCTTCATGAAATCTTCCAAGAAGAGTTCCCAGAAAATAGCTCGACGCTCTCATAGTGCGTGCCAAATCATACGGAACAACAGGACTAATCATTTTTGTTGTGTCAAATTTAACTGTGTTTTTATCTATTATTTTAACCTCTGCACCCATTTGCCTTAGTATTTTAATGCAGATCGATATATCGCTAATCTCAGGGACATTTTCCAGTATACAAGGTTCGTCACAAAGAATTGTTGCAGCAACAAGCGCAACAGCAGCATTCTTTGCTCCGCTTACAATGACTTCACCGTGAAGCGGGGTGCCGCCCTTTATCACATACTTATCCAATTTTATTCGCTCCTTAAGCTCTATTTGCAAAGATTCTCTATATCTATCTCTTTGCCATAACACATCTTTTCAATTATATCAGTATAAAAAATAAAAATCAATCTATATATTGTAATTTCTACTATGTGTCAAAAATGTGATGAAAACAAGTAGACTTTTTAGTTAAAATTTTGTAAAATACCCAATAAATAATTTATATTTAAATGAATTTATGCAATTCGTTAAACTAAATACATTTTTAATTCACAGTATTTAACAATATGTAGTAGTAAAATTAAATATATCTACTACATTTTATCATATTTCCCTGAGAAAATCAAGCAGTTTTGAAAAAAATCTGCATATTAGATAAAAAATGTGCGTTTTTAGATTTCTTGACTGAAACAAAAGAAAAGTGTATTATATTTCTAGGATTGCTTGTATTGCTTATTATCGGCAGAAACGGAGACTTATATGAAAAGTACTGTAAGGCTTTTTACCTCAAATAGTTTTTGGATAGCATTGTTTTGCATTTTGGCGGCAGCGTCTGTTACTGCGATTTTTATAATAGCAAATTCAGGTGCAAAAGGAAAAATTGCAAAGATTTATTCAAACAACGAGTTAGTGAGAACGGTTAGTCTTGATAGAGAAGATGAGTTCACTATAAAAAGCAAAGAGGGTTATAATATCATTCGCATAAGAAACGGAAAAATATCTGTTTGCGAATCTGACTGCAAAAATCAGATATGTGTAAATCAAGGTGAAACAGATAATGATTTAATTCCGATAGTATGCGTTCCGAACGGGCTTGTTATAAGAGTTGAAAACGGTAATGCGAAAAGCGATTATGATACTGAAATATGATAATTTATATTCTCTGCAAATTCAGAAGGTTTTTGCTTTAAATACATGTTAGGAGATTTTATATCAATCGAAACAAATTCTGTTGAGAGGTATAGTGATTTAAATGAAAAATGAAGACTCCGTAGCAAGGTCTAAAAACAAAAAAAGAAAAGCTTTATATAAATATACCGCTATGGCAATTTTAACGACCGTATCTCTTATCTTTTTTACGGTTGAGGCAGCACTTCCGCCGATACCGATTCAGGGAGTAAAGGTTGGATTTTCAAACGTAGTAACTCTTGTTGCGATATTTCTTCTGGGAAAGTGGGAGGCATTTACAATACTTGTTATGAGAATTATACTTGCAAGTATTTTTGCAGGAAGTGTATTAAGTTTTGGATTCAGCATTGCAGGAGGGGTAATGGCTTTTATTATAATGGCTGTTACAGCCGATTTGTTCGGAGAAAAGAAAATTTGGATCACATCTGTTTTGGGCGCTGTCTTTCACAACGCAGGTCAGCTTGCGGTTGCGGTCGCAGTGACGGGAACTCCGAGGATCTTTATTTATGCTCCTGTTTTGCTTTTGTCGGCTATTGTGACAGGCACTATTATCGGAGTTGTATCTTCAGCGATATTGGCTGGTCCGTTAAAGCGACAGTGACGCTGCGCTATCTGCCCCTTTGGAAAGTATGATAAACGTGTAGGTTTGCTAAACGGCTGGTTTAACAACTGTTTAAAAAATTAGTTTTGACAAAAGTAAAGCCTTACGCTGCCGTTACGTTAATACGGTACATTAATGCTCACTCATTATTATCAATGTATGTGCTTTTAATAGCTTCAATGCTGTTGTTTTCCTGATTCTGATTTGCGGCGCTTTCTTCGAGTATGTCGCCGGGCGGAATAATTATGTTTATTGCCTGTTTATGGTTTACAATATTCATCTCTGTATAAGAGCCGCCGTTTTCGCCGTCAATTGTCCACGAAACCTTTTCTTTTGAGGTGATTCTTAGGTTTGCGGTTTTGAATTTTAAAAAGTACTTTGGATTTGGCTGAATTTTTGTTGAACCTGCTGCCGGAAGGTTTGTTATAAGAGAAGTCCATTCTAAAGGATTATTTGGCTTTTTGACAAGCGTTACTTCAAAAAGTCCGTCGTCAAAAAGAACGCCTTCTTTTTTGAGATTGAGAATTCCTCCTACCGATGTTGTGTTGGTTATCATACCCAGAATGAAAGTATCTTCAATCGTATTTCCGTCAAATTCAATTTTTAAATCATAGGACGGTATTTTTCCCAGACTTTTAGCGCCCTCCAGAACATAAGCCAAATGTCCCAATACGTTTTTGAAAGTCTGAGGTGTCTCGTAAGATACTGATGTGAATACTCCAAAAGCTGCAACATAACAGAAATACTTATCATTCAATGAGCCGACATCGTAAGCAAACGGAGTACCGTGAATGACATTAGCTGCGGCACGAACCATATTTCTTGGAATTTTCAGGCTGTTTGCAAAATCGTTTGTAGTTCCTGCGGGTATATAGCCGAGATTAGGACGGTTTTCACAGTTCATAAGACCTGTTATAGATTCCGATAATGTACCGTCTCCTCCCGAGCAGACGATAAGATCATAGCCTTCGTTATTACTTTTTTCAATTACTTTTAAAGCGTCACATTTTTTCTGCGTAGGATATGTTGTTACAAAGTAATCATCTTTTGTAAAAAGGTCAACTATATCTGAAAGACTAACCTTTAGCAGACCCTTTCCGGCATTAGGGTTGTATACGAAAAGTAATTTCTTTTTCACAGTAATTTCCTTTCTCTGTAATTTGCTTTTTTTATATTTTATCTTATAATAAAATAAAAGTCAACACGCGTTTACCAGCGTGGCTTTACATTATGTAGATTTTGTGTTATCATTTCTGATAAGACTGATTTTATTTAAATCCTCGAAAGGATATTCATTGAATGAAACTTGATGATTTTGACGGATATATTTTTGATCTTGACGGAACGCTTATAGATTCTTCTCACGCGTGGCATAGGGTTGATGACATTTTTCTTTCGTCGTATGGTCTGGAGACCCCTAGCGACTACGACAGGGAAATAGCCGGAATGGGCTTTGAATTAGCGGCTAAATATACTATAGACAGATTTCATTTAAACCGAACTGTGAATGAAGTAATTAGTGAATGGAATGAAATTGTAAAAGATGTTTTTGCAACAGAGATTTTTCTGTTCCGTGGCGTGGAGGAATATCTGAGAAGATTAAAAAACAATGGCAAAAAGCTTAGTGTTGCAACTGTAAACAGTATTGAGCTTACCATATCTGTTCTTGGAAATAACAATGTGTTGGATCTATTTGATGATGTTACTACGGTAGCTGAAGTGACACGTCCTAAGGGCTGTCCTGATATTTACTTAAAGTCTGCTGAAAAGCTGGGAGTACCAATATCAAAATGCGTAGTGTTTGAGGATATTCTCGAGGGTATAAAGGGCGCGAAAGACGGAGGTTTTAAGACGGTCGCCGTTATGTGCAAAAGTAATATTCACTATCGCGATGAGATAATGTTGCTTTGCGATAAGTATATTACGGATTATAACGAGCTGTTATAAGCTTGTGTGCTTGTGTGCTTGTATG
>CANRKQ010000017.1 GCA_947631265.1 uncultured Clostridia bacterium | reverse complement strand
ATTGACAAAGCTATAGACAAGCTGAAAAAGGTGTTCGGTATAGCTAAAATCAGCCGCAGCATCGAGTGTGAGAAAAGTCTGGAGGGAATTAAAAGTACTGCTGTTCCGGCGCTTGAAGACACCTTGCTGGGTGCAAAAACCTTTAAGGTCGAGACAAAGAGGGCAGACAAGACATTCTATCTTAAATCGCCGGAGATCTCAAATGAGGTAGGAGGAATGATTTTAGACGCTTATCCTCATCTCGAGGTAGATGTGCATTCTCCTGATGTTACAGTACTTGTTGAGATCAGAGAGCACAACGCATACGTCAGCGCGGGAAAGGCTGACGGCGCAGGCGGAATACCTGTCGGCACATCGGGCAGGGCAATGCTGCTGTTGTCGGGTGGAATAGATTCTCCCGTTGCAGGATATATGATAGCAAAGCGAGGGGTAGTTCTTGATTGTATACATTTTGAGTCTCCGCCTTATACTTCTGAGCGTGCCAAGCTTAAGGTTATAAAGCTGGCAGAGCGTATGGCTGAGTATACGGGCAGAATAAAATTCAGATGCGTTCCTTTTACAAAAATTCAGGAGGAGATAAAAAACAACTGTCCCGAAGAGCTGTTCACCATTATAATGAGACGTCTTATGATGGTGATCGCAGACAAAATATGTGAAAGAGAAAGAATACAATGCTTGGTAACGGGGGAAAGTATAGGTCAGGTTGCAAGTCAGACTATGTATGCAATGGTATGTACAGACGCAGTTGCCAATCGTCCTGTTTTCAGACCGCTTATCGGTATGGACAAGTCTGAGATAGTAGAGATTTCGAGAAGGATAGAAACCTTTGACATTTCAATAGAGCCGTATGAGGATTGCTGTACCGTGTTTACGCCAAAGCACCCTAAGACAAAGCCGAGCATTAAAGATGTCGAGGCAGGACAGGCTATGTTTGATTTTAAACCTCTGGTAGATGAGGCGATAGAGAACACTACCTGTGAGTTTATTGAGTCAAAAAGATAGTGTTTGTATTTTATAATTGGTTGATTTTTATTACAATGGTTTCTAAATGATTACAATATAAAATATTGAAATCTAAATAATGTCGATTTAATTATACAAACCACAAGATATAGCGGTTAATGTCTGAATTTAGTTACAAAATAGTTACAGACAACAATGTTTGTTTGGTTAATTATGCTTAACCTATTAGAAAAATATTTAATAAAATCCAAAAAATACTGTAAGAAATATATAAAAAAGAAGGATGAAAAGAGTGCAATATAACAAAAGTGACAAATCGGTAACAGAAAGTGTTGACATGCTTGCCAAAAGTGTAGTAAAATATTGTTGTAGCAAAGATTATACTATAAGCACAGCCGAAAGTCTTACGGGCGGAATGATAAGCAAGTTTATCACATCTGTTCCGGGGGCGTCGGAAATTTTTGAACTGGGTGTGTGTACTTACTCTGACAGAATCAAGAACAAGATGCTAGGAGTTAAGAATGAAACCTTACAAAAATATACGGCGGTAAGCGGTCAGACGGCTGATGAAATGTCAATCGGTATTCAGAAACTCTCTAAAAGCGATATTGCCGTTGCAGTAACAGGCATTGCAGGACCCGGCGGCGGAACTGATGAGAAACCAGTCGGAACTGTTTATGTATCGGTAAGATTTAGGGGGGAGTGCGAGACAAAAAATTTAGCCTTATATAAAAGGTATGACAATCTTTGCAGAGAGGACATAAGATTATTAACAACGAAAAAAGCTTTTGAAATGATTCTTGAGCTTACAAAGAAAGCTGAGGTAGTTTAAATGTCAATTGAAAATGAGCTATCCAGTCTTGAGAATAGAGACGACAGTAATTTCTTTTTAAGGGTGTTAAAGTATTTTTGTCCATGGAAAGGAGATTCATTTTCTGATATAATCAGGAAGATAATCTTCATAGCATCTATAGTTATTTTCAGCGTATCATTGGGCGAGCTTATTGATTTCTATAACGGCAGCGATGAGGAACTTCAGACGCTTGCTAAAATTCAGGAGTTTGAGCCGGGGGCTAATAAAGAAGAGACTCCCGTAGAACTTCCGAAAGAAAACATAATAACTCCTGAGAAGATGCTGCCTAAATGGTATGAGCTTTATTCGCTTAATCAGGATATTATCGGCTGGGTAAAGATTGATACGTTCAGAGCAAAGAAAAGCGATCCGAAAACCTGTTTTATAAACTATCCTGTAATGCAGACGGAGGACAACAAATATTATCTGCACAGGGATATTTACAAGAACACTCTTGAATCGGGAACACTTTTTGCTGATTATTTTGTTCCTATAACGCCGTTTCACAGACCTGACGTTATAACTGTTTACGGTCACAATATGAGAAGTGTGGGAACAATGTTCACGCATCTGGGCGAATACAAAAGAGGAGTTAAGTTCTTAAAGGATAATCCTATAATTGATTTTGATACTCTTTACACTAACGGCGACAGATACATAATTATAGGCGCGTATATAGCGAACTATAAAGAAAGTCAGGACGCCGGAAACGTATTCTATTACTGGAGATTTACCGATTTTGACGACAACAAGTATACGTTTGAAAAGTTCAAAGAGGGTATTGAAAAAAGAACTTGGTATTCGAATAAAATCGACTGTAAGGAAAATGACGAGTATTTAACTCTGTCTACCTGCTCTAATGAGGTAGATGATTTGAGATGGGTAATTACAGCGAGAAAAATCCGCAAGAATGAAACTGAAAAAGATATTGAGAAAATGGTTAACTCATATCAAAAAAAGGAGAATAAGGATATATATCTTCCAAAGTGCTGGAGAGATGTTTGGGGTCAGGTTACTATGTACAAGGGCTGGGACTACTAAACAAGACCGCAATTAATTGGTTAATTACCGCGCAAGCGGTAAAATAAAATTTTATAATTTCAAAAATTCTTGGAGAGGAACATTTTGAAATTTAGGCAACTGTTTTTTTAAGTTGTCGGAAAGGCAAAGTGATTGAAATGAAGCAGAAGGACACTGTTGAAGGGGTCTCTCGAAAGCTCAATGTATTTGAGCTGAACGGAAAAACTTTCTTCAAAGGACTGGGCGCTAAGCTAAGTGTCGCTATTGCCGGAGTATTAGCAGTAGGAGCTGTTTCAATAACTGCTCTTGCTGATTACGAGGGTATAGCAGCAAGCGATGCAAACACCGGAGCATCAACAACCACAACCCGAAACAACCAAACAGCGGCAACAGCTGTATCAGCTACAATGAGCTGGTGGAAAGCAGGAGTATCTGAGTATGATCTTACTCAGACTGAAGAGGTAACAGAGCCGGTTACTACTGTTATAGAAGTATCTTCAGAAAACTCAACAACAGCGAAAGAGAAAAAGACTGTTAAAGAAACTGCTACTGTTGCAACAAAAACAAGGAATGACGCAGCAACAAAAAAGAAAAATTCTGCGCAAACGGACAACAATAAGACAAAAATAGAAAAATCAGTTAAAAATGCTGAGACAACGAGTACTGACATTTTATACGTTCAGAATGATGAAAAGCTGAGGAAAGAACCTGATTCATCATCTGATGTAGTAAAAATCGTCAAGCAGGGCGACAAGGTTAATGTCACCGGCGGTAAGGAAAACGGCTTTTACCCTGTAAAAGCGGGAAGTAAGTCAGGATACATTAAAGCATCTTATCTTGGCTCTGAGCCGTCAGATGAAACTAAGTCAAGTAAAAGCGTATCAAGGGAATCCTTAGGTACATTTAAGATCACAGCTTACACAGCTAAATCGTCATCGAGAACGGCAAGCGGAACAAAATGCAAAGCGGGAAGAACAATAGCTGCTCCCAGCAGATTTGCTTTTGGTACAAAGCTTATGTTCAACGGCAATGTGTACACAGTCGAGGACAGAGGCGGCGCTATCATCAACAATGTTCTTGATTTGTACGTTGACTCCGAGAGCGAGGCTGTTCAATGGGGAGTAAGGTACTTAGAGGTTTATAAGGTCAAGGACTAGTTTCAAAGGCACTGAATATTACAATCAGAATAAGAAAGTTAAGAGTTTTCTTGACTTTCTTATTTTTTTGTATTATTATATAGATGTGTAAGAATTTTTAGTATTCTGTGTATTTAAACATATTTTTAAGAGGAAATTTGTTTGGTATTTAAGGTGATGAAAGAAGTACTCCGTAGTTTTTATTAAGATTATTGTTTTACGGTATGCAGGTTACTATAAAAGAGAGGCGCAGCAAATGAAAAAAATCAGGTCTATTTTCGGAAACATAAAATATAAAAATATAATATTTGTTTTAAGTCTGATTTTGTGTGCAGGTGTAATTTCGTATGCTGCTTTTGCCTCGGATATCTATAACAACAAAGCTGTTGGGGTGGCTGATTCAAACGATACCTCAAGCTCTGAGACTATGACATGGTACAAGGCAGGACCTGACGCTTATGAGCTTAATTCAGAAATCACCTCTTATGAAAAAACTTCAAAGACTACTGTTAAGAAATCTTCTGCAAGCGTTTCTAAAAAGACTGTAACAGCTGATAAAAAGCAAAAAACTTCTGCATCTGAGGTTAAGACTGCGGCAGGTAAGTTACAGGTAAGTAAAAAAACAACTGCAAAAACAACAGTCAAAAAGGTTAAAAATACTGCAAAGAAAACTGTAAGTACAACAACTGTTAAGAAAACTAAGAAAAAAAAGAAAACGAAAAAAGCTGTATCAGCAGTTACCACGGCGACTACAAAAGTTACAAAAGCTTATTCACCGCCAAAGTCGGTTTCAAAGACGTATAAGACAAGAGATATATCAGATGAAACGTATAAAATAAAGTGCATATCAAATGGTAAAAAAATAAAGTCCGACGGCTTTGATATACTATGTCAGATAGTAAACGGAGAAATTGGTTCTTCGTGGAATGAGGAGGCTATAAAAGCTCAGGCGGTTGCCGCGTACACTTATTTAAGGTACTGTAGGGAAAAATCTATAACTCCTGTGCTTGCCGCTAAATCAGGATATGATTCAAGACTTGAAAGGATAGTTAAGTCGGTCGAGGGGCTTACTTGTACATACAACGGAGAAATGATAGACGCAGTATTCTGTGCATCAACGGCGGGCTGTTCGGCAGACGCGTTAAATGTATGGGGAGGAAATTATCCTTATTTGAGGTCTGTTGACAGCAAGTATGACGAGGCTTATGATCCTAATTACGGCGTTACTAAAACAATGTCAAAAGCTGAGGTAAAGAAAATACTTGAAAAAAAGGGCGTTAAGCTTTCAACTAAGAAGAAAAACTGGATAAAGGTTACTTCAAATTATAACGGTAAATATGTGGGAAATGTTTCAATTGACGGTCAGGTAACTTTAACGGGAACAGAGATACGCTCGCTTATGGAGCTTAAATCGGCTGCGTTTACTGTAAAATACAGCGATGGTAACTTTATTTTTACTACATATGGTTACGGTCACGGCGTAGGAATGAGTCAGTGGGGCGCTCAACTATACGCAAGCAAGGGCGGATATAAGTTCGATCAGATTTTAAAGCATTATTATAGAGGTATAAAAATTACGCTATCACAGGAAATTAATTAAGGGTTAAGGTAAAAATAGTCTAGCGGACTGTGTTTGAAAAGATAGGCATTCTTTGAAAGATTGCCTTTAAAAGCAAATATTTATCTATACTTAGAAAAGAGCGGATAACTCCGCTCTTTTTTGGTAGTAAATAATATAAAAAATATTAGAAAAATTCGTCTTACCCCCCTTGTAAATTAAAATTTATTATGATAATATAGATATACTGTTTATGTGAGGAAAAATGTAAACTTGCAGACGGAAAATGATTTTAAATTAATATGAAGGAGAGATAATATGAAGTATGGTTACTTTGACCTTGAAAACAAGGAATATGTTATCACAAGACCAGATACCCCGGCTCCGTGGGTAAACTATTTAGGCTCGCCTGAGTATGGCGCTATTATATCAAACAATGCTGCAGGTTACAGCTTTGTAAAAAGCGGTGCGAACGGAAGAATTACAAGATACCGTTTTAATTCAAATATGGCACTTCCGGGAAGATATATATATATAAGAGATAATGAGTCGAGTGATTACTGGTCTGCGTCATGGCAGCCGGTGGGCAAGCCCTTAGATGAGTATAAGAACGAGTGTCATCACGGAACAGCATATACAACAATCAAAAGCGAGTACTCAAAAATCGCATCAGAGACTACATATTATGTTCCGAACGGAAAGACGTACGAGGTCTGGAGATGTAAGATTACAAACAAAGATTCAAAGGACAGAAAGCTGTCTGCATTCGGATTTATCGAGTTTACAAACGACAATAACTACGAGCAGGATCAGGTGAATCTGCAATATACTCTGTTTATAACCAGAACAAGCTTTGAGGGTAACAAGATACTTCAGCACATAAATGAAAACAGCGGCAAAGATGAGACAGGCTCAAATCACAGAGAAAGATTTTTCGGATTAGTTGGCGCTCCTGTTTCCTCCTGCAACGGAGATCTGGACAGTTTTATAGGACCTTACAGAACATATTCAAATCCAATAGCTGTTGAAAACGGTAAATGTGACGGTAAGATGAATTTTAACACAAATTCCTGCGGTGCTTTGCAGTCTGAGTTTACCCTTGCTCCGGGTGAGACAAAAGAGCTTATCTATGTATTAGGACAGAGAGACAACGCTGAGGCTGACAAGATACTCAAAAGCTATGAAGAACAGGGCAAGGTTGACGCTGAGGTTGAAGAGCTTGTAACATACTGGCACGGCATATTAGACAACTTCCAGGTTAAAACGCCTAGCGAAGAGTTTAATAATATGATAAACATATGGAACGCATATCAGTGCTTTATCACGTTTATTTGGTCAAGAGCGGCGTCGTTTATATATTGCGGACTTAGAAACGGCTACGGCTACAGAGATACTGTTCAGGACATTCAGGGAATAATTCATCTTGCGCCTGAGGTTGCGCTTGACAAGATAAAGTTTATGCTTTCTGCACAGGTCAATAATGGCGGAGGACTTCCTCTCGTTAAGTTTGACCATAATGCAGGGTATGAAAACTGCCCTGATGAGAATGATGAGAACTCGCCTTATGCCAAGGAGACAGGTCACCCGTCATACAGAGCTGACGACGCACTCTGGCTGTTTCCGACAATACTGAAGTATATCGGAGAAAGCGGAAACAAGGACTTTCTAGATGAAGTTATTGTATATGCAAATGGCGGTGAGGACACAGTTTACGACCACTTAAAGAACGCTATAAGGTTTTCTATGGAGCGTTTGGGTGCGCACAATATGCCGGCGGGACTTCATGCAGACTGGAACGATTGTTTAAGAATGGGCAAGAAGGGTGAATCTACTTTTGTGGCATTCCAGCTTTATTATGCAATGAGCGTAATCAAGGATATTGCAGAGGAAAAGAACGACACAGAATATGTTGAGTATATAAACAAGGTACAATCCAAGCTCGGCGAGGAGCTGGACAAGTGTTGGGACGAGGACAGATTTATCAGAGGAATTCGTGATAACGGAGTTGTTGTCGGCGCTAAAAATGATAAGGAGGCCAATATGTGGCTAAATCCTCAGAGCTGGGCGGTTATTTCTGGATTTGCGTCAAAAGAGCAGGCTGAAAAGGCAATGGAAAGCGTTCACGAAATTCTTAACACACCTTATGGTGTTAAGCTGCTTGATCCTCCGTACAAAGACGACTATTTCGACGGTGCTATAATGCACATATTCAATCCTGACACCAAGGAAAACGGCGGAATTTTCTCACAGTCGCAGGGTTGGGCTATTCTCGCTGAGTCCCTGCTTGGACACGGAAACAGGGCATTTGAGTACTTTATGGAAAGCTCTCCTGCAGCAATGAACGACAAGGCGGAGATTAGAGTGTTAGAGCCATATGTTCACGGACAGTTTACCGAGTCGACACGTTCTCCTTTTGAGGGGCGTTCTCACGTTCATTGGCTGACAGGTACCGGCTCGACTGTTATGGTCGGCTGTGTTGAGGGTATCTGCGGTATCAGACCTAACTTCGACGGACTTGTAATTGATCCGTCAATTCCTTCAGAGTGGGACGGATTTGAAATTGAAAAGAACTTCAGAGGCTCGCACCTTTCAATTAAAGTAAATAACGACGCTCACGTTGAAAGCGGAGTTAAATCTGTGACATTGAACGGAGAAACACTTAACGGCAAGCTTATTCCGTCTGAAAAATTAAAGAAACAAAACGACATTGTAGTTGTATTGGGATAAAAGAAAAAGGGTGCGGTTTGACCGCACCCTTTTTGTCTCATAACAAAACCGCATCAATATATAAACTTCGTTTTAGTTCGATTTTATTATGGAAAGATAGAAAAAAAATATATAACTGCAAACGCGAGCATAAGTAAAAAAATCCACGCACTATATCAATACGCGGACGTAACATCAATTATTTATACGATTTAATGTCTGACAAAGGTCATTTTTCGCTATAGTAATTTTATAAGCTCGTCTACCTTGTCTTTTTTGGCAAGACCTTTGTATAATGCAGTTGCATTTGCGGCGGCAGTTCCCATTTTTAGTGCTTTTTCATAGTCATTTGTCCCTAAATAGCCCGCAATAAAGCCTGCAACCATTGAATCTCCTGCTCCGACAGAGCTTATTACTTCTCCTTCCAGAGTGCCCGTCTTGTGAATACAGCCTTTTTCAGAAATAAGTATCGCCCCATTGTTTCCCATAGAAACCAGAACATTTATAGCTCCTTTTATCTGAAGTGCTTTAGCGCAGTTGATTATTTCATCTTCTGTTTCTAATTTTTGAGAAAAAAGTTCGCCTAACTCATGATGATTGGGCTTAATTAGAAAGGGTCTGTATTTAAGTACATTCAAAAGCAAGTCCTCTGTTGCGTCAACAACTATTTTTATGCCTCTGTTTTTAAGTCTTTGCATAATCTTTTCGTATACGTCGCTTGAAAGCGTGTTCGGAATGCTCCCCGCAAGCACGAGAATATCTCCGTCTTGAATATTGTCAAGCTTATCAAAGAGCTTGTCCATTGCACTATTGGTGATTTCCGGACCTCTGCTGTTTATTTCAGTTTCAACATCTGTTTTCAGCTTTATGTTTATTCTTGTAATACCATTATCAAGTTCTATAAAATCTGTATTTATACCTTGGTCTTTCAGGTTCTGTTCAAGGGCTTTGCCGGTAAATCCTGCAATGAAACCGAGCGCAGTATTTTCATAACCCAGATTTTTCAGAACAATGGATACGTTTATTCCTTTTCCGCCAAGCTGTAATTCTTCCGATGCCGTTCGGTTGACTTTACCTGCTTTTAGATTGTTTGCATTTATTATATAATCCCACGCAGGGTTAAAGGTTACTGTGTAAATCATTTATTTCCTCCGTAATATTATATTCCCGTTTGATTTTTATTATAGTAAATTATAATTTACTATAACATATTTTGTTGAGTGTTGAATAGTGAATGACAATCTTATTTGATAAATTGTATCAATTAACGGGGAGGTAAAATGGAGTGTTAAACTGTGTTGTCGTTGGGAAACAGATCTATCGTTTAAAGAAATTCAGATAAAAAACTACTGTATAATTCCTCCGCCGACAACAATGTCTTCATTATATAAAACAACTGCCTGACCTTTAGTTACAGCCCTTTGAGGTTCTTCAAATTCTATTTTGAGAGTATCATCATCAGTCTGTGTTACAATTGCCCATTGCTCCGCTTGCCGATAGCGTACTTTTGCTTTAAGACGTAAGGGCTCTTTTAATCTTTCTTCTGAAATAAGATTAATGTTTCCGGCAATAAGTGTCTTGGTGTATAAATCCTGTTCTTTGCCTAAAGTGACAGTATTTTGCTGAGGATTTACAGATAAAACAAATGTGGGTTTATTTGCTATTGATACTCCAAGACCTCTGCGCTGACCTATCGTGTATCGAATAATCCCTTCGTGTCTTCCTAGAATGTTGCCGTTTAAGTCAACAAAATCACCCTCTGGGTATGATTTACCCGTATATTGTTCAATAAAATCATAGTACTTTTTATCCTGAACAAAGCATATGTCTTGACTGTCGTGCTTTTTTGCGTTTACAAAGCCCGTTTCTCCGGCAATTTTTCTGACTTCAGATTTTTTCATCTTACCCAGTGGGAATAGGGTATGCTTAAGCTGTTCTTGAGTCATACAATATAAAACATAGCTTTGGTCTTTTGTTTTATCAACCGCCTTTTTAAGCAGGTAACGTCCTTTATCTTTGTCGTACTCAATTTGAGCGTAATGTCCCGTAACAATGTAGTCGAAGTCAATTTCTCTTGCGCGAAGAAACAGCTTTTCAAATTTCAAATAACGATTGCAGTCGATACACGGATTGGGAGTAATTCCGTTTTCGTATGCGCGGACAAATCTTTCTATAACATTTTCTTTAAAGCTGTCGGAAAAATTAAAAACATAATAGGGAATATTAAGTGAATACGCCACACTTCTGGCGTCGTCTACATCTTCAGCAGAGCAGCAGGTGTGCTTTTGAGATATTCCTATGTCCTCGTTGTTGTATAGTTTCATAGTAGCTCCTATGCATTCGTACCCCTGTCTGGTTATCAAATAAGCGGCAACGCTTGAATCAACGCCGCCGCTCATAGCAATTACAGCCTTTTTATTCATAATGTTTTTCACTTAACTGCCACGCTTTCTGCTCTCTGATTTCTTTTCACATTATAAAATAATATGTGAAGTTTGTCAAGTATATCATGCTTTTATAGCAGTTGTTTATAAGCAAAGTTGATCAGTTTACATTATCTTAATAATTGGAAACTTTTCCAAGCGAAAACGCCGTAAATTGGGCTTTACAAATAAGATTTAATGTGATATAATTAGACAAAATTCTACAAATTTTTTATTGTTTTATAAATCTTTTTCTTATTGACTTTTGAAGATATAAAATTGCGGCGTTATTGTTAAAAGTAATGTCAAGAGTGCAAGGACATATTTAGGAGGATCAAGATGTTTATAAAAGGGATAAAAAAGGCATTGTCATCAGTTTTGGCTGCGGCTATGGTGTTATTATCGTTTACAGGAACTGTAACAGTAAATGCTAATTTAGTTCTGGGCGAAGATGATATGAATTTTGTACTTTCAGGTGATGAGTCGTATTATATTGCAGATTCTTTTAGGAATATTTCTGATACAAATACAGAAATTGATTCTGTGACATTTCCTCCATATCACAGCAATTTGCCTGTAAAGGTTTCAAAGGATTTAACAGCTCAGCAAGCCGGCATAAAAGTGATTAAATATCCTAATGTACTTAATAACAGTAATTATCCCGCATTTGATGTTTATGAAATCAGTCCATATGTGGCTCCAAGAAGAACTGTAGTAAACAATAATCTTTTGACGGTTTCTTGCAGATACACAGGTAAAGTAAAATTAAATCTGGATTGTGCATTCGTAATAGAAAATATTTACTTGCATTGCAGCGAATTGGAATTAGGTACTTTTAATACTTTTAAACGCAATAACACATACTGCACATATCATGTAATAAACGAAACAGTAAAAGATGTCCTAATCGCCGGCGGAGTAGCAGAAAGTCATATTTTGATTAATGACTTTACCGGTGAACCAATTGATAAAACCGCTCTAGAAAAGGCAATTATTTACGCAGAAGAAATTGATAAAACGGCATATACAACTTCTTCTGCCGCCGTGCTTGATAAAGCAATAAAGGACGCCGAGAAAATAATCGAGAAAAAAGATGCAACTCAGGAACAAATAGATGCAGCCTTGTTAGCACTTAAAACAGCAAGCACAGTTGACGAAACAGGTCTTGCTGAATCAGGTCTGAAGGAAAAGGCAAGTAAAGACAAAATAACTGAATTTGAGGCGGCTAAAAACGGAGCTGTTAGAAATAGTGATGGATATACAAAGGATTCATATTCCGTATATAAAGAGGCACTTGATAAATTCGATAGTTTGTGTGAATGCGGATATGATGACATAACCGATGAGCAGATAGATCAGGCAATTTCAGAGCTTAAAGCTGCGGAGAATTTACTTGAAAAGGAAAGGGTTATTTTAAAAACTGAAGAATACGAATCGGCAAAGAAAGCAGTTGAGGATATTCTGAATGCTGAGGTTTCACCGTACACGAAAAATTCACTTGATAATTTGAGATCGTTACTTGTTCGGCAGAAGTCATTAGTTGAAGATGAATCAGGTAATATCAAAGATTCTATCTTACAGTCAGATGTAGACGCTGCAGCAGTTGCATTAAAAATGGCAGTTGATTCGTCCTCTGAAAGTTATTGTTTAGTTTTAAAGGGCAATATAACAGACTTGGCTGAGCTTACTGAAAGAGCTAAACAGCTTGTTGAATTATACTATACTTCGGATTCGTGGAAAGCTCTCAGCGACAAATTAGCGTTGGCAAATGATTTGATTGCCAATGCAGATAACGCGTCAACATCTGATGTGAAAGCAGCTGAACAAGCGTTGAGCGATGCAATTAAGGCGCTTAAATATAAGTCGGCAGATTATACGGCAGTTGACGCAGCAATTAAAAAAGTACCTGATGATCTGAGTAAATATACAGATGAATCAGTAAAAGCGTTAATTGACGTGCTAAATGCAGTAGATCGTACTAAGAATATTACTGAGCAGGAAATTGTAGACGAATATGCGAAGTCAATAACCGATGCAGTTTCCGCACTTAAGGAAAAGCCTGCACCAACAGATCCGTCTATAGATCCCGGGCCAACTCCTCCGGTATCAGACATACAAACAAAGCCTACGCCAACTGTACCTGCACCTACCGATTCTAATACAACCAACTCAACGTCTAATATTGTAGATAAAATAACCTCAGCTAAAAGTGCAAAACAAATTCAGAAGAGCGGTTCAAAGTCCGTAAAGACAGCTAAGATTGCGAAGGTAACAAAGCTGAAGGTCAAGAGCAAAGCAATTAGAAAGATAACCGTATCTTGGAAGAAGGTCAAGAAAGCGAAAGGATATGAGGTACAATTATCAAAAAAGAAGAATTTCAAAAAAGTAATTTTAAAAGATCTCACATCTAAGAAGAATCTTGTAATCAGTAGCAAAAAGATAAAAAGCGGAAAAACCTATTATGTAAGAGTAAGAGCATTTTCAATATATATTGACTCTAAGGGTGAAACTAAAATAGCTTATAGTAACTGGAATAAGAAATCAAAAAAAGTAATCGTTAAATAGCGGCGTGACACCAAGAGTTAATTTATATATGTTCATTGTGGTTTTTTTGTAAAAAATAGATTAAAAAAAGGGGATAGTTTTTAAAAGAATTTGCATAAAAGATATGAGTATTCTTAGATTTAAATATTAAAGGAATAAGAAATTCACGTTCATATTTAACAGAGCGTGAATTTTTTGTTAGTATTAAAAGAATTTTTTTAAATTGTCTTATAAAATTATAAAAAAGTGAGACTTTTTACATTTTCAAACGCTTATTATTATATTAAATGGCAAAAATAAGTATAATAGTTAACAAAAATTATATTGTAATTGTAAGAAGAGTACTTTCATTGACAAAAATATGCTGTGGTGGTATAATTTATATGATTTTGGCAGGACGGCTATTTTGGTCATCCTGTCTATTATTGTAAAGAAACAGCATTAACAGGTGTAGAGTAGTTGTTTGGAAGGAGAGTAGAAACATAATTATGAAAACCGCACATTCTATCAAGAAAAATTTACTCGATAGTGATTGGCTGCACTTATCAAATGAAAAAAGTAAGTTAAGCCATTATTTCTTTCAATACACAGTGTTGTTTATTATAGTCTGCTTTTTGGTATTCTGTTGGTATTTCCTGACTGGCAGAACATTTATAAATATTACTGATGGCTGGGATCAGCACTATAAGGCTTTAGTATATTACGCAAAATATATGCGTTCAATTATTAGAGAGTTACTTTTTAATCATAGGTTTGTATTTCCTGAATGGGAATTTTCTTTCGGAGAAGGCAACGATGTCCTGCAATCAATACATTATTATGTGGTAGGGGATCCTTTTGCGATATTCTCGGTTTTTGTTCCAACCAGATTTATATGGATTTACTATAATTTTATGATTTTGTTTCGACTGTATCTGTCCGGCATTGCTTTTTCCTGTCTATGCTTTTATACAAAGAAAGGTATAAGTAAGTATGCAGTAATGGCAGGAACGCTGTCTTATGTGTTTTGTTATTGGGCAATTCTAAATGCTAACAGGCATCCGTATTTTTTGAATCCTATGCTGTATTTTCCGCTCATTATTCTTGGTATAGAAAAGATTCTGCGTAATGAGAAGCCTTACGTTTTTATCGTAACTGTTTTTGTGTCGGCAATCAGTAATTTTTATTACTTTTATGTGATCGTACTTATGACAGTTGTATATGTGGCTGTACGATTGATTATAAAGTACAAAACAGATATCAGATCAATGATAAAAATGCTTCTGCGAATTGCCGGCGGCGCAATTCTCGGAGCAATAATGGGCGGTATTATTTTACTGCCTGTTGCGTTTGATTTTCTCAATGATGCACGTATGACATCAGGAAACGGCTGGCATCTCTTTTATCCATTGATTTACTACAGCAAGCTGTTAGGTGCATTCTTATCCGGAGAGGGAGATTATTGGCTGTGTTTGGGATTTTCAGCACCTGTTATATTGGCTGTTTTCCTGCTGTTCATGAAAAAAAATAAGAACAGACTGCTAAAGGTATGCTTTTGCGTCTGCATTGTATTTATTCTGATTCCTGCCTTCGGACAGTTTTTTAATGGAATGTCATATATGAGCAACAAATGGTCTTGGGCTTTTGCTCTTTTGTGTTCCTACATTTTCGTTGTGATGTGGCCTGAATTGATGAACCTTAAATTAAAAACTGCTATAAAGCTATTGTGTTGCCTTGTCATATACTTCTTCGCACTGCTATTTTTGGAATATTCCAGATCAGTAGAGGCATTCTCGTGTATTTGTATAGCATTTATTTTCTTGTTTGTTATATTACCTTTCTCTATAGAAAATTTGCAGGTAGAAAAGTTATGGAGCCGAAGAAAACAATTTATTGCTCTCGTGCTGGTGGTAATTGGCGTTGCCAATGTAAGCTTTTTTAAAAACGCATCTGCAACCGGCGATTATGCTGATCTCGGAAAAGAAACTAAGGGCGTTGTTAGACAGCTTATTGATACAGATGCTAACGCTGTAAAAAAGATCGCAGATCGTAAAGGTGTAGATGTTTTCTACAGATATTCCGGACGAAGCCTTACACCTAATGCAAGCAGTATGATAGGTCTTTCCAGTACTCAGTATTACTGGTCATTATCTAACCCGTATGTTTCTGAAAATATGAGGGAAATAGAATTACGTGAAACGCTTCCGCAATCTCATGTGGGATACGATGACAGGACTTCACTGCTTACTCTTAGTTCAACCCGTTATTATGTTTTACGAAATGATGATTATGCACCGCTTCCGTATGGTTTCACTTATGTGGATAGTATCTACTATGCGGACAGTATTAACAAGGAAGAGTCCATATATAAAATTTATCGGAATAAAAATACACTTCCGTTAGCCTATACTTACGATAAGGTTATCAGTGAAGCTGCGTGGGAGAAGCTTTCCGCAATAGAGAAGCAGGAAGCAATGCTTCAATCTGTCATGCTTAATGAATATGATGGGAAAACACAAGATAATGAAGTTAATTATAGCAGTGTTCCTTTGGATTACACTGTTAATTGCAATAGCAGTGATGTTTCTTTGCAGGACTATGGCTTCGTTGTGACAAAAGACGATTCTTCTGTAACGCTAAACTTTGAAGGGCTGCCCAAAAGCGAGACTTACTTTACAATACACGGCTTAGATTTTGACGCAGCATCGACTTATGACCTTTATTTCGGCGATGAGAAATATGATCCCTTGGATCAGTACACGAAAAAAAGCTGGAACTATCTGCCATACTCAAAACGAGAAAAAGCTCAAAAGAACGAAATTTTTAGGGAAGGTCCCTACAGGGCAGATTTAACACTGAGATCTTCCTCGGGCGTATCTAAGATGATCAACTACTGCACTAAGGATTACAATTGGTACAATGACCGCCATGATTTTACGATAAATCTTGATTACCAAAAGAAGCCGACAACTTCTGTTACAATTACATTTTCTAAAGCCGGTATTTACTCGTTTGATTCCATTGATATAGTTTGTCAGCCTATGGACAGATATAAAAAACAAGTATCAGCATTAAAGAAAGAGGTTCTGGAAAACGTAGATATTGGTACGGACACTATTAAAGGAAACATTTCTTTGAAAGAACCAAAAATTCTTTGTTTTTCTGTTCCATATTCTATCGGCTGGACAGCTTATGTGGACGGTAAGGAGACAAAGCTATATCAAGCTAATATAAAAAATATGGCGTTGATACTGGATAAGGGAAAGCATGATATAAAGCTGGTATATCATACTCCTTACCTTAGGGCAGGAGCTTTAATATCTGTAATCGGTTTTGCAGGTTTTGGAGTATTACTGATCGTACAGATTTACAAACGTCGAAAGAGACGATATAATAAAGACGGAGGAAAACTCTTTTGAGAGAGTATATATAATTTATGAAGAAGATTATTGTTACTGGCGGAGCAGGCTTTATCGGAGGAAACTTTGTTCATTATATGCTGAAAAAGTATTCTGATTATAAAATTATTTGCCTTGACTGTCTTACTTATGCGGGTAATCTTGAAACGCTTGAAATCGTCTTAGACAACCCGAATTTCAGATTTGTAAAGGCTGATATAACTGACAGAGAGGCAGTATTCAAGCTGTTTGAGGAAGAGCACCCCGATATGGTCGTGAACTTTGCGGCTGAAAGTCACGTTGACAGGAGCATTGAAAATCCGGGGATTTTTCTGAAAACAAATATTTTAGGAACTCAGACGCTTATGGACGCTTGCAGAAGGTTTGGAATTGAGCGATATCATCAGGTTTCAACCGATGAAGTTTACGGTGATCTGCCTCTTGACAGACCTGATTTATTCTTCACAGAGGAAACGCCTATACACACAAGCTCACCATACTCTGCGTCAAAAGCGTCGGCTGATTTGCTTGTTGGGGCTTATTACAGAACCTATGGACTTCCTGTCACGATAAGCAGATGCTCAAACAACTACGGACCTTATCATTTTCCTGAGAAGCTTATACCTTTGATGATAATAAACGCACTTCATAATAAGCCGCTCCCTGCTTACGGAAAGGGCGAAAATGTAAGAGACTGGCTTTATGTTGAGGACCACTGCAAAGCGATAGATTTGATTATTCACAAGGGAACTGTAGGAGAAGTTTACAATATTGGCGGACACAATGAGAAGACTAATATTGAGATTGTAAAGATTATTCTCAAGGAGCTTGGAAAAAGCGAGGAGCTTATAACATATGTTACCGACAGGAAAGGACACGATCTTAGATATGCTATAGACCCGACAAAAATCCACAATGAGCTGGGATGGCTGCCTGAAACAAAGTTTGAAGACGGTATTAAGAAGACCATTCGCTGGTATCTGAACAACAAGGGCTGGTGGGAGAAAATCATCAGCGGTGAGTATAAGAATTACTACGAAAAAATGTACGTTGATAAATAGACAAAAAACAAAAACAAGATACTACAGGTTTTATATCAGCAGTTATTGCATCTTGCATATAATTGTTTATAAAAAAACTCCCTTAACCTATCTAAAGATAAGCTAAGGGAGTTTTTCTATCATATCATAACACCATAACACCCGAATTATGAATGTGATATTCGTGTACTGCCCAGCCGTTTAGCCCCGCAGTATTTAGTGAAAATTCTACCTTCCCGCAGAAATAATCATTGCTGTCGTCAACTATAGCCATAACGGCAGGACCTGCTCCGCTGATGTAGACCCCGTATGCACCGTGATTATATGCTATATCAAACACCTCTCGGCATCGAGGTATAAGCTCCATTCTGTAAGGCTGATGGAGTCTGTCGTGAACTGCTGTGCGGAGATTCTCAAACTTGCCTGTAAGTAATGACGCAGAAAAAAGCGCTGCACGTGATAGATTGTATACTGCGTCTTTATGAGAAATTTCTTTGGGAATGCAGGCTCTTGCTTTATCGGTCTTAAGCTCAAAGTCGGGAATTATCGCTACAAATTTCAGCTTAGTAAAAACCTCCTGCTTTACCCAATGAACCTTTTTGCCGTCAAAAACCGCAGTTACTATGCCTCCTAAAAGAGCGGGAGCAGTATTGTCGGGGTGTCCTTCAATCTGAGCGGCGATATCTACTAGATCGTCGGTAGTGAGCGGGTGGTTAAGCAGCGTGTTTGCACCCACCAGACCTGCGACAATACAAGCCGATGACGAGCCTAAGCCTCTTGCCATAGGAATATTGTTTGTCTGCTCAAGCTTTAAGCCCTTTAGTGTTTTTCCGCAGACCTTGAACAAATCGCTTGCGGATTTATATATAAGATTTGTACTGTCAGTAGGAATACTTATTCCGTCAAGCGATGTAATATCAATCGTATCTGATTCCTCCATATTGACCTGATTGTAAAAATCAAGCGCAAGACCGAGAGAATCATATCCTGCACCAAGATTAGCGCTTGTTGCGGGAATTTTTATTTTTATCATTGTATCATATCCTTAAAAACGCCAATTTAAAAAGACTGATTCATATACGCTCGCACATTTCCTTATAAATCCCCTTGGTATATTTATCAATATCAAAAGGAGTTTTATTATCACATTAACCTTATCTTGCTGAGTATTTTTGCAGAGTGTGAAAGAATTGTCAGCTCTGTGTCTATATCTTTCTCAACCATTGTCTGAGTGATAAATGCAAGCTCATTGTCAGGACGGTTTTCGCGTTCAATAAAAATTACCTTGCCGAACACCGCTGAAAGCGAGCTTTTGAAATTATCAGCGTTATCGCATTCAATGCGTATATACATAGCAGTTTTTGAATCCTTGTATGAAGTCATAAAGCTTGAATCGCCTTTTGATTCGCTCCATGAAAGAGCCAATACGCGCTGCTGATGCTTTAGCGCGTCAATAATGTCTCCGACAACCGCCGACGCTGTAGGGAGCTTTCCTGCACCCTGACCGTAAAATACAACATCTCCGACGCCGTTTCCTGTTACGCAGATAGCGTTATACACTCCGTCAACGTTTGAGAGAAGATTGTTCTTTGGTACAAGCATAGGACAAACTATAGCTACAAGTTTGCCGTCGTCATTTGGTTTTACCGAACCTATAAGCTTTATTGAATATCCTGCGTTTGACGCGTATTCAACATCGATAAGCGATATGTTCTTTATGCCTGAGCAATGCACCATTTCAGGATATATATGCTTTCCGTATGCAAGCGAACCAAGTATGCAAATCTTTCGGCATGCGTCGTGGCCCTCTATATCAGCGGTGGGATCTGCCTCAGCGTAGCCGTTTTCCTGAGCAAGCTTTAATGCCTTATCAAAGCTCATCTGTTCTTTTATCATCTTAGTCAATATAAAATTCGTTGTTCCGTTAAGAATTCCTGAAATCTGTTCGATTTCGTTTCCGGCAAGGCACTTATGCAAAGGACGTATAATTGGTATTCCTCCGCCGACTGACGCCTCAAACAAATAGTTGGCATTGTTATTATTTGCAATTTTTAGAAGCTCTGCGCCCTTTGCGGCTACAAGCTCTTTGTTAGAGGTGACAACGCTCTTGCCTTTTTCTAAAAGCTGTTTGGTGAATTCATACGCAGGGTGAAGTCCTCCGATTAATTCAGCTACTACCTCAACCTCGCTGTCGTTAAGAATATCAGTAAAGTCTTTTGTCATTTTATTTGCATATGGCGAGTCGGGGAAGTCCTTTAAATCAAGAATATATCCAAGTTCAATATCTCTTCCGACCTTTTCGCATATTGACTTTTTGTTAGTTTCAAACAGCTCGACTGTTCCCGAACCAACTACGCCATATCCAATTACTGCTATTTTGCTCATTTCTATTTTCCTTTCGATTTTAGTGGCTGTATTTTTGCTGCTTTACTTTTGAACAAAGCGCAATCATTGAATTATTCTCCGCTTATTATTTTTACATCAACTACGCTGTTCAGCTTTGAAAGTTCGTTTTTTATATTTACGGTATTCAGAGTGTCGCTTTCCAGCTTAACCGATATGGTGACCGTTGCAACAGAATCAATGGGAATATTCTGATTTACTGTAAGTATGTTAGCTCCCATTTCGTATAGACTTGTAAGTATTGACGATAATACTCCTTTTTCGTCCTTCAGTACAAGATAAAGAGAAACAATTTTGTTAGTAAGCTTTTCCTCATAAGCAAAAACTGAGTCCTTATATTTATAATATGCACTTCTTGAAATTCCGATTTTCCTGCAAGCGTCGGCAGAGGATTTTACATCTCCTCTGGCTTTTATCCGCTTTGCCTCAAGAACCTTCAATATTATCTCAGGTAATACCGATGAACTAACTACTACCAATTTACCGGAATTATGATAATTCAATAAGTCCACCTCCTGAGCACAGTTGTTTTTTGAGTAACTACAACTATACCATAATTTGAGTAAAATGTCAAGGAGAAGTTTGTAAAAATAAAAGCGTGCCTGACGGTACGCCTTTTATTATTATCTAGACTAAACTATACGATTAGATTGGAGAATTATTTGTTTTTAAGTTTTCTAATTACTATTATTCCACTTCCTAATAATGCTATTGTCAAGGTAGCTATGGATGAAATTAAAATTACTTTTGGTTTATTACTATTGCTTTTATCTTTATTTAATCGTGAATTTTTTGCTTTTCCTATTATTTCATAATCCATATTTTTTTGTATAGCATATGTATGTGCAGCGGAATTTTCATAACATTTAATTACCAGTTTATCATTACATTCATAAAATGCATTTTCAGGAATATTTACGACACTTTCTGGAATTAGTATACTTGTTAAATCATCGAAACCACTAAATGATTCATCTGCTATCCCTTTTATACCTGATTTAATTTCAACTGTCGTCTCATCATATCCAGTATAGTCCACAACCCAATCTTCGACGTATTTTAATGTACTCTGATTGGTGGAAATTAATTCAGTACGTAAAAATGCCTCATGCCCTATATATCTAATACTATCGGGAAGGCTAATATTTGTTAAATTTGAACAATCAGAAAATGTTTCATCTGCAATTCCTATTGTACCAGACTTAATTTCAACTTCTGTTTCATCACCGGAATAAGCAACAAGCCAAAGCCCTACATATTTAGTTGTAGTTGGTTGGCTGTTGATTATTGCTGAGTTTTCAAATGCACTTGCTCCGATTTTTATAATACTTGAGGGAATATCAATGTTTGATAAAGATGTACAGTCAGCAAATGAACTTGCTGCTATATATTTTATACTGTTTGGAATTTCTACTTCTGATAAATTACTGCACCCACTAAAGGTAGCATATTCGATATTTGTAACACCATTTGGGATACTGATTTTTGACAAGCTACTGCAATTTATAAAAGCAGCGTCACCTATGTATTCAACACTATCTGGAATTTCAATGGACAATAAGTTGCTACATCCACCAAATGATGAGCCAATAATTGTAACACTATCAGGAATATTAATTTTTTCTACCAAGTCGTTACAAACAATACTGTTCTTTTCTCCTCGTAACAAGTCATCTGCAATTCCTTTTGTGCCAGATTTTATTGAAACTGTTTTTTCTTCTCCTTCATAAGCAACAGCCCAGTCACTTACATATTTGACTGTAGTCGTCTGATTGTTAATTATTTTAGTGTTGCTAAATGCGTTTGATCCTATGCTTGTAACGCTTTCTGGAATATCAATATTTGTTAAGGATATACAATCAGAGGATGCATTACTACCTATTTCTTTGAGGTTATTCGGAAAATTAATATTTGATAAGCTACTGCAACTGTTAAAAGTATCATTAGAAATACATGTAACATTTTTGGGTATGTTGATATTAGATAATTTGCTACAGTTACTAAATGCTGAGTTGTCAATAGTAGTAACACTATTAGGGATTCTAACGCTTGTTACATTATTACAATCACTAAACGCACTAGACCCTATATTTACAATCCCCTCAGAAATATTAATACTAGTCAATGATTCACAATTGCAAAACGCTTCATTACCTATACTTGATACTTTATATCCAACAATTGTATTTGGAATTGTAATATTACTTTCATCGCCAGTATAACCTGTAATTTCCAATGTTTCGTCATCTAATAAATCATATTCATAATTACTATATGATGCACCCCATGCCGTCATGATAAAAGTAATTCCGTTTAAATATCCAATTACTAAAAGCATTGAAAATAAACATAACATCATTTTTTTCATAATAAATCTCTCCTTTTACACATAATATACCATATTGGGATATTTAGATTATACCAATGTGGTATACTTTTGTCAAGAGGTAATTTTTTATGAGATTAAAAGAATTGCGTAAAAAATATGGAGTTACTCAGCTCAAGTTGGCAATGGATTTGGATATGTGTCAGAATACTATATCCAGATACGAAAACGGACAGCGTGAGGCAGGTTATAAAGAACTTATAAAGCTTGCTGATTATTTTGAAGTCTCAATAGATTATCTTCTTGAAAGAACAGACAATCCTAAATTTAATAAATAAAAAGGACCGAGTTTTACGCTCGGTCCTAATTTTATATGATTTTTAATTTTAGTAAGCAACGCCCTGCCACTTCATAGCGTCTGCAACCTTTAAGAAACCTGCAATGTTTGCACCGAAGATAAGGTTACCCTCGTGACCGTATTCTTTAGACGCATTGTATGAGTTGTGGAAGATGTTTACCATAATGTCTTTTAGTTTAGCGTCAACTTCCTCGAATGTCCAAGAAAGTCTCTCTGAGTTCTGGCTCATTTCCAAAGCTGATGTAGCAACACCGCCTGCGTTTGCAGCCTTAGCAGGTCCGAACAGAACGCCTGCCTCTACAAACTTTTCAGCAGCGTCAGGAGTACACGGCATATTAGCACCCTCAGCAACAGCTATCACGCCGTTCTTGATAAGCGTGTCAGCAGCAGCTCCGTCAAGCTCGTTCTGTGTAGCACAAGGAAGTGCAATATCGCAAGGAATGTTCCAGATTCCCGAGCAGCCCTCGTGGTACTCTGCACCCTCAACTCTGTTGCAGTATTCTTTGATTCTTCCTCTTTCAACCTC
>CANRKQ010000016.1 GCA_947631265.1 uncultured Clostridia bacterium | reverse complement strand
AAATGAACAGTTTTACCGTCTGCTTTGAAAAATTCAGATACAAGCGTGGTCGTGGTCGATTTACCGTCAGAGCCTGTTACAGCATAGATTTTACAGGGACAAAGATCGAAAAATACTTCCATCTCACTGGTTACGATAACACCCTTTTTGCGGGCTCTCGTCAATGTCGGATCGTTATAGTACATTCCGGGCGTCCTGAAAACTATATCACAGTTGAAAATTTCATCCAGATACTTTTCTCCGAAGGAAAATTCAGCGCCTGCCTGTTTAAACTCTTTATAAAGCTCTTTATTCTTGACCTCAAGATTATTTTTGTCGCAGATCACTATATTATAACCCTTCTTCAAAAATAATCTTATTAAATCGTTATGGCTTACTCCTGTTCCTATGAAAGCAATTTTTTTATTCTTTATTTCATCAAAAAACATTTCAGCTTTTGTCATAAACTTTCTCCTCTTGAAACGCTTTATTTTCAGTAAGTTATATTAAAAACAATCACAATATAATATGTAAAATTCTTTTTTACTAGAGTGCGTCATATAGTAAAAATAGATATAAATATTCTATTATATTATATACTATATTCAAATAAATAGCAATATTTTTTTGTTATTTTTCAAAGCAAAATGTTAAAAGTAAGTATTTATTTTTATACTTTTTTGTGAAATAAATTAAATATATAAAATTACTATTGTAAATTAAAACAAAATAATTTATAATCATCTTAGCGTTATTGTAAAAATTATTATGAAAAGGAAGTGTCAGCTAAATTGGAAAACATTATTATCAGTCTAAAGAATGCCATTGTTGATTTCGATGGAGAACAGATTTTAAAAAATATTAATCTGGATATTATTGATAAGCAATTTGTCACTCTTCTTGGTCCGTCGGGCTGTGGAAAAACTACAACTCTCCGCATTATCGGAGGATTTCAGCAAATGAAAAGCGGCTCGCTTTATTTCAACAATAAGGATATCACAAAGCTGCCGCCCCACAAAAGACAAGTTAATACTGTTTTTCAAAAGTATGCGCTGTTTCCTCACTTGAATATTTATGATAACATAGCTTTCGGACTTAAAATAAAAAGGCTGAGCGACAAGGAAATAAAATCAAGAGTTCAGCAGACCTTAGAGCTTGTCAACCTCATAGGCTTTGAAAAGCGTTCAGTTCAGAGTCTTTCCGGCGGTCAGCAGCAGAGAGTTGCCATAGCGAGAGCCTTGGTGAACAGACCTAAGGTTCTGCTTTTAGACGAGCCTTTGGGAGCTCTTGACTTAAAGCTTAGAAAGGGAATGCAGATAGAGCTTAAAAACATTCAGCAGGAGCTTGAAATAACATTCATATATGTGACCCACGATCAAGAGGAGGCGTTGACTATGTCTGATACGGTCGTTGTAATGAACGACGGTATCATTCAGCAGATAGGAACACCTATCGACATTTATAATGAACCTAAAAACGCGTTTGTAGCTGATTTTATAGGCGACAGCAATATCATAGACGGCATTATGAGAAAGGACTTTCTTGTGGACTTTGCAGGAAACTCCTTTACCTGCGTTGACTCGGGCTTTGAAAAAGACGAGCTTGTCGATGTTGTCATCAGACCGGAGGATATTAAAATCGTTCCTCAGGCACAGGGAAAATTAACAGGAGTTGTAGAGAGCGTCATATTTAAGGGCGTGCATTATGAAATGATGGTCGAGTCAAGCGGCTACGAGTGGAAGATCCAATCAACACTGCATGAAAATGTCGGTTCTCTTATAGGTATGAATATCGAGCCTATGGACATTCATATTATGCACAAAATGGAGGACAAACTTTAAAATCAGAGATTTTTCTTATATTTTTGTTTGAAATTCGATTACGCTCAATTTTACTTTAGACAGACCATTCAAATGTGAGAGGAGGAACGCTCCAATAGGAGCTAGGTTTTATAAATGAAATCTAAAATTTTATCTATTCCGTATATTATATGGATGATCATATTTACAGTTATACCGCTGGGGCTTGTAATATTTTTTGCTTTCACAACACAAAGCGGAGAATTCACATTTTCAAATATTGTTGCTATGAACGACTATCTAGACGTTTTGTTCCGTTCAATAGAATTCTCGGTTATTGCAACGATAATATGTCTTATACTCGGACTTCCCGTTTCATATTTGATCTCACGTCTTGCAAGAGGAAAACAGGGAACTATGCTTATGATCGTCATACTACCGATGTGGATAAACTTTTTGCTAAGAACATATGCGTGGATGACCTTGCTTGAAGAAAACGGACTCATAAACAGATTTCTCGGTCTTTTTAATGTGGGACCGTTCAACCTTATAAATAATTCAGGAGCCGTTATTCTGGGAATGATATACAACTATATTCCATTTATGATTCTGCCTTTATACTCTGTAATGACAAAGATTGACGAAAGTGTTGTTGAGGCAGCTCAGGATCTAGGTTGCTCAGGCTTTCACATTATAACCAGAATCATTCTTCCGCTTTCAAAGCAGGGAATTTCAACCGGTATAATTACAGTATTTGTACCGTCAGTATCTACATTTATCATTTCAAGAATGCTGGGCGGAGGCACAAACGATTTAATCGGAGACATTATAGAATCACAGTTTTTGGGGAACTCATATAACCCACATTTAGGCTCTGCAATGGCGCTTGTTCTTATGGTCATTGTTATATTGATTATGAGTCTGTTCAATCAATTCGGAAGTGAGGAGGCTGTTATATAATGAATAAAATTTTATCACGCACAATTACCTCTATTGTTATAGCTTTTCTTTACATTCCCATATTGGTGCTGATTGTCTTTTCTTTTAACGCATCAAAATCAAGAGCAAATTTTACTGGTTTCAGTCTTAGATGGTACGAAAAGCTGTTTCATAACGACGCAATTATGACAGCCCTTCTTAACACGATAATTATTGCAATTATATCTTCACTTCTGGCAACGGTAATCGGAACCGCCGCTGCAATAGGAATAAATAAAATGAAACCTATCACAAAGGCTACCATTATGAACGTAACATATATTCCTATAATCAACCCTGAGATAATAACCGGTGTTTCATTAATGCTGTTATTCAGAGCGTTTACTGTATATTCTAATTTTGAATTCGGATTTGTATCTCTTATTCTCGCACATATAACCTTTAACATTCCCTATATTATTTACAGCATTATACCAAAGCTTAGACAGATGAATCCAAATCTGGTCGAGGCGGCAGAGGACCTAGGCTGCAATGCCAGACAGGCTTTCTTTAAAATAACTATTCCTGAAATAATGCCCGGTGTTTTATCCGGCTTCTTAATGGCTATAACCTACTCCATAGACGATTTTATTGTTAGCTATTTCAACTCGGGAACAACTGTTGAAACACTTCCTATAACGATTTACTCTATGACAAGAAAAAAAGTATCACCTGAGATCAATGCACTTTCCACAATTATTTTTATAGTTATTCTTGCAATTCTTATAATCAGAAACATACTATCCAACTACAAATTGAGAAAGGAAAAACAAGAATACTTAACTTCAAGGTCATGATTTTATTTTTGATATTTTTATAAATTTGTGTTATAATGACAAAAGGAGTTAATAATGAAAAAAAAATTAATATTGTTGATTTTAATGCTATCCACACTTACAGGCTGTTCTGTAAATAATTTTTTATCAAGTGAGGAGAACTCTGCAGAAAATACTACATCTGCCAATGCTGTATCAGAAAAAGACAGTACTGTAAGTGCAGGATCCGAAATAAATATCTCCCGTGATCAGATCGATATGGATACTATCCTGACTGAGTTTGATAAAAATCTGCTGTCTGATTATGATTATTCAAAGCTAAAGGATAAAGACATAACCCTTAATGTATGCAACTGGGGCGAATATATGGCGATAAATGAAGATGATTATTTTGACGTAAACGACGAGTTTGAAAAGCTTACAGGTATAAAAGTCAACTATAAGACCTTTGCAACCAATGAAGAGCTTTATTCAAAGCTTAAAAGCGGCGGAGGAGATTACGATATAGTTATCCCGTCTGATTATATGATATCAAAGATGAAAAAGGAAGGTCTTATTCAAAAGCTTGATTACAGCAATATTCCTAATTTCAAATATATCGACAAAAAGTTTGTAGGACTTGAGTACGACCCTGAAAACGAATATTCAGTTCCATACACATGGGGCATTGTTTGTATTGTATACAACAAAACTATGGTGAAAAAGAAAATAACTGGCTGGTGCGACCTCTGGGATGAGGCAAACAAAAATAACATATTAATGTTCAACAATCCCCGTGACGCTTTCGGAATTGCTCTTACCTATCTTGGATATTCACAGAATACTGAGGACAAAAAGCAGCTCGAAGAGGCAGCCAACACACTCAAACAGCAGAAAAGTCTAGTTCAGGCATATGTAATGGATGAGATATTCGATAAAATCGGCGGAGGCTCTTCGGCAATCGCACCATATTATGCAGGCGATGTTCAGACTATGATCGACGAAAACAGCGACCTTGACTTTTGCATACCCAAGGAAGGTACAAACAAGTTTGTAGACGCAATTTGCATACCGACGGCTGCAAAAAATAAGCAGGCAGCTGAAATGTATATAAATTATCTTAATGAGGTTCAGGTCGCATATGCAAACTGCGATTATCTTTGTTACTCAACGCCGCACACAGGCGTCTACAGCCTTTTTGACGAGGAAACTAAAGCTAATCCTCTTCGCTGTCCGCCTGACGAGTATCTGAATGAGAAAACAGAAGTTTTTATAAATCTTTCTGACGATACCAATTCTTATATGCAAGAGCTTTGGAATCAAATAAAAATCGAGAAGTCAAAGTCACCGTGGCTCGTGCCTGCTTTTCTGCTGATTTCTATTGCTCTGACGTTTTTTTTGAACATAAGACGTTCAAGAAAGAAAAAACAGGATATTTTTTAAATTATATATAAGGAGATTTTTTATGAAAAGCAATACCAACGGCGTTTTATTTGAACCGCAAACTCAGGTGGGACCTCTAGGAATTATAGGAATGAACGGCACTCAGGAGCTTTGTGCCAAAATCGACGGCTATCTGACAAAATGGGCTGCGGAAAGCGGAATAATTAAAGACAGCTACCTTATAGAAGTCGATTGTCCGAGGTTTGCATCAGGCGACGGAAAGGGTATCATCAAATCCACCGTGCGCGGCGACGACCTTTTCATCATCTGCGATGTCGGAAACTACAACTGCACATACGATTATTTCGGAGTGAAAAACCATATGTCCCCTGACGACCACTATCAGGATCTAAAGAGAATTATTCAGGCAGCCGGAGGAAAAGCGCACAGAATTAATGTTATAATGCCTATTCTATACGGCGGCAGACAGCACAGAAGAAGTTATCGTGAATCTTTAGACTGCGCAGTTGCTCTTCAAGAGCTTGAGGCTATGGGAGTTTCAAACATTCTCACCTTTGATGCACACGATCCGCGTGTGCAAAACGCTGTTCCTCTGATGGGCTTTGACAATATTATACCGTCATATCAGGTTCTAAAGGCAATGTTTCGCAACCTAGACGACATTATCATAGACAAAGACCACTTTATGATCATATCTCCTGACGAGGGAGCTATAAACAGAAATATGTATTATGCGTCGGTTTTAAGCGTAAATCTCGGATTATTCTATAAAAGACGCGACTACTCAACCATTGTCAACGGCAGAAATCCTATTGTCGCTCACGAATATCTGGGTAACGACGTTGAGGGCAAGGACGTTTTCGTGGCAGACGACATTATCTCATCAGGAGAGTCTGTTCTCGATTTAGCATACGAGCTTAAAAAGAGAAAAGCAAGAAAAATTTATGCTTATGCAACATATGCTATCTTCACAAACGGACTTGAAAAATTCGATACGGCTGTTGAAAATGGCATAATCGACGGAGTTTTTGGTTCAAATCTGACATATCGTTCTCCTGAGCTTTTGAGCAGAGACTGGTTCTATGAGGTAGATGTTTCAAAGTATATTGCATACTTCATAGCGTCGTTGAACCACGATTTATCAATTTCATCTATCATTGACCCCCACGAGAAAATAAAAAATCTTCTTGAACAACACAAACATTTGACTGTCAGATAAAAATATAAGGTGTACATCGTAATTAGATGTACACCCTTTTTTATATAATTCTATAATTTCTCTCTTCTCAGCTTTCTGAAAAAATCACTAATTACCTCAGAACATTCATCAAGCAAAATACCGCTTTCAACCTCAGGACAATGATTAAACCTTCCGTCAAACAGATTTACAGCAGACCCAACTGCGCCAAATCTTGGGTCAAACGCCCCAAAGCAAACCTTTTCTATACGGCTGTTTATTATAGCCCCCGCACACATAGCGCAAGGCTCAAGTGTAATATAAATATCGCAGTCTATAAGCCGCCAGCCGCCGAGATTCCTGCTTGCCTCGTTAATTGCTATTATTTCGGCGTGTGCAAGAGGAGATCTGTCAGTTTCACGACGGTTATAGCCCTCGCCTATTATTTCTCCCGTTTTGTTATTCACAACAACTGCCCCGACAGGAACCTCTCCGATTTTTTCCGCCTCTGACGCCAGTTCCAACGCCCTTTTCATATATTTCACTTTACTTGTTTTATCCATCTTATTCTCCAATGAATTTTTGTAACAATTTAATAGCTATAAACAAAAAACCACCGGAAGACCTCCGATGGTTTTCATATTAATCGTTAATTACTTTTCAATAGATGTAACAACGCCTGAACCTACTGTTCTGCCGCCTTCACGGATAGCAAAACGAAGTCCCTCTTCGATAGCGATAGGAGTGATAAGCTCAACGCCGATCTCTACGTTATCACCAGGCATACACATTTCCTTGTCAGCAGGAAGTGTGATAACGCCGGTAACGTCAGTTGTTCTGAAATAGAACTGCGGTCTGTAGTTGTTAAAGAAAGGTGTGTGACGTCCGCCTTCATCTTTCTTCAAAACGTAAACCTGTCCCTTGAACTTTGTCTCCGGGTGAATAGAATTAGGTGCGCAGAGAACCTGACCTCTTTCGATGTCCTCTCTCTGAACTCCACGGAGAAGTGCGCCAATGTTATCTCCAGCCTCAGCGTAGTCAAGAATCTTTCTGAACATCTCGATACCTGTAACGACTGTCTTAGCTCTTTCCTCTGTCAAGCCGATGATTTCAACTTCGTCGCCGGTTGTGAGCTTTCCTCTTTCTACTCTACCAGTAGCAACTGTTCCACGTCCTGTGATTGTGAAAACGTCCTCAACAGGCATCAGGAACGGTTGGTCAGATGCTCTTTCAGGAGTCGGGATATACTCGTCAACTGCATCCATAAGCTCAAGAATAGGAGCGTATGCAGGATCATTAATATCGTCCGGAGCCTCTAAAGCCTTGAGAGCTGAACCCTTGATGATCGGAATATCATCACCCGGGAATTCATACTCGTTAAGAGTTTCTCTGATGTCCATTTCAACTAACTCGAGAAGCT
This sequence comes from uncultured Clostridia bacterium, assembly GCA_947631265.1. GTDB lineage: Bacteria > Bacillota > Clostridia > Oscillospirales > Ruminococcaceae > UMGS1601. The sequence continues at coordinate 16,176 of CANRKQ010000016.1, read as the reverse complement.
CTGGGTCGTCAACCTGGTCAGCCTTGTTCATAAATACTACGATATAAGGAACTCCAACCTGACGTGCAAGAAGTAAGTGCTCTTTAGTCTGAGCCATAGGACCGTCTGATGATGCTACAACAAGGATAGCTCCGTCCATCTGAGCAGCACCTGTGATCATATTCTTTACATAGTCAGCGTGTCCGGGGCAGTCAACGTGCGCATAGTGACGCTTATCTGTCTCATACTCAACGTGAGCTGTGTTGATTGTAATTCCACGCTCTCTCTCCTCTGGAGCGCCGTCGATCTGATCATAAGCTTCAAACTGTGCAAGACCCTTTAAGTGAAGTGCCTTTGTGATTGCTGCTGTTAAAGTTGTTTTACCATGGTCAACGTGTCCGATAGTACCAATGTTGACATGGGGTTTAGTTCTTTCAAATTTTTCCTTTGCCATTTGGATTTCCTCCCTTAAAAATAATTTGATATTTTTTACTTTTTAAAAGTTACAAAAGTATTATACCCTACTTCCCCAAGAATTTCAAGTCTTTTTACGTATTTTTTTATCTAAATACAAATTTTAGTCATTATTCTTGTTTCTGTTTGACATAATTTTTTCTGCAATTGATTTCGGAACCTCAATATAGCTGTCAGGTTCCATTGAATACTGTCCGCGTCCCTGTGTTCTTGAACGCAGCTCGTTTGAATATCCGAACATTTCAGAAAGCGGTACCAAAGCGTTAATTTGCTGTGCTCCCGGTCTTGCGTCCATACCCTGAATTTGTCCGCGCCGTGAGTTTAGATCTCCAATAACGTCTCCCATATACTCCTCAGGAACGATTACTACGACCTTCATTATAGGCTCAAGAATAACTGGGTCTGCCTTCTTCATAGCCTCTTTGAAAGCCATAGAACCGGCAATCTTAAACGCCATTTCTGATGAGTCTACCTCGTGATACGATCCGTCGTAAAGGGTTACCTTTACATCGACTACAGGATAGCCTGCTAAAACACCGCTTTGCATTGCGCCTTGTATACCCGCATCAACGGCAGGAATATACTCCTTAGGAATAGCTCCTCCAACAATCTTGTTAATAAACTCATATCCCTTACCAGATACGTTAGGCTCAACAAGAATCTTAACATGACCGTATTGACCCTTACCGCCTGATTGTCTTGCATATTTATGGTCAACGTCAGCATTTGTTCTGATCGTTTCCTTGTATGCAACCTGAGGAGCTCCGACATTTGCCTCTACCTTAAATTCACGAAGTAAACGGTCAACAATGATCTCAAGGTGCAACTCACCCATTCCTGAAATAATTGTCTGTCCTGTTTCCTCGTCAGTATGAGTTTTAAAAGTCGGATCCTCTTCAGCAAGCTTTGATAAAGCAATGCCCATCTTCTCCTGTCCTGCCTTAGTCTTTGGCTCAATAGCCAAGTCGATAACAGGGTCAGGGAATTCCATAGATTCAAGAATAATAGGATTCTTTTCGTTACATAATGTGTCGCCTGTACCTGTATTCTTCAAACCAACAGCCGCTGCAATATCGCCTGCATATACCTGATCTATATCCTTTCTGTTGTTAGAGTGCATCTGAAGAATTCTTCCGATTCTCTCGTTGTCGTCCTTAGACGCATTATACACGGTAGAGCCCTTTTCAAGAACTCCCGAATATACTCTGAAAAAACAAAGCTTTCCTACAAACGGGTCGGTAGCTATCTTAAATGCTAGCGCTGCGAACGGCGCATCGTCTGATGAAGGTCTTTCCTCTTCAGCGTCTGTATTAGGGTTTACACCCTTTATTGCCGGAACGTCAAGAGGTGACGGCATATAATCAACAATTGCGTCGAGAAGTTTCTGAACTCCCTTGTTTCTGTATGAAGTACCGCATACTACAGGCACCATATGGTTCGCCAGAGTTGCCTTTCTGATGCAGAGCTTGATCTCGTCAATTGTAAGCTCCTCACCATCTAAATACTTCATCATGATTTCTTCATCTTGCTCTGCAACATGCTCGATCATATCGTCGTGATACTGCTGAGCCTTTTCCTTCATATCCTCAGGAATTTCCTCTACTCTTATGTCTTTTCCCAGATCATCATAATAAACATACGCCTTCATCTCAAGCAGATCGATAACTCCCTTGAATGTGTCCTCAGCGCCTATTGGCAGCTGTATCGGAACTGCGTTTGTTTTTAGCCTTGTCTTAAGCATATCAACTACGTTGTAAAAATCTGCTCCCATGATATCCATTTTATTAACGTATACCATTCGCGGAACATGATATTTGTCTGCTTGTCTCCATACTGTTTCTGTTTGCGGCTCAACTCCGCCCTTTGCACAAAGAACTGTTACAGATCCGTCAAGTACTCTAAGCGAACGCTCAACCTCAACTGTAAAGTCTACGTGTCCCGGAGTGTCGATAATATTGATTCTGTGTTTTTTCCAGAATGCAGTAGTTGCTGCCGAAGTAATCGTTATACCTCTTTCCTGCTCCTGCTCCATCCAGTCCATAGTAGCAGCACCCTCATGAACCTCACCTATCTTATGGTTAATACCGGTATAAAATAGGATACGCTCTGTTGTAGTGGTTTTACCAGCATCAATATGAGCCATTATACCAATATTTCTGGTATCCTGCAATGAACAATCTCTTGCCATAAATTCCTCCTATAAATATTACCAACGATAGTGAGCGAAAGCCTTATTTGCTTCTGCCATTTTGTGGGTATCATCTTTCTTCTTACAAGCTCCGCCTACGCCGTTTACAGCGTCCATGATTTCTGCTGCAAGCTTTTCTTTCATAGTTCTTTCGTGTCTTGCTCTTGCATAGTTCGTAAGCCATCTAAGTCCCAATGTCTGACGTCTTTCAGGACGTACCTCCATAGGTACCTGATATGTCGAACCTCCGACACGGCGAGCTTTGACCTCTAGACTTGGCATTATATTTTCCATTGCCTGTTCAAAAGCCTCTAATGCTGGCTTTCCTGTCTTTTCTTCTACGATTTCAAAAGCTCCGTATACAATCTTCTGAGCAACACCCTTCTTACCGTCAAGCATTACGTTATTTATAAGACGCGTTACCAGCTTTGACTTGTATATAGGGTCTTGCAAAACGTCTCTTTTTGCAACTTTACCTCTTCTTGGCACTAGAATTCCCTCCTTCATAAAATGATATCATAGGTACTCGCTCTGCAGCCGTAACCGCAGCCCCGTCAGTCCAATGCAGAGGTACTTTACTATTTATAATAAAATACTCCACATAAACTGTGGTTATTGAGTTATACCTTAATTGTGCAGACTTATTTGCCTGTTTTTGGTCTCTTTGCGCCGTACTTTGAACGGGCTTGCATTCTTCCCGTTACGCCCTGAGCGTCAAGTGTTCCTCTGATAATGTGATAACGCACACCGGGGAGATCCCTAACTCTTCCGCCTCTGATCATAACTACACTATGCTCCTGAAGATTATGACCAACACCAGGAATGTATGCAGTTACTTCCTGACCGTTTGTAAGCTTTACTCTGGCAATCTTTCTCATAGCAGAGTTCGGTTTCTTAGGCGTAGCCGTTTTTACTGCTGTACATACACCACGCTTTTGCGGACAGCTCTGGTCAATCGCAGTCTTCTTCTGAGCGTTAAATCCCTTTTGAAGAGCAGGCGCTGTTGACTTTGATGTGGACATTTTTCTGCCGTTTCTCACCAACTGGTTAAATGTAGGCATATCATAACTCCTTTCTGTAAAATTTAAGCAGACCATACGAGGTCAGCATAAAAGTTATTATATACTTAATTATTCCTTTTGTCAAGAGTTTTTTTAAATTCATAAACATTCATCTTATTTCTAAAAGTCAGCAGAGCGTCCAGCGGCTCGCCGGCAAAAAAGAACAGCCCTTATAAGAGCTGTTCTTGATATTTTTTAGACCGTTGTCTTTGACTTTTCAGGAATAACGGTATTGGCTATTTGAACATTATTATAAACGTCCATACCTGTTCCCGCAGGAATAAGCTTGCCGATAATAACGTTTTCTTTAAGACCGATAAGCTTATCGCTCTTTCCTCTTATAGCAGCATCGGTCAGCGCCTTTGTAGTCTCCTGGAAAGAGGCAGCAGACAGGAAACTGTCTGAATTAGACGACGCCTTTGTAATACCTTGTAGCACAGGAATAGTCGTTATCAACCTTGCATTGATATCGCCGCCGTCAATTTCGCTTTGAATTTCCTTATTAATAGCCGCAATTTCGTGAGCGTCAACCAAAGCACCCGGAAGAAGATAACTGCTGCCCGGATCGTCTACCTTGACCTTTCTCATCATTTGACGAACGATAACCTCAATATGCTTGTCGTTGATGTCAACACCCTGCAAGCGGTAAACCTTCTGAACCTCTGTGATGATATAATTCTGAACAGCCTCAACACCGTTAACAGCCAAAATATCACCCGGATTGATTGAACCCTCCGTCAGAGGATCTCCGGCTTTGACAACATCTCCCTCATGAACCTTTATCTTATATCCGTAAGGAATCGTGTAGCTCTCCTGTTCAGGATTATTGATATCCTCATTTGTAATGACAATTTGCTTTGTCTTTTTCACTTCTTCAATGCGAACTGTTCCGTCAATACCTGAAATAATAGCAGCGCCCTTCGGCTTTCTTGACTCAAACAGCTCCTCAACTCTTGGAAGACCCTGCGTAATATCCTCAGCAGACGCAATACCGCCTGTATGGAATGTTCTCATAGTAAGCTGCGTACCCGGCTCACCAATGGACTGAGCAGAAATAATTCCTACAGCCTCACCTACAGAGGCAAGATTTCCGTTGGCAAGGTTAGCGCCGTAACATTTTGCACAAACACCATGCTCCGATTCACAATGCAGCACCGAACGAATTTTTATCTTTTCAATATTGTGCTCTTGCATATAAGCGGCAACCCTGTCAGCGTCGCTTTCGTTCATAAGCCTTGTGCTGGAAATTATCAGCTCGCCCGTTTCCTCGTCTTTCAAATCTTCAACTAAGAAACGTCCTACAAGTCTCTCATTCAAAGGCTCTATTATCTCATTGCCGTTTTTAATTTCAAATACTTCAATACCATGATTAGTACCGCAGTCCTCTTCGTGGATAATAACGTCCTGAGATACATCTACAAGTCTTCTTGTTAGATATCCCGAGTCAGCCGTTCTTAGCGCTGTATCGGCAAGTCCCTTTCTTGCACCACGCGAGGATATAAAATACTCAAGAATGTTAAGTCCCTCACGGTAGTTAGCGCGAATAGGCATCTCAATAGTCGAACCGGAAGTGTTAGCGATAAGTCCGCGCATACCCGCTAACTGTCTTATCTGGTTGATGCTACCACGAGCTCCCGAATCAGCCATCATATTGATTGGGTTGTAAGGGTCTAAACCATCTTTAAGAGCGTCTGTAACCTCGTCGGTAGCATTATTCCAAATTTCAATGAACTTCTTGGATTTTTCTTCTCTTGAGATGTAGCCCCTCTTATACTGAGCGTCAACCCTATTGACATAACTGTCAGCCTTTTCGATAATATCCTTTTTGGCAGCAGGAATTTCAGCATCACATACGGCAACTGTAATTGCCGCTTTTGTTGAATACTTATATCCTGTATCCTTAATTTTATCCAAAACCTCGCTGGTCGTTGTTGTTCCGTGAATCTTAATGCATCTTTCTATAATGTCAGAAAGCTGTTTCTTCTTGACTAAGAACGCTACCTCGAGATCAAACTGCTTATCAGAATTTGTTCTGTCAACATAGCCCAGATCCTGCGGAATATTTTCATTGAATATAAGTCTTCCTACAGTAGCGTCAATGATTCTCGAAACCTGCTTGTCGCCGATCTGCCTTGTTACCTTTACCTTAATTGCCGCATGAAGAGATACAACTCCTGCGTCATAAGCCATCAGAGCCTCGTTTACGTCCTTGAACATCTTTCCTTCGCCCTTTTCTCCCTCTTTTAATAGAGTCAGATAATAAGAACCAAGGAGCATATCCTGTGTAGGAATAGCAACAGGACGTCCGTCAGACGGTTTTAAAAGGTTATTTGCAGCAAGCATCAGAAAACGAGCCTCTGTCTGAGCCTCTGCCGATAAAGGAACGTGAACAGCCATCTGGTCTCCGTCGAAGTCAGCGTTATAAGCTGTACATACAAGCGGGTGCAGCTTTAAGGCTCTGCCCTCAACAAGCACGGGCTCAAACGCCTGTATTCCAAGCCTGTGAAGAGTAGGCGCACGGTTGAGCAGTACAGGGTGTCCCTGAATTACCTCCTCCAGCGCGTCCCAGACTTCCGGTCTTGCCTTGTCAACCATTTTCTTAGCGGATTTTATATTGATAGACGGGTTTGTATCAACCAGCCTTTTCATAACGAACGGCTTGAAAAGCTCAAGAGCCATTTCCTTCGGAAGTCCGCATTGGTACATCTTCAGCTCAGGTCCCACTACGATAACCGAACGTCCTGAATAGTCAACACGCTTACCCAGAAGGTTCTGACGGAAACGTCCCTGCTTACCCTTAAGCATATCAGAAAGAGACTTGAAAGCCCTGTTATTCGGTCCTGTAACAGGTCTGCCGTGCCTGCCGTTGTCTATAAGCGCGTCAACAGCCTCCTGCAGCATTCTCTTCTCGTTTCTGATTATAATATCGGGCGCCTGCAGCTCTAACATTCTCTGCAAACGATTGTTTCTGTTTATAACTCTTCTGTACAAATCATTAAGATCAGAGGTTGCATAACGTCCTCCGTCGAGCATAACCATAGGTCTTAGCTCAGGCGGTATAACGGGAACTACGTCTAAAATCATCCATTCGGGACGGTTTCCAGAAATCCTGAACGCCTCTACTATCTCAAGTCTCTTTAAAAGCTTTATCCTCTTCTGCCCCGCAGGAAGTCCGTCAAGCTCTTCCTTAAGATTATTTGACAGCTCATCGAGATCTATCTGTGCCAAAAGCTCTTTTACAGCCTCAGCACCCATTCCGGCTTTAAATTTGTCCTCATACTTCTCCTTCATTTCCACATAGTCCTTTTCGGTGAGAAGCTGACATCTTTCAAGCTCGGTATCGCCCGGATCTATAACTATATATTTGGTAAAGTACAAAACCTCTTCCAGACGCTTTTGCGAAATCTCAAGCATCTGACCGATTCTCGACGGAGTACCTTTAAAATACCAAATGTGCGAAACAGGAGCGGCAAGCTCAATGTGACCCATTCTCTCACGTCTAACCTTAGCTCGGGTTACCTCAACGCCGCATCGCTCGCAGATCTTGCCCTTAAAACGTATTTTCTTATACTTTCCGCAGTGACACTCCCAGTCCTTTGATGGTCCGAAGATTTTTTCGCAGAAAAGTCCGTCTCTTTCAGGTTTCTGAGTTCTGTAATTTATTGTTTCGGGTCTTGTCACAACACCGTATGACCACTCTCTTATTTTATCCGGTGACGCAAGACCGATTTTTATAGAATCAAAAGTATTAAATTCCAATATTCGACCCCTCTTCCTTTATATGAGAATTCTTTAAATACTCGTTACTGTTCTTCTTCAACACCGTTTGATCCGTCTTCACTTGCAAAGTCATTCTCAAAGAAGTCCGACTCGTCTTCTATGAAGTCCTCTATAGCTTCTATGCCTTCATCTTCCTCGCCGCTTACTTCTTCATCTAAATCAATACTTTCTATATTTCCAGTATCGTCTTCTGCGAAAAATCCTTCGCTAATATCCTCTTCCTCTAAAGACATCTGAATATCATCGTCGATAGCTGCCTTAGGCGCGATATCATCGTCGTCAAGCGACTGTTTCAAGTCAATCTCCTCACCCGAGTTGTCTAATACCCTTACATCAAGTGACAATGACTGAAGTTCTTTTACAAGCACCTTGAACGATTCAGGAATTCCCGGCTTAGGAACATTTTGTCCTTTAACAATAGACTCGTATGTCTTTACTCTGCCTACAGTATCATCGGATTTTACAGTCAAAATTTCCTGAAGAGTGTACGCTGCGCCGTATGCCTCAAGCGCCCAAACCTCCATCTCTCCGAATCTCTGTCCTCCAAACTGCGCCTTACCGCCTAAAGGCTGCTGCGTAACAAGCGAATAAGGACCTACTGAACGTGCGTGTATTTTGTCGTCAACAAGATGGTGAAGTTTAAGGTAATACATATATCCTACAGTTACCCGATTATCGAACTTTTCTCCGGTTCTGCCGTCATAAAGCGTAACCTTACCGTCTTCCGCCATACCTGCCTCTTTAAAGCACTCGCGAATATCCTCCTCGTGTGCGCCGTCGAATACAGGGGTCATTATCTTCCAGCCAAGAGCCTTTGCAGCCATACCCAGATGAACCTCAAGCACCTGTCCGATATTCATACGTGAAGGTACTCCGAGAGGATTCAAAACTATATCAAGGGGCGTTCCATCCTCTAAGAACGGCATATCCTCCTGAGGAAGAATTCTCGATACTACGCCCTTGTTTCCGTGACGTCCTGCCATTTTATCGCCCACGCTTATCTTTCTCTTCTGAGCAATATAGCAGCGTACTAGCTTATTTACTCCCGGAGCTAGCTCATCGCAATTTTCCCGGGTGAACACTTTTACGTCTATGATTACTCCCGATTCACCGTGAGGTACCTTTAGAGAATTGTCTCTTACTTCCCTTGCTTTCTCGCCGAAGATAGCACGAAGAAGTCTTTCTTCTGCCGTCAGCTCGGTTTCGCCCTTAGGAGTAACCTTTCCTACAAGAATGTCGCCCGATCTTACCTCTGCGCCTATTCTTATAATTCCGTCCTCGTCAAGATCTTTAAGCGCGTCCTCACCGACGTTAGGAATATCCCTTGTGATTTCCTCCGGTCCGAGCTTTGTATCTCTTGCCTCAGTTTCATATTCCTCTATATGAATAGAAGTATATTTATCCTCTTTTACTAGGTTTTCGTTTAAAAGTACAGCGTCTTCATAGTTATAGCCTTCCCATGTCATAAAGCCTATAAGCGCGTTCTTGCCTAAAGAGATCTCGCCGTTTGATGTGGCAGGACCGTCTGCAATGACCTGACCCTCTTCAATTTTTTCATTCTTTTCTACAATAGGTCTCTGATTTGTGCAGGTTCCGGCATTTGAACGCTTGAACTTTGTCAGCGTATATGTCCTGATATTTCCGTCATTCTCACGAACAACAATTTCATCTGCCGATACGCTTTTTACAACACCGTCTGCCTTTGCAACAACAGCAACGCCTGAATCTACGCAAGCTTTGTACTCCATACCCGTACCTACAATAGGCGCCTCGGTCTTTAACAGAGGAACAGCCTGACGCTGCATATTTGAACCCATAAGCGCACGGTTAGCGTCGTCGTTCTCTAAGAAAGGAATCATAGCAGTAGCAACAGAAACAACCATCTTAGGAGAAACGTCCATATAATCGACTTCTTCCCTGTCAAATTCTGAGATCTGATCACGGTGGCGTCCGTTTACCTTTTTTCTAGCAAATTTTCCGTCTTTGGTCAGCGGCTCGTTAGCCTGCGCGATGATATAATTATCCTCGACGTCTGCGGTCATATATTCAACTTCGTCAGTAACAACACCCGTCTCCTTATCAACCTTTCTGTAAGGAGCCTCGATAAATCCATACTCGTTTATTCTTGCAAATGACGCAAGGTATGATATAAGTCCGATATTCGGTCCTTCAGGAGTCTCGATAGGACACATTCTTCCGTAGTGAGAATAGTGTACGTCACGAACCTCGAATCCGGCTCTATCACGGGACAGACCTCCCGGTCCGAGTGCTGAAAGCCTTCTCTTGTGAGTAAGCTCAGCTAAAGGATTGTTCTGATCCATAAACTGTGACAGCGGAGACGATCCGAAGAACTCTTTAATGGCAGCCGTTATAGGTCTTATATTTATAAGCGCAGCAGGAGTTACAACCTCCAGATCCTGTGACTGAATGTTCATTCTCTCACGGACAACCCTCTCCATACGCGTAAAGCCTATTCTGAACTGGTTCTGCAAAAGCTCTCCTACACTTCTGATCCTTCTGTTGCCAAGGTGGTCGATATCGTCGACAACACCGACACATTCGCACAAATTCAAAAAATATGAGATAGTTGCTATAATGTCGTCAATTGTTATATGCTTTGAAACAAGCTCATCAGCACGGTCTTTGATATTCTCTTTTAACTCATCTTCGTTTTCAGAGCTTTCAAGAATTTCTTTCAATACCTCGAAAGAAACCATTTCATTTATGCCATACTCTTCAACGTCAAAATCGACATATTTTTTAATGTCGACCATACCGTTTCCGATAATCTTTACTTCTTTTTCTTCAATTTTATTGATTACTTCGCCTTCAACATTTAAGGTTTCTTTTACTTCAACATTGACATATGCAACCTTAACACCTGCATTCTGAATTTCCTCAGCCTTTTTATAATTTACCGTTTCTCCGGCATCAGCCATAACTTCGCCGGTCATAGGGTTTACAACAGGTCTTGACAGAGTAAGTCCTGCCAGCCTTGATGAAATTCCAAGCTTTTTGTTGAATTTGTATCTTCCAAACCTAGCCAAATCATATCTTTTAGCGTCAAAGAATAAATTATTTAAATGTGAAACTGCACTGTCAACTGTCGGAGGTTCTCCCGGTCTGAGCTTTCTGTACACTTCCAGCAAAGCCTCTTCCCTGTTGGCAGTCGAATCCTTTTGCTCGATGGTCTGAATAAGTCTTTCATCTTCGCCGAAGGTTTCATATATCTCAGTATTTGTTCCTATACCTATTGCTCTTATAAATGTGGTGATAGGAATTTTTCTGTTTTTATCTATTCTTACATATACTACGTCGTTTGAATCCATTTCATATTCGAGCCATGCACCGCGGCTAGGTATTACCGTTGACTTAAATAAGTCTTTTCCGGTCTTGTCCTTATCGCACGCATAGTACACGCCCGGAGAACGCACAAGCTGTGATACAATAACTCGCTCGGCTCCGTTGATTACAAACGTACCGCTGTCTGTCATCAAAGGAAAGTCTCCCATAAAGACTTCACTTTCTTTTATTTCACCGGTCTCTGTATTATTAAGTCTTGCAGTGACTCTCAGCGGTGCTGCATATGTTACATCTCTTTCTTTACACTCAGCAACCGAATACTTAGGCTCGTCATCTATTTTGTAATCAATGAAACTCAGCTCAAGAGTTCCGTTGTAATCAGTGATTGCCGATACATCTCTGAATACTTCTCTTAAACCTTCGTCCAAGAACCATTTGTATGACTTTTTCTGAACTTCAATAAGATTAGGCATCTTTAATACTTCATTAATCTTAGAAAAGCTCTTACGGGTTGTTTTGCCAAGCTTGACATCCTTGACATTTACCATAGGCTTAATCACTCCTTAATCTAATTAAACTAGCTTAGGGTGTACCATTTCAGCTTCACATTTACACAAAAACAGCTAAATAAAAACCTAAATTTCACTTCCCTTTACCTTAGAATTTCGTTGTAATAGGTGTAAAACTCCATTATGATACATTTTATTATTATATTATAATACCAAAAACTTGTCAAGACTTTTTCAAAAAATTTTTAAAAATTATTTCTACATTTATCAGACTGTCCATAAACGGCATAGCGTTCGGCGGCTCGAAGTAACTAAAGAATAAATGTAAAGTCTAAAATATAGATGAAACGAATGGGTCATTATGTCATTATGTAAAAAGAGATATAAAAAGAGACAGTCAATTGACTGTCTCTCAACCTGCCACACACATATTGATACTGACTAAATCATACTGTCTTCCCAACAAGAAGGCGTTTCAATTCCAAGAACCTTTGCAACCGTTGGCGCAACATTAGAGAGTCCATAGTTGCCCTCTTTAATAGTATACTCAGTATTCTTATTATAAATAATAAAAGGTACTCTGTTAAGAGAGTGCGCGGTTCTTACCTGAATCTCACCCTTTTTATTCTTTTCCAACATTTCGTCAGCATTTCCGTGATCCGCTGTGATCATAATAGTGCAGTCTATGTCCTCGCAAGCCTTGATAAGCCTTGAAAGCCCCAGGTCAACAGCCTCAACACCTATTATGGTAGCCGCCATACTTCCCGTATGACCTACCATATCTCCGTTTGGATAATTGCAGCGTAAAAAGTCATACTTACCCGACTTAACAGCCGCTATCAAATCATCTGTAATCTCAGCCGACTTCATCCAGGGTCTCTGGTCAAACGAAACTTTGTCAGACGGTATCTCTTTCCACGTTTCCAACTCTTCGCTGAACTTCTCAGACTTATTCCCGTTCCAGAAGTATGTAACGTGTCCATACTTTTGCGTTTCAGAAACAGCATAAGAGCTTAATCCGTTCTTAACAAGCAGCTCTGAAAGTGTGTTTGTTATTTCAGGCGGGCTTACCAGATATTTATTCGGTATATTTAAATCTCCGTCATATTGCAGCATTCCCGCAAAAACGACCTTCAGCTTTGGTCCTCTGTTAAAGAAAGTGAAATCCTCATCATCAAATGCCATAGAAAGCTCAATAGCTCTGTCGCCCCTGAAATTGAACAGAACAACGCTGTCATTTTCAACAATTTTTCCTACAGGCTCGCCGTTTTCAGCAATAACAAACGGAGGTAAGTCCTGATCGATAATTCCTTCATTTTCTGTTCTGTATGTTTCAATAGCGATAGTTGCGTTGTCAAACTGCCTGCCCTCACCCAAAACGTGAGTTTTCCAACCAAGCTCGACCATTCCCCAGTCTGCCTGATATCTGTCCATCGTTATCTTCATCCTTCCGCCGCCTGATGCAATTCTAGCGTCGAACGAACTGTCATTAAGCTCTCCCATACACGTTTCAAGCTCGTCGATATACTGAAGTCCCGATGTAGACGGAACATCTCTACCGTCTAAAAGAACGTGACATCTTACCTTTTTAACTCCCTGCTCCTTAGCCTTTGCAATCATTGTTTTCAGATGCGATATGTTAGAGTGTACATTACCGTCAGAAAGAAGTCCGATAAAGTGAAGCGCCGACGAATGAGTTTTAACGTTGTCTATAACCTCGCACCATGTCTCACTTGCGAACATCTTGCCGCTTTCGATAGACTCATTTACAAGCTTAGCCCCCTGAGAATATATCTGCCCGCAGCCAAGAGCATTATGTCCAACCTCGCTGTTACCCATATCGCCATCAGTAGGAAGTCCTACTGCGTCGCCGTGTGCCTTTAAAGATGTATTGGGACATTCTTTGAGAAGTCTGTCAAGCGTAGGCGTATTCGCCTCTGAAACAGCGTCGCCAAGACCAGTAATGCTGTTGCCTATACCGTCCATTACTACTAATATAACAGGTTTTTTAGCCATTTGAATTTTCTCCTTATAAATTGATCTGTATCTATTTTGATGCCTCTTTTAGTAAAACTCCGAATTTTTCTGCTACAAGCGACGCTCCGCCAATAAGACCGCCGTCAACGTCCTCCTTAGAAAGCAGCTCGGCACAATTTTTCTCGTTCATTGAACCGCCGTACTGAATTGTTACCGAATCAGCAACAGCCTTATCATAAAGCTTTGCCAGCGTATCACGGATAAACCTGCAAACCTCCTGTGCCTGATCTGCAGTAGCAGTCTTGCCAGTGCCGATTGCCCAAACCGGCTCGTATGCAATTATACACTTCTTTAAATCCTCATCGCTGATATCATAAAAATCTAGCTTTATCTGACGTGCTATAACCTCTTCAGTAATGTTGCACTCACGCTCCCACAAAAGCTCTCCCACGCAGACGATTGGCTTGAGCCCTGCCGCAAGGGCCGCTTTTGTTCTCTTGTTTACCGTTTCATCTGTTTCAGCAAAATACTGCCTTCTCTCCGAGTGACCCAGTATTACATACTCTACTCCCATTTCTGCAAGCATATCTGCCGAAATCTCCCCTGTGTATGCACCGCTTTTCTCAAAGTGACAGTTCTCAGCGCCTACCTTGATATTTGTTCCCTCTGTAAGCGAGAGCGCCGTCTCAAGATTAGTAAAAGGTACACATATTACAACCGTGCAGGTCTTGTCTGCCGCAATCGGCTTTAGCTCCTCAATTAGCGCCTTTGCCTCGGGTCTTGTCTTGTTCATTTTCCAGTTTCCTGCGATGACCGCTTGCCTTAAATCTTTTCTCATTTTAAAATCTCCTTTAATATTCTTGTTTGTCGTTTTTATCAAAATTTGAGGATTGCCCGAATTTCAGGGCAATCCTCAATCAATATATTACTTATCAGCAATAACGTCGATGCCCGGCAGAACCTTACCCTCAAGATATTCAAGCGACGCTCCGCCGCCTGTTGAGATGTGCGACATCTTGTCTGCAAAGCCAAGCTGAATTACTGCCGCCGCTGAATCTCCTCCGCCGATAATTGTAACAGCGTCTGTATCTGCCAAAGACTGCGCAACCGCAATAGTTCCCTTAGCAAGTACAGGATTCTCAAATACACCCATAGGTCCGTTCCATACTACTGTCTTAGCCGACTTAACTGCCTCGGCATAAAGCTCCGCTGTCTTTGTACCAATATCTAGCCCCATCTTATCTGACGGAATACTGTCGCTGGATACGACTTCTATATCAATTTCAGAATCAATTGGGTCAGGGAATTCTGACGCTATAGTTGTGTCAACAGGAAGTAAAAGTTTCTTGCCCAGACTTTCAGCCTTTTCAATCATTTCCTTGCAGTAGTCAATCTTTGTATCGTCTACAAGAGATGTTCCTACCTCTTTGCCCTGCGCCTTTAAAAATGTATATGCCATTCCTCCGCCGATAATAAGCGTATCGCATTTCTCAAGAAGATTAGATATAACATTCAGCTTGTCTGCAACCTTTGCTCCGCCCAGAATCGCAACAAACGGTCTTTCTGGATCTTCAACTGCATTTCCCAGATAGTTTATCTCCTTTTGCATCAGGTATCCTACCGCTGTATCCTTTATGTGTTCTGTAACGCCCGCTGTCGAACAGTGCGCTCTGTGAGCAGAACCAAATGCGTCCATAACGAAAACCTCAGCAAGCGACGCAAGCTCACCGCTGAACGGCTCAAGATTCTTTGTTTCCTCTTTTCTGAATCTGGTATTCTGAAGAAGTACAACATCTCCGTCTTTCATAGCCTCAACTGCTGCCTTTGCATTTTCACCGACTACCTCATCGTCGTTCGCAAATACTACCTCTTTGCCCAAAAGCTCTGAAAGCCTTGCTGCAACAGGTGCAAGCGAAAACTTCTCCTCAGGACCGTTCTTTGGCTTACCTAAGTGAGAGCAAAGAATTACCTTTCCTCCGTCTGATATAAGCTTTTTAATTGTCGGCAGTGCCGCTGTAATTCTGTTATCGTTTGTTATAACGCCGTCTTTCAGCGGTACGTTAAAGTCACAGCGAACTAAAACCTTCTTTCCTTTAACATTAATGTCATCAACCGTTATCTTGTTCAGACCTGCCATTTAATACGACATCCTCTCTTGTTATGATTTTTTTCAGCCTTAGCTGTTATTTGTAAGCTGTTTATAAACAGCCATTTCTATTATTGTATAACAAAAGTCAATAAATTTCAATAGCTTATTCAGAATTTTACCATTAGTTAATAATAAAAGCCGACAGATTTCCCAATGTATAAGCTAGTTAATCTCCCTTTTATCTCTTTCCATAGCCTCTTTGATCGCCCTGTTAAGAAATTTATTTAATGATCCATCATATTTAATTGCATGAGATTTAACTACTTCCTTTTCACCTTTAGGAAGTCTCAAATCAATCCTGTCATAATGATTTTTATTATATTTTGCATTTGCTCTTATCTTTGCTTTACTAGCTGGCATATTTTCACCTTTAATCTCACATTTAATATATCATATTTGTAAATATAGTCAATATACACAAATATTTTAATTATATTTATACATTTTATCTATTGAAATATACCATACTAGTATGGTATTATGCAAACATACCAGTATGGTATCGTGCAAGTTAAAATAAAAGGAGTGACATCAATGAGTAAACCAATCAGAGGTATTAGTTTGTGTGATTTTGAAAAAATACAACTGAAAGCAAGAATGTTGACAGGGCTTTCACAGGTCTGTTTATTATGCTTTATTAATTCATTTGAAGACGACATTTTCAGAGGAGCGTTTGAGTGTCTTGCAGAACAAGCAGAAAGACTAAGCGATCAATGTGATAAGCTTATGAACGATGCTGAAAAATAATTATCCATT
>CANRKQ010000015.1 GCA_947631265.1 uncultured Clostridia bacterium | reverse complement strand
ACAGGCTGAGAAATACTGATATAAATTTGTTTGTTATTCTGTTTAGTTTTATTGTCTTCTTATTATGTTTCATAGTATTTTCCTCCTGGAAAGAAATTTTTGGAGCACTTTTACTGTTCCATTTACGCACAGTTTAAATACAGCAAATTGTTTACCAATGCCGCTTAAAACTCCCCAAACTGTGCGGAGAAATTAAAGGGATATATTCATTTGTTTTACAACATTCAAATTGAATGAATAACACTTTAAACAACGCTTAAAACACAATTTTTTATATAACACATACATATTAATTATAACATAATGCTCTTAAATGTCAACAAATAATAAAATGTATATTTTTACTCTTTTTCAAAAATAATCTGCTAAATAACATTATTTAAATAAGACCAGATAAAATAAAAACCCTTTAATATAAGCTGCGGTAACGGATTATAAAATATAAGTTTTTGTTTATAAATTTATGGAACTCCTTAATCTAAAATATGTATTATTATATATTTTTGCTCATAATAATATTTATAGTATATCAAAATCATAAAATAAAGTCAATAGACTGTTGAATTAAACAATTACATACTATAGTCTTATTTTATGGGAGTTGAAATTTATGAATATTTCAAAAATATTTGGTAAGCAAATAAAAAGTTATCGCAAGGCGTTAAACATAAGCCAAGAAGAGCTAGCCGAGAGATGCGGGCTGCACTCAACATATATAGGGCAAGTAGAGAGAGGAGAAAAAAACGCATCGTTAAAAAGTATACAAAAGCTATCCCGGGGGTTAAAAATACCTATTGCAAAATTATTTGAATGTTTTACCATAGATTCAATTGAATCCACTCCTGCAGCAGAAATATACTACACAGTACTTAACATGGGTAATGACACACAAATGCACATTTTAAACATTATCAATGAAATTTCTGAGATAAGCAAAAAGTAAATTGTCAGACGCATTAAGCGTCGAACGATATATGTCGAATGATATATTGTATATAAAGGCAGTATAAAACAGAGCATAAAGTATTACTTTCTTCAATCATTTACCGCTGAACAAAAAGCGGCAACATAAAAAAACAAGCATCGCAACGGCTGAGCCGTACGGTGCTTTTTTAGTATAGTTTTATCAATTAGTCTTATCCTATAGTTTTATCAAAATGTTAAATCAAAACTCATATCAATCAACCATTTAATTTTATCATCTCTTACGCTGCCGTCTAATGCTATAGTTATCCAATTTGTTTTATTCATATGGTATGCCGGATAAAAACCTTTTTCCTGTCTTAGCGAGCCAATCAAAATCGGGTCACATTTGACATTAAGTATATCTATCATATCAATTCCTGTCAGCCCCAGCCTGCTTTTGGGAATAGACATTATAAGAGCAAACCACTTTTTATTGTTATGGTGTCTGAATACAGTATGTTCAGGGTATTTTCCCCAAGGATGTTCTTCATCTATACTGTATTGCTCCGTTATGAACTGCAACAGCTGTTCTCTGTTCATAGAAAAAAACACCTTCTTAAATTGTAAATAACAAAATTATTATACTCCAAAGCCATTAGCTTTTCAATAAGAAATAATTTTACAACTGAAAATAATAGATTATATACTACAAAATATCAAATTAATTAATCCCGAATAATCTAAGCAGCTTTTGCCAGAAGGTAAGTTTTTCTTCTTTATTGCTTTCCTCAGATTCCTTTTCCCTGACTTCAATTTTATCCGTCTTAATCACAAACTGAACTGAAGTTACGTCTGTGTTTTTATCTGATACAAACGAACAGGTTTCGCTTTCAGACCCGCTTATAGATGAAATTACATCGTCTATTTTATCATTTATTTTCCCGTCCATTCCCGACGTTTTATTTTTTATTTTATCAGTACC
This sequence comes from uncultured Clostridia bacterium, assembly GCA_947631265.1. GTDB lineage: Bacteria > Bacillota > Clostridia > Oscillospirales > Ruminococcaceae > UMGS1601. The sequence continues at coordinate 22,555 of CANRKQ010000015.1, read as the reverse complement.
CTCATAAAGCTCTCCTGCTCCGTCGGATAATTTCGTTATACCGCTGTATAAGCTTGCAATTCCCCCGTCAAAAGTCTCCGTTCCCTCAACTAGTGAATTACTTCCTTTGGCAAGGTCGGACGCTCCGCCCTTAATTTTCAAAAATCCCTTTACAATTTTTCCAACGCCTCCGGTATATGATTTAATTCCGCCGTCCAGAGTCTTGTATTGGTTTACCAGAGTGTCAATTCCATCTGATAGCTTTGAAATGTTTACAAGCATTTCGCTTAAATTGTTCGCCAATGTGTTTATAGACTTGTCAAATTCATTGTAGTTCGTTTCAAGCTGTTCCAGTCCTGCATAAAGCTCTGAAACTCCGCCGGATAAACCGTTAAGGTATTGCTCAGTACCCGAAATCATACCGTTATTTCCTGTCAGCAAAGTTACAATATCGGTAAGCTGTGAAATCTGCGCCTGCAATTGTTCAGCCTGTTCCTTGAAATTTTCATTTCCTTGAATTTTATTAAGCGTTTCCTTTAACTGTGAGATCTGCGCTGTAAGACTTTCAATTGCCTGAGAATTTCCAATATAGAGCTTGTCAATATCAAGTCCGTTTGCAGACATTGTTGCTTTGTACTTAGCATATTCAAGATTGCTTTTGAGCTCTGACGCGCCTTTTTTCAAATTAGTAATCGCAGTTTTGATTTGTCCTGATGCAGACGTCAGCTCTTTTAACTCTTCTGCGTCAGCGGAAACTGAATCAAGAGAGGTCTGAATTTTTTCCAATGCGCTTTTCACCTGCGAGGAACCACTCGTGAGGTTTTCTGACTGAGAATTAATTTCATCAAGTCCGCTTTGAAATGTATTTATACCCGATAACAGTTCATCAATTCCATTATCAAGATTTTTAGTTCCTCCATATATATTTGACGAATTGCTTTTTAAAGTATTTCCGCCGTCCTTCAGCTCATTTGAACCATTGTAGACCTGCTTTGCACCGTCATCAATTTTATCGATCCCCTCACTGAGATCACTCACTTTATCTGTAATCTCGCTGCTGTCTACATCTAAGTCAAGATTCATTTTTATTCCGTTGATCGAAACCGCAGACATCTCAAAATTTTCGACCTTCGCAGTTATCTTCGTATCAATGCCCTTGTTCGGAAGAATTGTATATGTAAGCTGTTTGTTGCTTCCCACATTTGCAATTGTTGCGTCATCAGCGGTAATTTCCGAGCATAGCTTGGTATCAAGTGTAAATGTTGACTGCAAAGCATAGCTGTTGAAAAAATCTGTTTTGCAGTTTTTGTTCTTTTCAATCGAAAATCTAATTTCCAGATCTCCGCTTTTCCCTGCTATTTCATCAGCGGTCATTTCAACCCCGTTAAGAAAATACTTAATTGATATTATCCACGGAATTTCAGCATTTGTCAAAGTTCCCTGCATATATGCCTTATCTGAATCCGTTCTAAATGTTATTTTATCTCCGTCTACGGTTATTTCATCACTTGTGTTAAGCATTTTTACATCGTTATATTCCCCGTAGTCGGTAATATCTCCGCTGTTAAAAATGCTGACTGCGTAAACTCCGTCAACCGAACCGTTAGCGTTTGTCATAATATAAATCACTTCTTCTTTTTCAGAAGACTGTGCCGATACCGGCAAGGCAACAGAAATCATAATCAAAAATGACAGCAATACAGAAATTATTTTATTAAAAACCCTCATCACGATCACCTCATCAATTAGTATAAAAATCAATATTTTTAGTTGTTTTACCAATAATCCCGTCTAAAAGGAAAAGCAGTCCGGGCAATACAAACATTACTATTGCCAATGAAAACAGCGTTCCTCTGCCGATAAAAAATCCAAGCTGAGCGAGCAATCCGTGAGTCGAAAAGCGTCCCAGAAGAAATCCTACAACCGTAAGCGCGCTTCCCGACGTGAGAACTGAAACGGTGCATGAGGAAATCACACTTACAACGGCTTGTTTTTTAGGCATTTTTTGGCGATACTCCATATACCTGTCTGTAAGAAGGATTGCATAATCTACCGTAGCGCCAAGCTGAATAGAGCTGATGATAAGATAAGCAATATAGAAAATTGTATTTCCGTTAAAATAAGGAATCGATAAATTCAGCCATATAGCCGTTTCGATGCCTGTTACAAGAATTATCGGCAGAGTAATTGATCTCATAGTGAATAACAGCACTACAAAAACCGCCGCTATTGCGATCAGATTGACCTTCATCATATCGCTTGTAACCGTATTCATCAAATCGTAAGTGCTTACGCCGTTTCCTGCCAGATAATACTCGTCTTTGTAGAAACTCTCAGCAGTATTTCTGATTTTCTCCACAAGTTCAAATGTATCTTCTCCCTCATAATCGGTATCAAGACTTATTACCATACGACTGAAATTGTCTGAAACAAGCATAGACAGAGTATCATCATCAATATACTCCTCAGGAATCTCCTCACCTACCGTATCAACATATGAGAGAATGTTCGTCACCTGCGGCAGCTTTTTCAGCTCATCTGAAAGCTCCTTTATCTTTACATTATCACCGTTCGGAACCATAAGTACATATGTATCGCTTTTTCCAAAAACCTGCTCGATCAACGCGGTATCAGAGCCCAGCTTGGTCTTCTCATTAAAAATATGTGCTGAACCGTAATAGTAATCATTTGAGTTAGACGCTAAGTAAGACGGAACAATTGCCACCACAAAAACGCATACAAAAGGTATCATTACCTTACTTACAAATTTGCCGAACCTTTCAAACCTTGGTACAAAAGGCCGATGGCGTGTTTTGTCGATAATTTTGTATACCAACAGAATAAAATTCGGCATAAATACAAACACACTTATCAGACTTATCGCCACACCCTTTGCAAGAACCATTCCCAGGTCAGGACCTATTTTGAACCTCATAAGACAAAGCGCAGCAAAACCTATAACCGTTGTCAGTCCGCTGGATAGTATGGAGCTTGTAGATTTGCAAAGCGCGTCGACCATAGCGTCTCTTGGGTTTGAGAAATCCTTTCGGCTTTCTTCAAAACGATGCAGCAAAAAGACGTAGTAATCAAGAGATACGGCAAGCTGTAAAATAGCTCCCGCCGCATTTGAAACAAAGGAAATTTCACCAAAAATAACGTTGCTGCCCATATTTATTAAAATTGCAATTCCCAGTCCGATAAGAATAATAACCGGCTCAGCCCACGAAAGAGTATTGAGAATCAGAACTGCAAGTACAAATATGACCGCAATTATTGCGATCTTATATATTTCGCTTACTGTGCTTTCGGTAGCTACCGCAGTAGATACCGCAGAACCCTCCATAGCGTTGTCATTACCGATGATCTCTCTGATTTTTGAAACCGCGTCAATGATATGCTCTTCCTCTATCGTAACAGAAAACAAAGCGGTATTATCCTTATAATATGTTTCAACCGTATCAGTATCCTGAACTTCAAGCGGTTGAGTAATATCTATGCTGTCGTCAAGCCATGTCACATCGGAAACTCCGCCAATATCGGAGATTTTATCCTTATATTCCAACGCTTTAGCAACAGTTACATCTTGAATCATCACTCTTGCATTGGGGATCCCGCCGTCAAATTCCTTATTCATTACATCTATTGAAACTGTAGATTTGCTGTCGTCCGGAAGATAGTCGTTTATATCATAATTGACCTCAACAAAGCCTCTTATAAGCGCACAGAAAACTGCAAATAGTATAAATATAATTATTACCAGCTTTGGCTTTGAGGTTATTCCCTTATATAACTTTTTCAAATATAATCGCCTACCTTCACATCGGATGTTCCTGTAATAATCAGTTTTCGCCCCTCGGCATTGAGCGTGAAGGTAATTGTACTATCGTCCAGATACCCCTCGCCATCACATTCTATATTATTCGTAAGAGTTTTTAGGTGTCCGTGAATTTTAAATTTACCATAAGAATTAATTATTCCGCTGAAATAATTTTCATTTTTCATAATTATTATGACGCACGTCAAAGTATCGTCTGCGACTTTTGCATATAGCGTTCCTGTTTTATTCCCAATGGTAGTATTCATGACTATATTGTATTTCAGATGTTTTTGCTCATTCATTTATTGCACCTGCCTTTAAAGTATAATTATATACATCAAATTTAACACATCAACGGTTAAATCTGTTCAAATGTTGAAAATTCGGACAAAAGAACGCATTTGACGGTCAAAAGTGACAAATGGGCTATTGAAAAATTTATAGGACAAGTGTATAATAAATTATGGAGGGACAATAAATGAAACACGATATAACAACTCTAAACACAAAGAAAACAATAGCGGCCTCTCTCAAAAAATTCATGGAGAAAAAGCCGCTTTCTAAAATAACTGTAAGTGAAATTGTCGCCGACTGCAAAATTAACCGCAAGACGTTTTACTATCACTTTGAGAATATTCAGGATTTGCTCAAATGGATGCTTGAGCAGGAGGCAATAGAAGTAGTAAAGAACTTCGACTTGCTGTTGGATTATGAGGACGCTATCAATTTTGTTCTGGACTATGTAGAGGAAAACAAGCATATTCTAAACTGCGCCTATGACTCTATAGGCTCAAACGAATTAAATAGATTTTTCCACAATGACTTAAACAGCATTGTAATGACCATAATTAATCGCTATGAGGAAATTATGGGTATTGACGTAGGCGACGACTTCAGGATATTCATATGCGAATTCTATACTGAGGCAATTGTCGGAAAGATTGTAAGACTGTTAAAAAACAAGCGTCCCTATGACAGAAAAAAATTGATAGACTATGTGTCGTTGACGATAAAATCATCATTACCCGCCGTACTAAAAGAGGCGGCGGATAACCTTTAATATTTTTACTGCTTTGCTTTTCTTCATTTTAATTTCTTCGTTTTATTTTTGTTGAAAAATCGGTAATTATACAGTATAATGTTTACTAGCTTTACATATAACGGGATAGAGAAAGGGACTTTAATGAACGATAATGTAATGGATAATGAAAGTGTTGAAAAGGGTTCAGACAAAGAGGTCACTACTGACGAAAAAATCTCAAATGATAACGCTGCAAGCTTTCACAGCGATTTGACAGAAATTAATAACAGCGACACTACAGACAATATAAATAATAACGCAGAGAAAAATAGTAGTAAAAATGAAATAAGTAAAGCCGGAAGGGAAAAATTAGGGTTTATATTTAAGCTTGCGGGACTTGTCATACTGGTATTGCTATATGTTTATTATTGGCTGCACGAGGACTTCCGTACAGGTGTAGTTACAAATTACAAAGAGATTGTATCAGATGTGAATGCTTCGGCTAGAACAATTTTCGTAACTTCTATGGTTGCTCTCGGAGGAGCTTTGCTGTTTGTTAAAAATATTTTAGGAGATATTCTCAACAAAATAGCATCAGTATTAATGTTTGTTCTCACACCTGTCGTTTCATTTTTTATGCTTGAATATAGTAATATCCAGCAAAGCACTCTTCTTCTGGATACTGTAAGAATGTTAGGTAAAAAACGGGTACTTACAAGTATAGTTATACTCGGTCTTATTATGCTTTTGATTTACGTTTTTACAAACAGCACGAAAGTTTCTTCTATATTTACTATAAGCTTTAGCTGTGTAGCAGGAATTGCAAGCTACTATACATTTTCATTCAGAGGCATACCTTTGCTTGCTACTGACCTGTCCTCTCTGAGAACCGCTATGAACGTTATGAGCGAATACGATTATTCATTAAACTATTTCACATATGCGATAATTCTACTCTCAGTAGTTTGGATTATTGCACTATGCAAGCTGAAAAGCTATAAAGGTTTCTCGTGGAAAATAAGGATACCTATTACAATAGCCTACGCGGCAATAGCGGTATTCTCAGTAAACCTTTTGTTTAACACAGATTTTTTAGATAAGACTGTTCCTGTCCGCATAAATACTTTTATGCCTCAAAAGAGTTACAGAAAGTACGGATTTGTATTGACGTTTACCAAGAGCATCAATTTTCTTCTTATAGAAGAGCCTGAAAAATATAGCTATGATAAGGCTGAGGCTATTGCAGATAAATATAAAACAGACTCAAATCAAGGCTATAAAACACCTAACGTAATTGTAATAATGGACGAGGCATTTTCAGATTTGCAATCTGTCGGAAAACACTTTAACACCAATGAGGAGGTAACACCGTTTTTTAACAGTCTTAAAGAGGATACCGTGCGCGGCTTTGCATATGTATCGGTGTTCGGAGGGCAAACTGCAAATTCGGAATATGAATTTCTGACAGGCTGTTCCAAAGCATTTCTACCTGCTACCTCCACACCGTACCAGCTTTTTATCAAAGATAAAATCCCGTCTCTTACGACATATCTGAAGAAACAGGAGTATCAAGGCAACATTGCGATGCATCCGTTCCGCGCAAGCGGTTATAATAGAGAAACGATTTATCCCCTTATCGGATTTGACCGATTTATCACTATGGAAGATTTTTCAGACGCAAAGTATGTTAGAAAGTTTATATCAGATGAAACAGATTTTAAAAGAATTATAAACGAATACGAAAACGCCAAGAAAAAAAGCGACAAGCCGTTTTATCTGTTCAATGTAACCATGCAAAATCATAGCGGATATGACGAGGATTTCGACAACCTGCCCGATACAATCAAAATAACCGATAAGAATTTCAAAGACGCACAAGCTGAAAGATACCTCAACCTTATCCATTTGTCGGATAAGGCGCTTGAAAGCTTGATAAGTTACTTTGAAAATGTTGACGACGATACGGTTATAGTTTTTTTCGGAGACCACGAGCCGGGAGTTCACGAGGCGTTCTACACCAAGCTTTTCGGCAAAAAGTCCTCTAAGCTGAAAAACGAACAGCTTATGGAAAAATATAAAGTTCCGTTTATTATCTGGGCAAACTATGATATAGAAGAAAGATCCAATATCAATACAAGCCTTAATTATCTTTCAGCTATTATGAAAGACAGCGTCGGAATGAAAAAGACAGGCTTTGACAATTTCCGTCTTGATTCTTTTCAAAGCATACCAATATTGACAGTCAACGGATATTATGACAAAAAAGGTCAATTCTACAGCCTGTCTGATAATAAAAAGTCGGAATCTTACCCCGACATATTATCAGATTACGATATTCTTCAATATAACTATATGTTTGATAAAAAGCACCGGATTGATAATTTCTTTGACTGAGAATAACTCTCTTTAGAATATAATAATTCTGTTTATAGATAAAGGACAAACCCGTTATGGATTTGTCCTTTGTTATTTATGAAATTTGATTACTTGTTAAGTCTTGCCTCAAGCTTGTCAAGCTCATCAGACATCTCTTTAGGAAGTCTGTCGCCGAACTGCTTATAAAATTCGCGAATATCAGCAACCTCTGCGCGCCATAGATCCTTATCAACAGATAAAAGCTCGTCTAAAACCTCTGGAGTAATCTCGTCTTCAATACCCTCAAGGTTTAAATCCTCCGGCTTTGGAAGATAACCTATTGCTGTTTCCTGTGCGCCTACTGTTCCCTCACATCTTTGAATAATCCAGTCAAGAACTCTCATATTGTCGCCGAATCCCGGCCAGATAAAGTCGCCCTCGTCATTCTGCTTGAACCAGTTTACATTAAAAATCTTAGGAGCCTTGTCTCCGAGCTTTTTGCCCATTTCAACCCAGTGAGCCCAATAATCTCCCATATGGTATCCGCAGAAGGGTTTCATAGCCATAGGATCGTGTCTTAGCACTCCGACAGCACCTGTTGCAGCGGCGGTTGTCTCAGAAGATACAACCGAACCTACAAATGTTCCATGAGTCCAGTCAAACGACTGATAAACCAGCGGAGTCGTCTTAGCTCTTCTTCCGCCGAAGATAATAGCTGAGATAGGAACTCCCTCCGGGTTATTAAACTCAGGCGAAATGCACGGGCAGTTTTCAGCAGGAGCGGTAAACCTTGAGTTGGGATGCGCAAGATTGTTACCCTCAGCAACATACTCAGGACCGTTTACCTTTGCACCTTTCCACTCTGTCGCATTAACAGGAGGATTCTTGTCAAGCTTTTCCCACCATACCGTCATATCGTCATTGTTGATAGCAACGTTCGTAAAAATGGTATTCTTTCTTGTAGATTCCAAAGCGTTGAAATTTGATTTCGCATTTGTTCCCGGAGCAACCCCGAAGAAACCGTTTTCAGGGTTGATAGCATAAAGCCTGCCGTCATCGCCCTGCTTCAGCCAAGCTATATCGTCGCCGACTGTCCATACCTTATATCCCTTTTTAGTGTAAACCTCAGGCGGGATAAGCATAGCAAGATTTGTCTTTCCGCAGGCTGATGGGAATGCGGCAGTAATGTACTTAACCTCTCCGTTTGGCTTTTCAACGCCGAGAATAAGCATATGCTCAGCCATCCAGCCCTCGTTCTTGCCCTGATATGAGGCAATTCTTAGAGCAAAACACTTCTTGCCGAGAAGTACGTTTCCGCCGTATGCCGAATTTATAGACCATATTGTGTTATCCTGCGGGAAATGTACGATATATCTCTTTTCAGGGTCAACATCAGCCTTTGAGTGCAGACCCCTTACGAAGTCGTTAGAAGTATCACCGAGGTTCTCAAAAGCCTTAGCTCCCATTCTTGTCATTATATCCATATTCAGAACAACATAAATCGAATCGGTAATTTCAACTCCCACCTTTGCCAGAGGTGAACCGATAGGTCCCATTGAATAAGGAATAACATACATTGTTCTACCCTTCATAACGCCGTCGTACATAGGTGTGAGCTTTGCATACATTTCTTCAGGGTCGCACCAGTTGTTTGTAGGTCCTGCCTCTTCTTTTGTATTTGTGCAGATGAACGTCCTGTCCTCTACTCTTGCAACATCGTTAGGCAAAGTTCTGTGATATAAACAGCCGGGCAGCTTTTCCTCATTAAGCTTAATCATTTCTCCTGTTGATATAGCCTCTTCTCTGAGAGCCTCAAGCTGCTCATCGCTGCCGTCAATCCAAACTACCTTTTCAGGCTTTGTTAAAGCAATCATTTCATCAACCCAAGCATTAACATTAGGGTTTTTAGTTAAACTAGCCATAATCTGACTCCTCTCATAAATAGGTATTTTAGCTGGAATAATCCAAATTTCCACAAATAACATTATACTGATAATATGCTCTGTTGTCAATAGATTAATTGTTAAAAAATTAACACTTTTTTGCAAGATTAATTTTTAAATCATTCATATTTTAAGGTTATCTTAAATAAATTACTAATATATCATTAAAATAATGAATTATCAATGCAAGATTATTCATTTATTATGCATAATAATAAATAACTCTGACGCTTTTGTTCTAAGTTTTGTTAAATGTGATAATAAATGATATATTTAGTATATTAAGTTTGACTTTTAAACCTTTTTATCGTATAATATATTATAACTGTACTGATGAATTTTATTATTAAAACAGGTCAAACATATAATAGAGTAATAATGTATTTATAGGAGAGCGATCTTAATGCAGGACAATAAAAAAAATAACAGCAGCCTAAAAAACAACGACTCTAAAAACAATCTTATCGGTTTAGCTATTTTTGTTGGTATGTTTATTTTGATAATTATTGTAATCGTAATTTTAACGAGGGCAATACTTCCCGGCAGCGGAAGTTCTGCAAGCAGTATGCTTGTAGCAGACTCTAATCTCGGTATTCATACTGACACCACTACTCAGCCTATTACAGTTAAATCCCAGAAAAAAAATTCCTCTTACGACAATAACGACGGCAACGATGATCTCAACAGCAATAACAGCGACAACAAAAAAGGTACTGTAATGATCGTAAATTCAAGCGTAAACGTCCGCTCGGGACCAGGCTCAAGCTACAAGCAAATAGGCGAATTAGCCACCGGAAGAGAAGTAACTGTTTTTGAAAACGTAGGCGGCTGGTACAGAATATCGTTCAACGGCTCAAATGACGCATACATCTACGGCAGTTATGTAAACGGTTCATTGCCCGAATCGACCTCATCAAGCAATGCTTACAACGCTAATACTGAAACCTCCTACACAGACTATGCGCAATACGGTCAGAACAATAATTTTAATAATACTTCTTATGATAATAACGAATATTATTATAACTGATAATTAAATTTAATATAAGAAAACAAAAGCTGAGCCGCTAACCGCGATTCAGCTTTTTTATGCAAATCTTATATTTAAAAAGCTTACCCGTTAAGCTCAAATTGAACCTTGCCTGAGCTTATATTTGTATTTGCAATTTTTATCGAAACGACATCTCCTACTTTAAAGCTCTGACCTGTCAGACGATTTCTAAGCTCGGTATAGCCGTCATAATCATAATCGCCTTCTGGCAACGATTCAATTCTAACCATTCCCTCGCAGGTATTGGGAAGTTCTACATAAAAACCATATTCCACAACAGATATAATTACCCCGTAAAATGATTCCCCTATGTGATTGCTTAAATATTCAGCCTTGTAGCAGTCCTCGCAATCGCGTTGTACAGCCATTGTAACAAGCTCCTGCTGTGTTGACCTTTCAGCAGACTCAAATGCAAATTTGCTGTACTTACTCTTAATATCAGACTTATTTGAATTTTCTAAATAGTCGCTCATTATTCTGTGAATAGTCAGATCAGGATAACGTCTGATAGGCGATGTAAAATGTGCGTAGTCATTAAGCACCAAACCGAAATGTCCTATAGGCTCAACCGAATACTTGGCTTTTGCCATACTCCTCAGAACAAGCATATTAACAACAATATATTTAGAAGTTTCTTTTGTGCTTGTAAGTATATCGTTTAAAAACCTTGCGCTAACCTTGCCGTTCGAGTTAAAGGGTATATCAAGCTTTGTAAGCCCCTCAAAAAGACGTTCGGTTTTATCCTCAGGGGGATCCTCGTGAACACGGTATACAAAAGGAAGATCATTCTCCCTTCCGAATTTCGCCGCACATTCATTTGCAGCTAGCATAAAGTCCTCTATTATTTCTTCGCTAATACCTCTTGTTCGGCTCTCAACACCTATGCACTCGTCGTTTTCGCCGATTATTAGCTTGCTTTCGCTCGTTTCTATATTCGGGCATCCGCGAGCTTTTTTATTTCTGTCAAGAAGCGTAAAAAGCTCAAGCATTACCGGAATAGTATCCATAACCTCAGAATATTTTTCTTTAATTTTGTTATTTGCCCCGCCCGAAATTATTTCATTGATTTCTGAATATACGCCTTTCACCCTAGACCGAATTACCGTCTTTTTGAAATTGAAACCTTTTGTAATTCCGTTTTCATCTATATTCATAATGCAGGAGAATGCAAGACGGTCGATATGCGGATTGAGTGAACAAATGCCATTTGAGAGTTCCTTAGGCAGCATAGGAACCACTCTGTTTGCATAGTAAACGCTTGTACCTCGTTTAAATGCCTCTTTGTCAAGCGCAGACTTGAATTTCACATAGTGTGAAACATCTGCAATATGAACCCCCAGCTCAAAGCCGTCTTTTTTTCTGACCACAGATATAGCGTCGTCAATATCCTTAGTATCGGCTCCGTCAATAGTAAATACGGGCATATCCCTTAAATCAAGACGATTTTTTATCTCGTACCTTATCTTTCTTTCATCAGAAACGGTTCTAGCCTCGCTTATAACCTCATCAGGGAAGACAGGGGTTACACCGTTTAAGTCAAGAACGCTCATTGCGCACGATGACGCCTTAAGAGAGCTGCCAAAGCTTGAGATAAGCTCGCATTTATGCTCGCTGTGCCTTTTGCCGCGCTGAGTTATTGATGCCAAAACCTTATCATTTTCTTTAAAATCTATTCCCAGCGGATTGCTGAACTCAATTGCATACATAAAAATCGAATCGGGCTGAACCTTATACATTCCGTTTTCAATAACAATATTCCCCGTAAATTTCAAGAAATTTTCCTGCTCTATCTCAACGATTTCTCCCTCAATAAGCGAACCGCTGCCTTTAAACGGTCTTACCAATACTATATCGCCGGGCATTGCGCCCAGAAGGTATTTACCCGAAACGAAAATCTCTTCATCGGTTTTTAAATTTCTCACAAAACCATAGGTCTTCTTTAGTCTTACGACCTCGCATTTTACAAACCTTACTTTCCCCGGAAGAGTAAAGCCGTCTAACACTTTGCATATTTTCCCTTCCTTTTTCAGCAGTTTCATACAAATAGCAAAGCGTTTGAAATTAAAATCTTTACCACTGCATCTTTTCCTTAGTGTGCTGTACGAAACAGGTACATTGCTTTCCTTAAGCACTCGTATAATATTATTGGCATAATCTATTTTATATCTTTCTTTTTTTGAACGCTTTGATTTATGCTTTTTCTTTGACATACTTTCACCTAATGTTCAACTTAATTTTATTCTGCCTAGATATTTTAAGCTTTATTTTACTATTGTATACAATTCAATTATAAATGAAAAAACCCTGCGTAACTTTTAATTACGCAGGGTAAGGTTTTCTGTTAACGGTAAGTGATAAAATTAACAACTAATGTTACCACAAAAAAGATAACAGTACAAACTCTAGTAAGCTTTGACAGCTTTGCGTCACGGGTGTTTCCCATGTTACCCGAATAAAATGAATCGTTTTGACCTCCGCCGATTGCAGATGTCATACCCTGGTCCTTATTGTTCTGAACTAAAACTACCAGAATGATTAATATACTCGAGATTAACAGTAAAATACCGCTAATGATTTCAACTTTAGTCATACTAGTCATAGCAAATTCCCCCTAATGAAAGTCAATGTATAAAGTATAGCACAAAAAAAACCAAATTTCAAGACCTTTTGAAAAAAAATTCGCAGTCTGTATGCGTCATTGCACAAAACTGCGAATAATAAAGGGTTAGTGGGTTTGTATGGATATATACCAGACAGTTTTATGACTAGCTTACAACGTCTGAAACTGCGTCTGAGGCGCCGTCCATTGCGTCATCAACACCGTCCTTGATGTCGTCGCCTATATCGTCTGTATCGCTTGCAAGATCGTCTCTTGCTGAGGTGTCAGTACTGTCTGTGTCTCTTTCGGTCGTAGTCGTTGTAGTTTCTGTTTCTCTTGAAGTCGCGGTGTCGTTGCTTGATGCCTTATCATTATTGTTCTTATTGTCGCTACAGCCTGCAAACATCATTGCACAGACCACAAGACTTAAGCTCATTGCAATTAGCTTTTTCATAATAATCCTCCATTCCTTCTTGGATCTCCGCCGATAATAAGCGTTGGTATTTATACCCACGCCCTAGCTTAAACGGCACAAATCCTGCGCAAATTATATTTACGCTGTGACCATCCTTTATAGTTAAACGAAAACCTGAAAAATTAAATGAATTTTAATTATACATATTATTTAAAAGATTCAGATTTTACCGTTTTCGGCATTGCGCCATTGCAACGCCATTAAAGTCCTTTTAGGAACTTGTTGATATTATTGCACGTTTTTTAATTATTATACAAAAACATAGATTTTTTAATTATTCTGTGATATTATATATTCTGAAAACCGCATTATACCTTGTTTAAAAATTTAAAATTGTATTTTTGCTTTATCATTTTATTTACTCCTACAAGTATTATAAAAAGCGATACGCACCAGAAAAGATCTCCTGTCATCGTATAAAGAGTGCACTTTGAAACAGGTCTTGCTTTTGAAATAAGCTTTCCTGCCCCAATACCTGCAATTGACGCCGACACCTCTCCGTAAGGTGTGATTATAGCAGAGATACCGCAGTTTGCCGCTCTAAGAACATATCTTTCATTTTCAACAGCCCTTAACCTTGAATGTCTGAAATGCTGTTCTCTGGCAGCCGTATTTTCAAACCACGAATCATTTGTGCTTATCAATATCATCTGACCGCCGTCTTTCACCTGCTTTCTTGCAATCGAGGAATATATAGACTCAATACACACAACCGACGTCATTTTGCAAAGCGATGTGTTCAAGGCGTAATTATCTTCGCCTGCTGCTAGCGACGTTTGTCTGTTAAAGATCATCTTCTCAAACGGTATATATTCACCGAACGGTACAAGCCGCTGCTTATAATATGATAAAACTTTATCTGTTTTGGGGTCTATATATGAAATGGTATTGTACCGCTTATCATTTTCCCTGTCATAATAAAAGCTGCCTGTTGCAATAACAGTATCCGTGCTTTTAGAAATGCTTTTAAGATATGAAGTTACTGAGCTTTCGTTTATATTCTCGCACAGGGCTGTTTCGGGCATAACGACCAAGTCTGTTTTATTAAGATCAGAGCTTTTTAAGATCTCATCATATTCAAGAAAGACTTTGTTTCCGTCAATTTTTAACTTTTCAGCTCCCATAACCGACCCCTGTGCTATAAGAACGCTTATACTTTCATCGCCGCATATCTTTTCGGTTTTTATTTTGTTACTAAGCTCTGACATTCCATATCCGAATACAGTCAAATATATTAATAACGCTGAAACGAAAGAGGTAAAAGCCTTTTTGTTATATGCCCTTGATTTTATTCCCACAGCAATAAGTGCGTTTATTGAAACAATGATAATTCCGACAAATCTTCCTCCCAGCAAGGAGGAAATCTGCATAAAGGGCGTAAAGCTTACACAAGAAAGCTCAACTCTAGACCACGGGAACGAAATAAACGGAATGATTTCCATCAGATATTCGCCGAACACAAACAAAAAAGCAAATGCGAACGAATCGACAACTCTTCCCTTTGTTATTTTCTGAAATGAAGACATCACTAAAACCAAAATCAAAGAGGCATATGCCGACACAAGCAGTATCACCAGAACCGAAACAGCCGTACCTATAGCTCTGGGAATATCGATCAAATCGGCGATTTTTATAAAAAAGCTGAAATTAATAATATTATACAAAATCGCAAAGGCTGCGAATTTTTTTATATAGACGCGAAAACTGTGCTCGTTGATAACGCTTATGCATAAAGGAACCAGTCCGACAAAGCACAGCAGCGGAATATCGAGAAAGGTTTGCACAAGTCCCATTATCACCGCGGATATACACGGAAGATAAATGCGTTTTAATAATATCTTAAATTTTTTTATCGTGATTTTCATATCAGTTATTTTTAACATAACAAAATAAATTATTTATATCCGATATAAAATAATAGTTCATATAACTAAAAATACAAGCAAGGAATGTGACGTAAGTATGATAGAAAAATCAAAAAAAGACAGTAAAGGTATCAATAAAATTCCATCTCACGAATTATTCTTAGTGGGCGGACTTTTAGCTGTAGTAGGCGGGTTCTTAGACGCTTATACATATATATTAAGGGGTCAAGTATTCGCAAATGCTCAGACAGGAAATGTTGTTCTGCTTGCAATAAACATCGCAAAAGGAGCATTTTATCAGGCGGGATTTTATCTTATCCCCATATCTGCTTTTGCTCTGGGAGTATATATAACTGAAATAATAAAATCAAAATTTACTAAAATAGCCTTTATAAAGTGGGAACATTTTGTTATACTAATTGAAATAGTACTTCTTTTGACAGTCGGCTTTATACCTAAAAGCGTTCCGCCGGGAATAGTAAACGTAACAGTATCGTTTATATGTTCAATTCAGGTAAACAGTTTCAGAAAAATAAGCGGTATAACGTATGCATCTACTATGTGTACCGGAAATCTGAGAAGTTGTTTTGAAAATCTTTATAAATACACTCATTGCAGGAACAAACAAGCACTTTTAAGCTGTTTAAAATATATGGGTATAATCCTGCTTTTTATTTCAGGCGCCTGCATAGGAGCTGTTCTTTCAAAAAGCATAGGTTGTCATTGTATTTGGTTTTGTGATATAATACTCATAGTTGTATTTTTGATTTTTACCATAAGGCAGGATTGAATTATTTTTATCTAAGAGGGCGGAAAAATGGGAATAGATAATAAAATATTATCTGATATTAGAATTTGTGTTCCCAAACACGCGCAAAGAGCCATTGATATACTTGAATCAAACGGCTTTGAGGCATATTGCATTGGCGGCTGCGTGCGCGACTCTCTTATGGGAAAAGAACCCTCCGACTGGGATATATGTACAAGCTGTAAGCCGAATAATCTTAAAGAACTCTTTTGCGGCTATAAATTAATAGAAACGGGTTTAAAGCACGGCACCGTCACGGTTGTAATTGACAGCAAGAAGTTAGAAATCACTACCTTCAGAAAGGATTCAAGCTATTTAAACCATCGCAGTCCGCAGAGCATCGAGTATGTTTCTGCTCTTAATGACGACCTTTCACGGCGCGATTTTACAATAAACTCTCTCGCCTATAACAAAAGAACTGGTCTTATAGACAAATTCGGCGGCTTGAACGATATAAAGCAAAAAACCATACGCTGTGTGGGAGAGCCTTATACACGTTTTGAAGAAGACGCGCTGAGAATACTCCGGGCTGTTCGGTTTGCATCAACTCTGGGGTTTTCAATTGATGAGAAAACAAAGTCAGCCCTGTCAGAACAAGTTAACCTGCTTGACTTTATATCAGCAGAGCGTATTCGTGATGAGCTTTTAAAGCTGTTGACGGGAAAAGCAGTATTATCCGTTCTGCTTGAGTACAAAAAGATAATTTTTCATATTATACCCGAACTTCGTAAATGCGACTTAACTCCTCAGAACACTCCGCATCATTGCTATAATGTTTATGAGCACATTGCGCATTCGGTTTCAAGCATAGAGCCGCTGCCTTATCTTCGCATGATGATGCTGCTGCACGATATAGGCAAGCCCGACACCCTGAAAACAGATGAAAACGGAATTTCGCATTTCAAAACCCATCAGACTGTCGGCAGTCAGATGGCTGAAAAAATATTAAATCGACTGAGATTTTCCAATAAGGATACTAAATATATTTGCGCTCTGATTGCCCAGCACGACAACAGATTTCCCGCTGCTGATAAATCAGTAAAAAAGTTCCTGTCAAAATTCGGCGAAGATTTTTTTGTAGATTATGTGAAAGTAAGAATAGCAGATATTTACGCTCAATCTGATTATAAGCGTGATGAAAAGCTTAGTTTAATTTTCAGCGTAAAGGCTATAGGTGAAAAAGCTATAAAATCAGAATTTCCCCTTACATTGAAAGACCTGAATATTGACGGTAATGATTTAAAAGCAATAGGATTGACAGGCAATAAAATCGGCAAAGCGCTAAATGAAATTCTCAGTTTGGTAATAGAAGGCAGGCTTTCCAACAACAAAAGAGAATTGATAAAATTTGTAGAAGAAAAGCTTGATTCAGTTTAAAATGCTTGTCTATGCCAATAATAACTTAGGAACTGTCGGGTTATCCCGATTGTTATAAATTAATTCTATGGAGGAAGAATTATGAGCGATTCAAAAAAACTGAAAGGTTCAAAAACAGAGGCTAATTTATTTGCCGCATTCGCAGGAGAATCACAAGCATACACAAAATACAAATACTATGCGAGCAAGGCAAAAAGCGACGGCTATGTTCAAATCGGAAAACTATTTGAGGAAACTGCCGATAATGAAAAGGCTCACGCAAAAATTTGGTTTAAACTCATAAATGACGGAACTGTTCCTGATACTTCTAGGAACCTTACCGACGCTGCCGCAGGTGAAAATTATGAGTGGACCGATATGTATGCAGGTTTTGCACAAACCGCTAAAGAAGAGGGTTTCGACCAGATTGCGTTTTTATTTGAAAAGGTGGCTGAAATTGAAAAGACCCACGAAGAAAGATTCAGAAAGCTGCTTGCCAATATCGAGGGCGACTGTGTATTCTCTAAAGAGGGCGACGTCATCTGGCAATGCTCCAACTGCGGACATATCGTTGTAGGTAAAAAAGCTCCCGAGGTTTGTCCTGTATGTGCGCACCCTAAGTCATACTTTGAAATAAAAGCTGAAAACTATTAATTAAGCTGTTTATAAAAAACGAACCTGATGAATATAAAAATCTCATATTCATCAGGTTTTTTTATATGAAATATTACAAAAGCTAAAAACAGTCCTGCAGACTGTTAATAAAGAGGAAAGAGGGGTATGCCCTGTAAGAGAGGACGGCTGCCCCCTTAAAATATACCTTTGTATACTCAAAATTCAGCAGAATTATACTCTGCACATTTATCAATTAAACTCTCTGTAAACCTTACCGTTTTTTAATGTTATACCCTTATACTCTGCCATCTCTGAAACAGTTACTATCTGATATCCTTGCTTTTTAAGCTCCGGAATAATTTTCAATACGGCATTTTTAGTAGGCTCGTGAATATCGTGCATAAGTATTATATCCCCGTCGCTTACCTCTTTCATAACATTTTTATAAGTCGATTTTTCACTCTTTGTCTGCCAATCGCGGGTGTCGACATTCCAAGTAATTATAGGCTTATTTACAAGTTTTTTAACATTTGAGTTAACATATCCATAAGGCGGTCGCACAAGAGTAGCTCCGTGACCTATAATATCTTCAAGAAGATCGTCCGTTTTATTTATCTGTTTCTTTATTCCCTTTTTGGACAACAGCGTCAGATTTATATGGTCATAGGTATGACTGCCAATCTCACAACCTATTGAATAAGCATTCTTTACATCAGACTTGAACTTTTTTACCTGACTTCCCAAAACAAAGAATGTAGCGTGAGCGTCATATTTATCCAGACATTTTAATATAGCACTTGTATACTTATCCGGTCCGTCGTCAAAGGTCAACGCAACCATTTTTTTGTTTTTATCAAATTTTACGAATTTTTTCTCTACCTTGTTTGAGTACACTCCGTTAATATGACTTTCATCTTGATTCAAAACAGCCTTAACCTCGTAGACGTAGGTTTCACCCGACTTTACCGTTTCGTCCAAATATTCAGTTTTATCTGTTGACGCAACAAGCGTATATTCAGTTTCGCTTTCGGTTTTTCTGTAAACCTCATAGTTTGTACTGTTTTGTACAGCCGTATATTCAAGTGTAAAACCATTAATACTTGATTTTAATGATAATTTTATCTTAGAGTCAGTAAATCCTTTCACATCAGAAGACTCAGAATAATCATCTGATACAGCCATTGCACTTACGCTTACCTTTTTAGCCAACGACTGATCTGTTTTATCCTCAGAAAAAATCGAAATACAAAGCAGGGCAATCAGTAAAAATACCGCAAACGAGACTGATAATACTTTAAAGTTGATTTTTTTAATTACTTCCTTCATTTTCTCCATTCCTTTTATCCGACAATATATTTCTCTATATATTCGGAACATTCATAAAAGTACATTTTCCGACAATCCTTTAATATTATTATACTTCTGTTTGAGGTGTATTTATACTGAATTTTATAACCAATATATCAATAAAAAAATAACAAATTTTGAATTTAAAACCTATTAATTGATATATAAGCCGTTAGTCTCAATGTTATACAATTAGTTTTACGTTAATTTTACACTATTTACAGGAAACAAAAAGGACAGTACAATATCAAACTGTACTGTCCGTAAATATAATAAATAATTTAATGACCTGTGTGCGAATACGCAGTCATTGATACTCCATCATCTTTAATCAATATATCCTTAGGAAGTTTATGGAATTTATATACAAGATATATATTACCAAATGAGCCGGAAATATTGACAATCTGAATTAAATATACATACCAAAACCATGAACTTACCACTAAGCAGTTCAATATGAGAATTATAATTCCCAATACAACTATTGGGAGCAATGCAATTAGTGAATAGGATTTTTTGTTTAAATAAGCATCTGCTCTTGAATACAAATAAATACCTGTAAAACCGTAATGAACATTAACTTTCAAAAGGCAATGCATACATATACCATTCAGCAATATTTGCAACATCATACATAGTAATGCTCCAACCAATAACAAAACCAACTTTTCTAAACAAACTATCAGACCGTCATGATAATTAAAAAAAGCTGTAGGCAGAACCGGAGCAAATATCATACCGACAATGATCATCAATATTAAGATTCCAAACGAAATTATATGTATAAACAAAACATTCTTTTTATCATTTTGCAAATTAATTTTATAAATTTCCTCATATCCTTGAGGAAGTTCAGTTGTATTTTTCAATTTTCCCTCCAGAAAAGCCTCCCAAATAATCATCTGTATTTTGAGAGGCTTTAGTATTACTTGATTAGTTTAGATTAAATTTAATTAAAATCCAATTAAATATTGTATTGTCCCTTACTTATTATTTAAAAGGATTCTCACTCTTATAGAGCATACCCTTCGGCTGATTAAAGCCAATATCCTCGATGCCCAGATATCTGAACACACTATAGATTGCTTTTCCGAAGTGACCGAATGCAACTGCTCCGTGGTGAGGGAAATTGCCCTCAATCAAAACGTGTCGGTAGAAACGTCCCATCTCAGGAATAGCAAATATACCGATTGCACCGAACGAACGTGTCGCAACAGGCAGAACCTCTCCCTGTGCTATGTATGAACACAGCTTTCCGTCCGATGTGCTTTGAAGTCTGAAGAATGTAATATCTCCCGGAATGATGTCGCCCTCAAGAGTACCCTGAGTAACCTCCTCTGGCAGACTTCTTGCCATAATCATCTGATATTTCATAGAGCAGCTTGTAAGCTTTTTAGAACTGGTGTTTCCGCAATGAAAGCCCATAAATATATCCTTGGTCGTATAGTCGTGCTTGCCCTTGATATCCTCATCATACAAGTCGTAAGGAACTGTGTTGTTTATATCAAGCAGAGTTACTATATCATCACTTATGCAGATTCCGATAAACTCGCTCAGAGCGCCGTAAATGTCAACCTCGCACGAAACCGGGATTCCCCTTGAGGTAAGACGGCTGTTTACATAACACGGAACAAATCCGAACTGCGTCTGAAATGCAGGCCAACATTTTCCCGCTACAGCAACATACTTTCTATAACCCTTGTGCGTTTCAATCCAGTCTAAAAGGGTAAGCTCATACTGTGCAAGCTTGGGTAGAATTTCAGGCTTTTTATTGCCCTCACCAAGCTCAGCCTCCATATCCTTAACAACCTCGGGTATTCTCTCGTCGCCGTCGTGCAATTTATAAGCCTCGAACAAATCAAGCTCTGAGTTTTCCTCTATTTCAACACCCAGATCAAACAGCGGCTTGATAGGAGCGTTGCACGCCATAAAATTGAGAGGACGCGGACCGAACGAAATGATTTTCAGATCCTTAAGTCCGATAATCGCTCTTGCAACAGGAACAAACTCGTTGATCATATCGGCACATTCATCTGCTGTTCCTACAGGATATTCTGGTATGTACGCTTTAATATTTCTTAGCCTTAAATTATAGCTGGCATTGAGCATTCCGCAGTAAGCGTCTCCCCTGCCCTGACAGAGATTGTCGCCTCGCTCCTCTGCTGCCGCTACGAACATTGAAGGTCCGTCAAAGTGCTTTGCAAGCAATGTCTCTGATATCTCCGGACCAAAGTTGCCGAGATATACGCAAAGCGCGTTACATCCGTTTTTCTTAATGTCCTCAAGCGCCTGAACCATATGAATTTCACTTTCTACAATACAGACAGGACATTCATAAATATCTTCTGCACCGTATTTTTCTTTGTAAGCCTTGACTAACGCTTCTCGCCTTGTAACTGAAAGGCTCTCAGGAAAGCAGTCTCTTGAAACCGCTACAATTCCGATTTTTACTTTTGGCATGTTATCAAACATTATTGTTTCCTCCATATTAGTTTATTGTAAAGCTTAGTGCTTTTTTAACAATTCAATTAATTATCTAATTATCCAGTTTTAGATTATCACCCTTAAGACCTATAAAACCGCCGTCGTTCTGAACGCCCGACTCTTCATGACCGATAAGCCATTTGTTTTTAGCAAACAATAGCTTATTGTCGCCGATTGACTTATCAACGCTTTCCAAAAGGTCTGTATTGGTGTCCTTGGGAAGTACAACAACGCATCTGAAACCGCCTTCATCAGCGTTGCAGGGAGCATAATGAAGTGTTGTTGCATAAACCTCGATCATAACTCCCTTTGGCACTTTGAACATCTCAACCTTGCTTGTATCATATGTAAAATCATCTTCAATATCGGGCTGCCTGCCGAGCATTAGTATAAGGTCGGTAGCTGCAATATTAATCTCGCTTGAGCGATGATATTCAAGTGCGTTAAGCGCATAGTTATTTCCGTTGCAGTATCCTATCTGACAAGGAAGACCTCCGTAAACCTCAGAGGTCAATGCCTTTTTAATGTTAAGAGCCTCAAGCGACGGAACACTAGGAACATAAGCAACATCATCAGGCATAGGCGTATTTTCCATAGCGTCTAATATATCGCTTAGATTATACCCCTCTATTACTCTTCCGTATTCTTTAAAGTCCTGATCAAAAACGGATTTTATCTTAAAATCTGCCATACAATAGTCCTCCCGAATTTCCCTTACATCATTCTACAAAAAGCAAAAGATGTTTAATATTTTGATATTAAGTTTACTAAATAATTATATCATTTATCCGTATTTTAGTCAACGAATTGCCAAATGTAATATTGCACTAATTTATA
>CANRKQ010000014.1 GCA_947631265.1 uncultured Clostridia bacterium | reverse complement strand
GCTCTTTCAGGATTTTGTCTTGCAAGAGCGTTGTATCTAACCTCGCCCATGATGAAGTCTTTATAATCTGCTGTAGGTGCCTTTGAATCAAGAGTAAACGGATTCTTGCCCTCTGCCTTTAATGCAGGGTTGTATCTGTACAGGTGCCAGTAGCCTGCTTGAACAGCCTTCTTTTCCTCTGTCTGAGCAATAGACATTCCGCCCTTGATACCGTGGTTGATACAAGGAGCATAACCAATAATAAGTGAAGGTCCGTGATAAGCCTCAGCCTCGGTTATTGCCTTGATGCACTGGTTGTAGTCAGCACCCATAGCAACGTGAGCTACATATACATAACCATAGCTCATAGCAATTCCTGCTAAGTCTTTCTTCTTGACTTCCTTACCTGCTGCTGCGAACTGTGCGATAGCTCCTGTAGGCGTTGCCTTAGATGACTGTCCGCCTGTGTTTGAGTAAACCTCGGTGTCAAATACGAAGATGTTTACATCCTCGCCCTGTGCGATAACGTGATCTAAGCCCGAGAATCCGATATCATAAGCCCAGCCGTCTCCGCCGAATATCCACATTGATTTCTTTCTTAAGAAATCCTTATCCTTGAGAATTTCATCAGCGGCTTTTGTTTTAGCCTTTGTGAGAGCTGAGATCAATTCGTCAGTTGCTGCTGAGTTTGCAGAGCCATCGTCAACGGTTGAAAGATATGCGTCAATTGCCTTTTTAAGAGACGTGCTCTTTGTGGTTTTCTTAAGCTCGAGAACCTTTGCAATAACTCTTTGTCTGATAGTGTTCTGTGCTAAGAACATTCCGTAGCCGTATTCAGCGTTGTCCTCGAACAATGAGTTTGCCCAAGCAGGACCTTTGCCAAGCGCGTTCTTTGTATACGGAGTTGTAGGTGCAGAACCGCCCCAGATCGATGAACAGCCTGTTGCATTAGCAATGTACATTCTGTCCCCGAACAATTGTGTTATAAGCTTAGCGTAAGGAGTTTCTCCGCAGCCTGCGCAAGCGCCTGAGAACTCAAGTAAAGGCTGTTTGAACTGAGAACCCTTAACTGTTGTAGCCTTGAATTTTTCAAGAACGTCAGGTTTCTCTGGAAGAGTTAAGCCATAGTTGAATACTTCCTGCTCTGCGATCTGAGTTGCAAGAGGCATCATATTGAGAGCCTTGTTGCCCTTTTTGCCCGGACATACGTTTACGCATGAGCCGCAGCCCGTACAGTCGAGTGCAGACATTGTTACAACAAAGTTGTAGCCCGGCATACCGGTCATAGGAACTGCCTTTTTCTTAGCAAGCTCAGGAGCATTTTCAAGCTCTTCGTCCGTCATAACAGCAGGACGTATTACAGCGTGAGGACAAACATATGAGCAGAAGTTACATTGGATACAGTTTTCGCTTATCCACGAAGGAACGTCAACTGCAATTCCTCTCTTTTCAAATGCCGCAGAACCCTGTGGGAAAGTACCGTCTGCCATATCAACAAAGGTTGAAACGGGCAGCTTATCGCCCTCTTGTGCGTTGCAGGGAATCTGAATCTCATTTATAAACTTCTGAAGTGTCTTGTCGTTTGTCTTTACCTTAGCCATACCCATTCTGCTGTCTTTAGCCTTTTTCCAAGACTCTGGCACGTTGATTTCAACGACCTGCTCACAGCCTGCGTCGATGGCGTCGTGGTTCATTTTAACGATTGCCTCGCCCTTCTTTGAGTAAGATGCGGTAGCGGCGTCTTTCATATACTTGATAGCGTCTTTCATAGGAATAATTCCCGAAAGCTTAAAGAATGCAGACTGTAAAACAGTATTTATTCTGTTGCCAAGTCCTATTTCCTTACCTATCTTCACGCCGTTGATAGTGTAGAATTTTATGTTGTTCTCTGCAATATATCTCTTGACCTGACCGGGGAGGTTCTTTTCAAGTCCTTTCATATCCCATTGAGTGTTGAGCAGGAATGTTCCGCCCGGTTTAATGTCAGAAACCATATCATATTTGTTGATATATGACTCATTGTGGCAGGCTACAAAGTCAGCCTGATTGATGAGATATGTCGATTTGATAGGCGTTTCGCCGAATCTCAGGTGAGAAACCGTTACACCGCCCGATTTCTTTGAATCGTATGAGAAATATGCCTGTGCATAGAGGTCTGTGTGGTCGCCGATGATTTTGATTGAGTTTTTGTTAGCGCCGACAGTTCCGTCTGCACCAAGACCCCAGAACTTACAAGCAGTTGTTCCCTTAGGAGCAGAGTCCAGCTTTTCATTAGAATCAAGTGAAAGATAAGTTACATCGTCGTCAATACCGATAGTAAATCTCGGCTTGAAGTTCTCTTTCCACTCAGCGTTCCAGAACACAGCCTTGATTTGTGCAGGAGTCGTATCCTTTGAACCTAAGCCGTATCTTCCCGATGCTACTGTAATGTTGTGGAACTGTGTTCCCTTTAAAGCTGCAACAACGTCGAGATATAAAGGCTCGCCGAGTGAACCCGGCTCTTTAGTTCTGTCAAGAACAGAAATCTGCGTGCAGGTGTCAGGAATAGCCTCAACCAGCTTATCAGCACAGAAAGGTCTGTATAATCTTACCTTTACAAGACCGAGCTTTGTTCCCTCGGTAGCGTTTAAGTAATCGATTGTCTCCTCAATAGTATCGCAGACAGAACCCATTGCTACGATAACGTGTTCAGCGTCAGGAGCTCCGTAATAATTGAAAAGCTTATAATCTGTACCGATCTTCTTGTTGACCTTATCCATATACTCTTCGACAACGCCCGGAATCGCATCATAGTACTTGTTGCAAGCCTCACGAGCCTGGAAGAATATATCAGGGTTCTGAGCGGTACCGCGAAGAACAGGGTGTTCAGGGTTTAAAGCTCTGTTTCTGAATTCCTGAAGAGCTTTCTTATCAACCATTTTA
The DNA here is from genome assembly GCA_947631265.1 of uncultured Clostridia bacterium. Taxonomy (GTDB): domain Bacteria; phylum Bacillota; class Clostridia; order Oscillospirales; family Ruminococcaceae; genus UMGS1601. The sequence goes on along the minus strand of CANRKQ010000014.1, from coordinate 22,013 downwards.
GCGACGTCGTCCTTATCCCAGACCTCGATCTTTTGAATTTCGTGAGAGGTTCTGAATCCGTCGAAGAAGTGTAAAAACGGTACTCTGCCCTTAATTGTTGCAAGGTGAGCAACAGTACCTAAGTCCATAACCTCCTGAGGGTTTGATGAACACAGCATTGCAAATCCCGTCTGACGGCATGCGTAAATATCTGAATGATCGCCGAAAATATTCAGCGCGTGAGACGCTACACAACGAGCCGATACGTGGATTACACATGGCAGTAATTCTCCTGCAATCTTATACATATTAGGGATCATAAGTAACAGACCCTGTGACGCTGTATAAGTTGTTGTAAGAGCGCCGGCAGCCAAAGAACCGTGAACTGTTCCCGATGCACCTGCTTCAGACTGCATTTCTGCAACCTTTACCGGTGTGCCGAAAATGTTTGTTTGTCCCTTAGCAGACCATTGGTCAGTAACTTCAGCCATAACTGAAGAAGGTGTGATAGGATAGATAGCAGCTACCTCTGTAAATGGATATGACGCCCATGCAGCGGCATTGTTACCATCCATGGTTTTCATTTTTCTTGCCATTTTAATATCCTCCTCAAAATTGTTTAGCAATGAATAATATATTACTTTTGCAAGTAAAATCTCTTAAATTTAACTGAAATCCATTACTTCAAATATATATTTTATCACATCTTATTTTATTTGTAAAGGCATTAAAGCTGTTTTTAATGAAGATTTTGTTACTAATACTTTTCTTGATATATTTTCAGTTAATATTATAACAGACAATTCTTTAAAAATGGCTTATTTAAAAAGCCGTTTTGATTTGTAACTCATTATATTCTTGTAATTTAGTCGTATTATTCAAGGAGTTTTAAGCCTATTTCTTCTGTTGTAACTGTGACACCGCCTCTTATGGCAAAATAATTTTTTATATGTGCAGCTAGCTGATTTGCATCTCTATAAATTTCTGTGTTAATATAATCGTCTATATAAGCATCACCGCTGGTAGAAAGAACTTGATAGTTGTCGTTATATTGTATAGAGTACCAATATTCTTCTCCGTCCAATATGCAGGTAAATTCTGTTGTTCCGGCGACTTTGTTGTTTTCATGTCTCATAGTGTAAGAAATATAAAACAAAGCGGGAATTATAATAATTAATATTAAAATGATTACTATAGCTTTCCAAACTTTGTGTGCTCTTCGGTTTTTTATTGCTAACTGTTCATTTATCCTTGAAAGTTGCTCAGCAATTTCATTATTATTTTCTGGTTTATCTGGCATTTCTGCACCAAGAAGTTGACTGACAGTTATATCTAAGACCTCTGCAAGTTTTTGCAATGTTTCGGCATCAGGTACTGACAGTCCCTTTTCCCATTTTGAAACGGTTTGTCTGACTACGTTTACTTTTATAGCCAGTGTTTCTTGTGTAAATCCTTTTAATTTTCTTTGTGCCTTTAGATTTTCTTTAAACATAGTTGTACACCTCTATGACTTATTTTACATTTTTGCAGAAGACTTAGCAAGCAACCCAAATTAACCTCTGTGCAACAGATTTAAACATTTAGAATATAATACTCATTAATCATCTACTGGTGAAACAAAGAAACGACATAGCCAAAGCTGTGTCGTTTCTATAAACAATCTTATACTGTTTTAATAATGTAAACAATCTTATTGTATTATTAGTTTCCGTATTTTGCAATAGAGAGCTTTATTCCAACACCCATAGTTGACGCAATTGTCAGACTTTTAAGATACTGTCCCTTAAGAGCAGAAGGTCTTGCCTTTATAACTGCGTCCATTAATGCCTCAAGATTTTCACTCAGCTTATCTTTTCCGAATGAAGCCTTTCCGATTGGGCAGTGGATAATATTTGATTTGTCAAGACGGTACTCTATCTTACCTGCTTTAGCCTCGGTAACAGCCTTAGCAACGTCCGGAGTAACTGTTCCTGCCTTTGGGTTAGGCATAAGTCCGCGCGGTCCCAAAATCTTACCGAGACGTCCTACCATACCCATCATATCAGGACTTGCTACAACCACGTCAAAGTCCATCCAGTTTTCTTTTTGGATCTTTTCAACAAGATCCATACCGCCTACATACTCAGCTCCGGCTGCTTTGGCGTCGTCGTATTTGTCCTCCTTGCAGAAAACGCATACCTTTACGTTTTTACCTGTACCGTTTGGTAAAACTACCGCTCCGCGAACCTGTTGGTCTGCATAACGCGAGTCAACGCCAAGACGTATATGAGCCTCTATAGTTTCATCAAACTTAGCTTTTGCACCGCTGCAAGCCAAGTCAAAAGCCTCGGGTGCATCGTATAATTTTGATTTATCGATTGCCTTTTCGCTTTCGATATATTTCTTGCCATGTTTCATTATAATTTTCCTCCTCATTAAGTGGTAATACCAAATGCTTTTTTGCAATTCGGTTAGCGGAATAATCCTCCCACGATTAGAAGTCAGATTTCAGAAGCCTGAGGTCAAAGCCTTTACTTCTTCCTCGTCGTTCTTAGTCAACAACCTCGATACCCATTGAGCGAGCCGTTCCGGCAATCATGCTCATTGCAGCCTCTTCTGTCGCTGCATTAAGGTCAGGCTTTTTCTGCTCGGCAATTTGTCTGATTTGCTCTTTTGTGATTTTTGCAACCTTTTTCTTGTTCGGTTCACCAGATGCGTGTTCAATTCCGCAAGCCTTTTTGATCAATACAGCAGCCGGCGGGGTCTTTGTGATAAAGGTGAAAGAACGATCAGCATATACCGTAATAACTACCGGAATTATTAGACCGGCGTCGTTTTTTGTTCTCTCGTTGAAATCCTTAGTGAATGCTCCGATGTTGATACCGTGTTGTCCCAATGCAGGTCCAACAGGCGGTGCAGGTGTTGCTTTTCCTGCGGGAATTTGCAGCTTTACATAGCCTACTACTTTTTGTGCCATCTTTTCGCACCTCCATAAATTGTGGTAAAGGCGAGTCAATTAATATTTTAACTCTCCCACTTTGAAGCAAGATGTTTATAAAATCAGCTTCTTACGAATAATTAATCCAATTTTGTTACTTGTGTTATCGGCAGAGCGACCGGAGTTTCTCTTCCGAACATTGATACGATAACATTTACGATTTGCTCTTCTAAATCAACAGATTCTACCGTACCTGTAAATCCTTCGAACGAACCTCCAGTAACAGATATGATGTCGCCCTCTTTGAAATTGATCTCAATATCGGCGGTTTTTGTGTCAACGCCCAGAGCCTCGACCTCTGCCTCGGTTAGCGGGATAGGTTTTGATCCCGGACCGACAAATCCTGTTACGCCCGTTATATTTCTTACGATATACCAAGTATCGTCTGTCATGACCATCTTCACAAGAACATAGCTTGGAAACAGCTTTCTTTCAGCCTCTTTGATCTCTCCCTCTTTTCCTACTTCTGAATAGCTTTCCATAGGAACCTTTATCTCAGGTATCAGATCATTAAGCTTTCGGTTTTCAACAACCTTTTCAATACTTTGAGCTACCTTATTTTCATAGCCTGAATAGGTATGGATCACATACCACTTCGCTTGTTCTGACATAAACAGCAATACCTCCTGTTGTTAAAAAACCATTCTCATTTCATTAATCAAGACCAAGCAGCAGCTCAACAAGCTGTGATAAACCTAAGTCAATGCCTGCCAGAACCAAGCCGCATATTACACAGAGTACAAGTACAACACCTGTGTTGTTTACAACCTGACTTCTGCTGGGCCATACGACTTTTTTTATTTCTGACTTCAGGTCTCTGAAATACTTGACGATTTTATTTCCGCCCTTTTGCTTAGCGGCTGTGGAATCTTTAGCCATTTTAAAAACTCCTTTCGTCTACTTTGTTTCTTTGTGAAGAGTGTGTTTCTTACAATACTTGCAATGTTTCATCATTTCAAGTCTGTCAGGATCATTCTTCTTGTTCTTTTTTGTTGCGTAGTTTCTTCGCTTGCACTCTGTACAAGCAAGTGTAATTTTAATTCTCATTTCGGCACCTCCCGACGAAATTTGCGTTCCAATAAAACGGTGAAACGCATATCCAATTGCCTCCCTCCATATAGTCCGTGTAACTATATGCCGCTTGCTTTTCGGTTTGAGGCTATTATTTCCCGTTCCCTTTTCAAGACTTAGCTTGGGTTAAGGCAAGTCTTTAAAATAGGACGCAAAAAAATAGACCTCATAAAGAGGTAAAACAATCATACCATACTTTACAAGGTTTTGTCAAGCAATTTTTTGCTTATTTTTATAATTATTCCAAAAGCACAACATATAGTATTTGTGTTATATAAATATATCAAAATTTGCTGCAAGATCAAGTCTTAGTTGGACTTTGTGTTTTTAGTATCACTTTCATCGTCATCGTCCAAAAACTCTTCTATAATATATCTGGGACGTTTCTTGGTCTCTAAGAATACCTTTCCGATATATTCGCCGATAATTCCGATAGCTAAAAGCTGCAGTCCCCCTAAAGCCCAGATAGAAGTTATAAGTGATGCCCATCCGCTTACTGAGTGTCCGGTAAAATAGCTTAAAAGAGAGTAGATAAGCATAATTCCGCTTACAAGAACAAATATAACGCCTAAAGAGGTGATCATCTTGATAGGCTTTATACTAAAAGAAGTAATACCGTCGATAGCAAAAGATATCATTTTTTTAAGAGGATATTTGCTTTTTCCTGCAAAGCGCTCTTTTCTTTCATAATATACCTTTGCAGACTTATAACCGACAAGAGGCACAATACCTCTTAAAAACAGATTGACCTCATTGAATTCAAACAGCCCTTCCAAAGCTCTGCTGCCCAGCAGTCTGTAATCAGCGTGGTTAGAAACAATTTCAGCTCCCATAAGATTCATCAGCTTATAAAAGAGCTTCGCAGTTTTGCTTTTGAAAAAGCTGTCGTTCTTTCTTGAATCCCTTACGCCGTATACGATTTCATATCCCTCTTCGTATTTTTTTACAAACTCATCAATTGCATTTATATCGTCCTGCAAATCCGAGTCCATTGAAATAACAGCGTCGCACTTTCCTCTTGCACAATCAAGCCCGGATAAAAGCGCGTTCTGATGACCTTGGTTGCGGGTAAGCTTGCAGCCCGAAAACATTCTGTCACTATAATGTATTCTTTTAATAAGCGCCCATGTTCCGTCGCCGGAGCCGTCGTCAACAAGGATAACCTTGCTGTCACCTGAAATAATATTTTCGGACATAAGCTTGTGCATTTTTTCTCTGAGCCTTGTTGCCGTTTCTAAAAGAACAGCCTCTTCATTATAACATGGAATAACAATATATAATTTAGTCATTTTATATGACCGTGCTCATCAATGAGCAATTTTCCTTTCCAATGTTTTACTGGCGATATTTCGCACTTTGTATGCTAAATAAAAAACAAAAGCATACAAATAAAGTTATTTTCTTATTGTAATCTTTGATTAGTTAGTTTATACTTTAATATGCTTTTCCCCAAAGCACCATATGCTTAGCAGGCTTTCCGCAGCATACGCATTTATCATCAATATTCTCCTGTTCAAACGGGATACATCTTGAGCCTGCACCGGTTCTTTCTTTCACTTCATTTTCACATGACTCATCGCCGCACCACATTGCTTTTATAAAACCGTCGCCTTTTTCTTCAAGAACCTTAATAATTTCCTCTATGCTTTTGCAGCGGTAGGTTTTATTCTCGCGGTTGCGAAGAGCCTTTTCATACAGCCCGTCGTGAACATCTTTTAGCTTTTGTTTAACTGTATTTTCAAGCTCGTCTAAGGGAAGAAAGGTTTTCTCTCTGTTGTGTCTGGTAACAAGAACGCATTGATTATTTTCAATATCCTTCGGACCTATTTCAAGCCTTACCGGAACGCCTTTCATTTCATACTCTGAAAACTTCCAGCCCGGTGAATTGTCGCTATCGTCAAGTTTGACCCTTATTTCTGCCGATTTGAGCTTGTTATAAAGCTCGTTTGCCTTTTCCAGAACGCCCTCTTTATGCTGAGCGACAGGTACAATAACAACCTGTATCGGTGCGACAGCAGGAGGAAGAACAAGTCCGTTATCGTCTCCGTGAGTCATTATAATTGCGCCTATCAAACGTGTGGTTACTCCCCACGAGGTTTGATGAGGATTAACTCTTTTGTTCTCCTTGTCTGTATATTCTATTCCGAACGCCTTGGCAAAGCCGTCTCCGAAATAGTGCGATGTTCCCGCCTGAAGTGCCTTTCCGTCGTGCATAAGAGCCTCGATAGCATAGGTGGAAACAGCGCCTGCAAACTTATCGCTCTCTGTTTTCTTACCCTTTACAACAGGCATAGCGAGAGATTCTTCACAGAATCTGGCATAGCAGTTGAGCATTTGTTCGGTTTCTTTAACTGCCTCTTCTGCTGTTGCGTGAATGGTGTGCCCTTCCTGCCAGAGAAATTCACGGGATCTAAGAAACGGTCTTGTTGTCTTTTCCCACCTTACAACAGAAACCCATTGATTGTACAGCTTAGGAAGATCTCTGTACGAGTGAATTATGTTTGCATAGTGTTCACAGAAAAGAGTTTCTGAGGTAGGACGAACGCATAAACGCTCTTCGAGCAACTCGTTTCCGCCGTGAGTGACCCAAGCTACCTCAGGCGCAAAGCCCTCAACGTGATCCTTTTCCTTATTGAGCAGACTTTCAGGAATGAACATCGGCATACATACGTTTTCGTGACCCGTTTCTTTAAACATTCCGTCTAATATTCTCTGAATATTTTCCCATATAGCGTAGCCGTAGGGGCGTATTACCATACAGCCCTTTACGCTTGTGTATTCGATAAGCTCTGCTTTTTTTACGATATCGGTATACCATTTTGCAAAATCAACATCCATAGATGTGATCTGTTCAACCATTTTACTGTTTGAATTGTTTTTTCCCATAATTAATTCTCCTTGTCATCTTTGGAATTTGTTTTTGTAGATTTATTTTTTCTGTTAAATCCGTATATATCTTCGTTATATATTTTGTAATTTGGGTCAAAGCCATCTAACCTCTCGCCTTTTCCGTACGGATCCTTTACTGTATAATCCTTAGGGTCGATAGTTTCAGCATCTGCATCAAAGTCAGAAAATCTGTTTCTTTTTTTATCAATAAGCTCTGCAAGCTTTGGAGTGATAACCGCTATAAGAAAAACTAAAAGCAGAATTATAATTACTCCGACTGCATATTTAACAAGTGTTAATAACATTGTGTTGTTCATTTTAGACCGTCCCATAAAAGGAGATTTACTCCGTATTGATAATTACGGTTTTAATTATACCAATAATATCTTTTTTTTGCAAGGGCTGATTTAAAAGCAAAAGTCCCGCCCGGATATTTCCGGGCGGGAAGTTTTAATCTATTCGGATTTACCTGAAGAGGACACTTCGTTTGATTTCTGAACATTAAATATAAAGGGTATGGATTCGCTCTTTTTCATAGACGTCTTAATTTCAAAGGTGTATTCATCGGTTGTCCATACTATATAGCACTTTCCGTCAATTTGATATGCGGTATAGTTCTGTCCTGCTCCGCTGTGAAAATCGGAAATATCAATATCAGAATCGGTGATGTCATATTCAGGTACATAACCGTCTATAGTTGATTGGGTAAAGACTATTTCGTTATCTTTATTTTTATATGTTAAAACTGCTTTTTTATCAGAGATGTTCTGATCTGTCATTTCATACCCGTCAGACAGATTTGCAAGCTCATATAAATCCTCTATTTTTTCAGGAGCGTCAATAACAGTACTTTCAGCGCCGGTAGCCGATGTTGAATCGGTTTTACTGCTGTTGTTGTCAAAAAACAGGTTTCTCGCCACAATAACCAAACAGAGGATAATTACTATTGCGTAAATAATATACAATATTATTTTAAAAGATTTGTTTTCCGTATTTTTCTTTATTTCATTTTCACTGCTGTCTTGAGGAATATCTTCTTCATACTGCTCGATTTGAATTTCATTATCAACCCCGTCTTTAAACGGCTTGTCTGTAGTATCTTTCTTTACTTCAGGAGTATCGTTGTTTTCGAGTGACATTTACTTCATACCTTTCCTTTAAGTATATACCATTAAATATTTATCATTTACATTATAACATCTTAATAAATTTATGGCAAGCCATTTGGAGAACAATTAAAGCAAAATGAAAACAGCCGTTCTTAAATTTAAGAACAGCTGTCTTCAAGGAAGTAATGAAATATGAAAAAATATATAATATCTCGTACTCTGAATTAATTATGAAACCATACCTTGCGACTGGTAATTTCCAAAGCTGCCGAATGCTCCGAATGGATTGTAACCGTATCCGTCATAGCTATCGTAGCCGCTGCCTTGATTGGACTCTGTATTGTTCTGGTTATCTTTGCTGGTAGCTGTCGAGGTGTCTTCATCAAGGGTAGCTTTGACATTCTTTTTGTTGCCTTGCCTGTAAAGAGTGATAGTGATCGTATCGCCGGCTTTGAATTCAGCTTTGATCTTGTTGAACTCGGAAATTGACGTTATTGTCGTATCGTTTATGCCTATAACCACATCTCCGACCTTTATTCCCGCTTTGTCTGCTGCTGAACCCTCTTCGACGTTTCTTACTATAAAGCCCTGAGGCACTCCGTAATATTGTGACCAAAGCTCGGTGATTGTTTCACCTGAAAGTCCCAGAACAGGACGTCCCTTAACGTATCCGTATTGGATAAGCTCGTTGATGATAGGAGTTGCATTATCAATAGGAATTGCAAAGCCCAAGCCTTCGCCGTACGTTGAGTTGACCTTTGCAGAGGTAATGCCGATTACCTGACCATATGCATTGACCAGCGCACCGCCCGAGTTGCCGCTGTTTATTGAGGCGTCAGTCTGAATAAGATTCATCTCCTGATCCTCTATAGTCAGAGTTCTGTCGGTAGCCGAGATAATTCCCGATGTTACAGAGCCTGCAAGCTCAAATCCGAGAGGATTTCCGATAGCTATTGCGATTTCTCCTACCTGAAGCTCAGAGGATTTACCGAACTCGGCAGGGGTCAAGTTTTTTCTGTCTATCTTGATAACTGCAAGGTCGGTCTGAGAATCAATACCTACAAGCTCTGCCTCTATAGATGATTTGTCCTCATCTGTAAATACCACAGACAGATTGCTTGCTCCGCTTACAACATGAGCGTTCGTGATAATGTAACCGTCTTTGCTCATTACGACTCCCGTTCCTGTTGCCGTCATAGATGGGCTTGATGCGGATATTCCGACAACAGAACCCGAAACCTTTTTAACTATTTCCGGTATTGACAAAGCGTCTGATGGTGTTGCAAGCTGTGTGATAGTGGGAAGATTTTTTACGTCCCTGTTAGATTTTTGAGATGCTGTACTATCTGTTGATTTTGAATTGTTTCTGCTGCTGTTTGTATCAGATACAGAAATATTTATTCCGTTGCCTGAAATCATAGAATATCCAATGGCAGTAGTTACACCGATAGCAAGCACACAAATAACAGCAACCAGTCCGGTAAGGAATTTTTTGCTCTTCTTTTTATTTCTGCCGGGGTAATATGAAACCTCGTTGACATTTGCATAGCTTTGCTGATTGTTGTAAGAATACTCTTGTTTATACTCGTTCGGAGCGTATTGCCCAGACGGTATGTCAGACACATTTGACGCAGTTTCGTTATGACTTAATGTGCCGCTTTCTGCTTCAATTGTATCGGGTTTGTTTTCTTTTTCTGAATGGTCAATGGAATCAATACTTGTTACCTTTTCTGACTGTTCATTATTAGAGTATTTGTTATCATCCATTAGAAAGACCTCCTTAAATTTATAATAATATTATTTTCCTGATATATCATATTTATTATTATAAGGTCATTTGTGATAAATATATGATAATATTTAGAATTTTTAATACACTTGCAAGATAGTTTTTTTTGAGTTATACTATATAAAACAAAGAATAAAAAGGGAAGACGATTTCCGAACGGAGAGTGATATAATTATGATGACCATAACTTATGTTTTAGACAATAAGCTTTATTTAAATATTACAAACAAATGTCCCTGCGCGTGTGAGTTTTGTATCAGAAGAAACGGCGACGGCGCATACGGCTCGGACAGCCTGTGGCTTGAGCATCAGCCCACCGCCGAAGAGGTAATAGACGCATTGAAAAAAGAAAATCTAAACAGCTACGATGAGATAATATTCTGCGGTTTCGGTGAGCCGACCTGTGAGTTGGGTATTCTGATAAAAACGGCAAAGTACATCAGAAGTGTGACGAAAACTCCTGTGAGAATAAACACAAACGGGCTTTCAGATCTAATTAACGAATCAAGCACCTGCAAGCTTATGACAGGTCTATTCGATACGGTTTCTATAAGCCTTAATGCCTCTAACAAAGAGGAATACAACAAAATTACTCAGCCAAAGTGGAAGGACAAAGCCTTTGACGCTATGATAGATTTTGCAATTGAGGCAAATGAGATCTTCCCTAAAGTTATCCTATCGGTCGTAGACGTTATCTCAGATGAGGAAATCGAAAAATGCAGAGAGCTTTGTAAAAAGCTCGGTATTGAACTGAGGGTGAGAAATTATTCGTCATAGACTTTGATATCGGAATTTATACATTATATAATATAAAATAATATAATAATATAAATGATTATATAATATAAATTAATATAAATGAAAAACAGGGCGTAAAGGTTTTCTTTACACCCTGTTTAATTTATTCAGCCGGATTTCCCATAATAATACCGCGTCCGTTTGTCGAAATATATACCCGTCCGAAGGTTTTCGGGTCTCCGGAAATTTTGTTGTTTACATTTCCCCATCTATGAGAATCGTCGTTAATGCGTATCCACGTCTTGCCCTCATCGGTAGAACGGTATACTCCCTCGCCCTTGTTGTTACATTCTCCGATTATGTATACCGCCGAAGGATCGCCCTCTTTTTCGCCCTTTCCAAGACCTATGCACTTAACGCTTTGCATATCTTTATTAGGAGTTGCCATTTTACATCCGTCCTCGCCTGCGTTTTCCATATGAAAAACTATGCCTGAGGCGATCCAGAGGTCGCCCTCCTTTTCGGGATTAGCAATGATTTCAGAGTTAGATATCATTATGTTATAGAACTCTTTAAATGTTTTTCCCTTATCGGTTGAAATATATAAGGTTCCTCCGCTTTCGGCATAAATTTTATTTTCATTAACCTGATCGGGAATTATATTTGCGTTTGAGGGAAGTCCTTTACATATTTTCCAGGTCTTTCCCCAGTTGGCAGTATAGTAGGTGTTTGTACTTACCGCACCAAGCGACCAGAATAAAACCTTTCCGTCGGCAGAAAGATGTGCTGTTCCGCCCTCGTGAATATTTACACCGTCGGGAATGGTTTTTACAAACTGCCATGTTTTTGTTCCGTCTGTTGAGTAGCAAATTGAATTTTCAAAGTTGCTTTCAGCAGTTGTTCTTACTACTATATCAGGATCGTTTGCCGCAACTGCCAGAGATTCTGCCTGAAAGCTCTGAACACCCCAATGCTCTACAGGAGCAGTATTTACATCATCGTGTCTGAATCCGTAAAGATCGCCTAGTATTGAGTATAATTCAGGAGTGTTTTCTCCGCAGTCCTTCGGAGAATAGAAATCAAAAATAGCTGTTTCTTCAATTCCCATAGCTCGGACCGATATATTTACTTTTTCCTGACCGATTTTCGTTGCGTTATCTGTTCCGAATATGGTTGCGCCTGTTCCGTAAAGAATCTCATCGGGATTAAACGGATTAATTGCAACTCCCGATGTCCACCAGCCAAGCTTTAACTGACCCTGCCAGTCAAGCCAAGGCGATTGAGATATATCAAGGTTGTAATCCTTTTCCTCAGTTTCAATATTCCAGAAACCCTTCCAAGTGTCGCCTCCGTCAAAGCTTACGCAAACGTTATCCTCAGAACCCCAATGGCATATCGTTGTAACGGCTATCATATCTCCATTATATTTTTCATTATTGCATATAGATAGACCGCACCAGCCGTTTCCTAATATCTTGGGAGTGACATCAGTCCACTTGCCGTCTTTTATATTATACCTGCAAACGGCGCCCCGGGGAGGATTTTTTTCTTGAGTTATCATATCCGAATATGTAACATAGAGGTTTCCGTTGTTTGAAACTCTTCCCTGCTGAGGAAAAAATTTTACAAGCCCGTCGTCAGAATACTCATTGGGAATAGCTTTCCACGTCTTTCCCGCATCGTCTGTTCGGTAGATTTTTTCAGAGCTCTTGTTGGCTACTCCGCAGAAGAAGGTTTTTGTAGCCTCGCCTTTTTTTGAGCTGGACTTATCCATAGCTACCCATATAATACCGTAGGTATAATTGCTCTCGCTGAATTCTCCTTTAGTCGGGAAAGACTCTACATTGCTCCAAGTCTGACCGTAGTCCTTTGAAACAAATAACCCGTTGGAATGTGACCCATAATAGATAATACTGTTGTCATTAGGATCAATACAGAGACGTTCGCCTGTGTTTCTTCCCCAGTCGTTGCCGCCCATTGTCATATTGTCCATATCTGCCTTTGTCCAGTTCTTGCCGTAGTCGTATGAGTACATTATACATCCGTTTCCTGAGTATGATGTTCCGCATGATATGTAAACACGGTTTGGTTCTACTGGATCGGTGGCTATGCTTTCGATGCAGTTGTATCCCCAGTCTTCTCCCCCAAAGCTGTCGGTTATACATTCCCATTCGTTTTTATCCTTGTTTAATTTGTATGCTCCGCCTATGTCTGTTTTTGCATATACTAAATTTTCTTCGGTTTCATTGTAAACCATTCCCGGAACATATCCGCCGCCTACAATTTTAACATTACTCCATTCGTACCCTGTGTTTACAGGCTTGCTGTTATAATATCTTGCAGGGTCTGCCATACCTTTTTCTTTTTCGGCGCATCCGCTAAAAGCGGACGCCGACAGACAAAGACCTGTCGCTAATGCTATTATTTTAGAAATTTTCATAACTCCTCCTTTAAGATATTTGATAATGCTTTGTACATCACCATTAAAAACACCTATGTATTTTCATCAGAGATTATTATAGCAAAACTAAAAAGGAATTACAATGTTTTTTTGTTGTCATTAATTACAAGGTATAACGGTGTTTTTTGTTTAATATATATAGTAATAGACTGATTTTAAAATGTATAAACAGAAAGGTGTTTTATTATGAATGAGATAAGTGCTCAGGGTATAAGAAAAAACCATAACGCAATTCTTGAAAACAGAAAAAGACTGCTTTTGTCGGGAGTTACCGATGTGGACAGCTTTAATGAAAATCAGATGCTCCTTTTTACCGAGCTGGGAGAACTTCTTATAAAAGGTAAAGACCTGCATATCAACGAGATGAACGTCGAAACAGGAGATTTTTCTGTTGAGGGAGATATTTGGGCTTTGATATACGGAGATAAGGATAAAAATAAGCGTCTTGGGTTTATAAAAAAGATTTTTAAGTAAAAATTGGTAAAAGGATGATGCTGTGTGCCTGATTATATTTTCGGACTTCAATACGAAACCAAGCTTTTTTTGTTATCTTTCTTGATAGGAATAGTGTTCGGCGCGGTTTATGATGTGCTGAGAATTATCAGAATTATTAAAAAGCATCATAAGACTGTTATTTTTATTGAGGACTTTTCATTTATTCTTTTTTGCGCATTTTGGTATTTTGTATTTTCTACCGAAATGGCAAGAGGTCAGATACGGCTGTTTATTCTTATAGGAATATTTATCGGTTTTACAGTTTATCTGCTGACAGTGGGCAGCTTTACAAGAAGAATTGCTGTAGCGATCAGGTCGGTTTATGAAAAAATCGAAACGTGGCTGAAACGTAAAATTTTTACTCCAATTTACACAAATATCAAGAACAAAATTGTGCAAAGTTACATATCTTTTAAAAAAAGAATAAAAAGTAGAAAAAAAGGCTTGAAAGTTGAGAAAAATGTAGTGTATAATGAAGATAAATAATTAACTTTGCAGATGTGGAGGTGTAATAATGGCAGGAAATAGAGACACCTTGAACGAATTGCTTTCAGAGCAAAAGAAAAAGAGATCTCTTGCGTCAAAAATAGCAACGATTGCGGTATTGGTATTTTTGATTTATTCTTTATACATTGTTATATCTCAGCAGGCAGAATTAAATGAACAGCAAAAGGAGCTTGCGAGCATTAAGTCGCAAATTACCGCGGCAAAACAGGAAAACGACGAATATACACGTCTGCTAAGCGGTGAGGACGAAAATGAATACATAAGAAAAATCGCTATAGAAAGATACGGCTATGCTTATCCTAATGAACGCCGTTTTTATGTAGCAAGTTTGGGCTAATACGTTTTAGAGAGGATTAAAAATTTTATGGCGGTCGAGATTGGCAGGATTTACGAGGGTAAGGTTACGGGAATTACAAAATTCGGTGCGTTTGTTGAGGTCGATAACGGCACAAGCGGATTGGTACATATATCTGAGGTTTCAAGTTCGTTTGTAAACGACATTAACGATATTCTCAAAGTAGGCGATGAGGTAAAGGTAAAGATAATAAAAATAAACGACGACGGCAAGATCAGTATGTCAATAAAGCAGACAGAAGTCAGACCTAAGCCTAAGAATTTCGGTAAGGCTGTAGATGGAAGGGCGTCTCAGGAGGAGATGCGCTCAGCCGGAAAAAATCAACCTAAACCGCGGCAGTTTTCTTCCAAGCCGGAAATTAGCGATGATATCGTATACAGCGACGGTTTTGTTCAAAAGACAAGCGGCGATGCTAATTTTGAGGATATGCTGAGTAAGTTTAAAGCGTCAAGCGAAGAGAGAATGTCTGATCTTAAAAGGGCAGTCGATAACCGCAGAGGCAGAACAAGAAGAAAATAATATTCTTATTCAGTACATTTTTGTATTTTAATAATATTATTCATATTATAATAATCTTAATTGTTAAGAGTTTTTGATGTGCAAATATTTTTGTAAAATCACTAAAATAATTCGTAGTGTGTTTTGTAAGACGGATAAGGTTGATTCAGCAGGGTAAATTATATGTAGTATTAAAACAGTCTTGACAGTCTTGAAGTTTAATACTATTATATATCTAACAGTAACAAAAAATCAGAATTGAGAGACGGAGGAATTACAATGAAAAACAAAAGAAAACAGTTTAAAAGGACAATCATTTCAGTTTTGACGGCAGCGGTACTTCTGACAGGTATGTCGTTTTCAGCAACAACGTCAGCTGACTACGACGATGTAAGACCTACCGGAGTTTCAATGACCGTTAAAAAGAAAACTGTTAAAAAAGGAATGCACTTTGAATTATACGCCAGAGTTTCACCCTACAATGCCGATGACGACAGTCTGGTGTGGTCTATTGTCAAAGGCAAAAACTTACTCAGGTTTGAGGACTATGACAGAGACGGAGACGAGCAGGAGTTTATTGCTCTTAAAAAAGGAACAGCAAAGGTTTGCTGCCAGATAAGAGGAACAAACAAGAAAGCCTATACAACAGTAGTTATCAAAAAGGCGTCCTCAAAGGGAACTATTAAGAGAAAAGGACCAAAAACGCGTACTATAGCAGTAGGAAATGACTTCGATTTAGAGGTAAGAAAGTCGTCGGGAGTTAAAAACAAAAACTTAAAGTGGAGTATAAAAAATACTTCTGTCGTTCGGTTCGACGATTATGACCGCTACGGTGATGATGTGGAGTTCCGTGCAGTTTCAACCGGAAAGACAAAAATTACCTGCAAAAACAAGAAAACAGGGAAGTCAGTTACCTTTACTGTAAAAGTGGTAAATCGTAATAACAGATATTATTATGATGACTAAATTTTAAGGCGTATACTTTCGGGATGAAGTCCGTAGGGACTCATCCCGATTTTATGCGTAAAATATACATAAATATGCAGGAGTAATTAAGATGAAAATAAAGGAAAGTATACTATTATATATAGTAGTAACGATAGTTTTGTTCGTATTCGCAGGCTGCACAGCGAGAGATGTTGCCGGAAGCGAGCTTGTTGAAAAAGCCAGAGAGGAATATACAAAGCTGGATAGTGCAAAGGTTATTATGACAAATACAGAGACAAATGAAGTTGAACAGACCTTTGTGTTCAAGTATGACGAGAAAGATGTTCTGACCTTTGCTTATGAGGGAAAGTATTTAGATGAAAGCTATGCTCAGTACAACAACGGCTATGAATGTTATACTTCTGAAAACGGAGAGTATACCTTTACCCAGCGCGGGGATAAGAACTTTCAGGCATATGACCGTAAGTCTCCCCATCCTCAGGCAAACGAAGGTCTTATTATATTTTCTGCAAACGCCGTTGAGAAGTCTTCCGTTGCAGAGGAAAACGGTATAACTTGCGTTGAGCATAATTATGATCCTGAAAAAATCGGGGCAGCCTCCGATGAGGGGAATGTTACGGATTTTATCGCGAGATTTTATTTCAATGAGAATAAGGAGCTTTTGTATTTTACCGAAGAGACCGTCATAGACAATGACGGAGAAAAGATTATACATTCTTATAAGGTAGAAATCACAGAGAAAAATGCTGTTGAAGATATAGAAAATCCTGTGGAGATACCTAAGGAGGATAATCCGAAATAAAATTTGCTTGAGTTTAATAAAGCTTTTTCTCAAGCCTGATGTTTTCTTGCATTATGCCACTAGATGTGGTATTAGTATTTCAGTCTGCCACTAAATAACAGTCGCTGAAAATTTGTTTGTATAAAATGCACAAAAAATCGGATATTTTTGCTTTAAAATTCTACAACAAATTTGCTTGCTTTTGTGGAATATAAATGGTACAATTTATCTTGCATTGCGGTTAATTCCCGCATTGCGGCTGCAACAGATATGCGATGAAGCGAAAGGTTGCCGGCGGTCTGCCGGGTAATTTTCGCAGAGTATGTCCGATTTTAAACCGGGCGACTGTAATACTGGACACGGTATGTGCTTTATGTTTCTTGCGAAGAGGCAGACTTCTTAGGAGGAGACTGCTTTTTGGCATAAGGAGATACTTATCGTTGTGTTATGTCGACCGAAAAACCACGTTAGTTTTTCGGCTTTTTTTAACAGACTTTCACGAAACACACGGTACAGTGTAAATTTACAGAAAAGCTTTTATATTTAATTTTATGCTATATTGAAAAATGAAAGCTTTCAGCCCCCAATAAAAATTTTCAGGAGGCGATTTAAGTGGCAGTCAATGAAAGAATCAGAATTAAAATCAAAGGCTATGAGCACGCGGTTGTAGACGCGGCAGCAGCAAAAATTGTTGATGCGGCAAAGCGTTCGGGAGCAAAGGTATCGGGACCTATTCCGCTGCCTACTGACAAGGAAATCATTACAATCCTTCGAGCTGTTCACATGTATAAGGACAGCCGTGAGCAGTTTGAAATGAGAACTCACAAGAGATTGATTGACGTACTAAGACCGACAAACGAGACTACATCGGCGCTTCAGAGCCTTGACCTTCCTGCAGGTGTTGATATTGTAATGGAAATCAAGTAGTTTCCAACGGAAATCGCAAGTTGCGATTTCAAAACAGTATTCACGCAGGTCATGTTGAAGTAAAATTTCAACCAATAACCATTTAGGAGGAAAAATAATGCAAAAGGGAATCATCGGTAGGAAAATCGGTATGACACAGATTTTCGATGAGGCAGGAAAATTTATTCCTGTAACAGTTGTAGAGGCAGGACCCTGCGTTGTTGTTCAGAAAAAAACAGTTGAGAACGACGGTTACAACGCTGTTCAGCTGGGTTTCGGCGACATCAGGGCAAAGAGAGTAAACAAGCCTTTACAGGGACATTTCAAAAAGGCTGACGTTGCTTTAAAGAGAACTTTAAAGGAATTCAGACTTGACGACATTGATACATTGAATGTCGGCGATATTGTAAAAGCAGATACCTTTGCTGAGGGAGAAATCGTTGACGTCAGCGGAACTAGCAAGGGTAAAGGTTTTGCAGGAACGATAAAGCGTCACAACTTTGCAAGACTTAAAGAGTCGCACGGTACAGGTCCTGTACACAGGCACGCAGGTTCTATGGGAGCTTGTTCTTCCCCGTCAAGAATTTTCAAGGGGAAAGGAATGCCGGGACATATGGGTAATGAAAAGGTCACTATTCAGAACCTTGAAATCGTAAAGGTCGACGCAGAAAATAATCTTATCGCGATCAAGGGAGCTGTTCCGGGACCTAAGAACGGTACGGTAACAGTTGTTGATTGTGTTAAGAAGGCTTAGTGGAAGGAGGAAGTAATTATGCCAAAGGTTTCAGTATTTGATATGACAGGCAAAGAGGTTGCTACCGCTGAGCTTAAAGATTCTGTTTTCGGAATCAAGCCGAATAAAGCTGTAATGCACGCAATGGTTGTAAATTATCTTGCAAATCAAAGACAAGGCACTCAGTCAACTCTTACTCGTACAGAAGTAAGAGGAGGCGGAAAAAAACCATGGCGTCAGAAGGGTACGTGCCATGCAAGACAAGGCTCAATAAGGGCGCCGCAGTGGGTTCACGGCGGGGTTGCACTAGGACCAAAGCCCAGAGATTACAGCTATTCGTTAAACAAGAAGGAAAAGAGACTTGCTATGAAGTCAGCACTTTCCTCAAAGGCATTGGATAACGACATTGTTGTAGTTGACTCAATCAAATGCGACGAGTTCAAGACAAAGACAATGATTGAAATGCTAAAGGCGCTTAATGTGGAAAGCAAGGCGCTTGTTGTTATGCCGGAGGTAGACTTGAAGGTTGTCAAGAGCCTTTCAAACATACCCGGTGTAAAAACTGCTCTGGTCAACACATTAAACGTGTACGACATTCTGAATCACGACAAGTTTATTGTTGCAAAGGATGCCGTAGATAAGATTGAGGAGGTTTATGCATAATGGAAAAAACTGCTCAAGATATAATTATAAAGCCTATCATCACAGAAGCCTCAATGGAAGGCTTAGAGATGAATAAGTACACATTCAAGGTTGCCAAAGATGCAAATAAGATCGAAATCGCCAAGGCTGTCGAAGAGCTTTTCGGAGTTAAGGTAGCTAAAGTAAATACTATGAATTGCAGAGGCCGCAAAAAGAGAATGGGTATGTATGAAGGAATGACTCCTTCGTGGAAAAAGGCAATCGTTACACTTGCTGAAGGCGAGAAGACAATTGAGTTCTTTAACAATTTGGTATAGTTGATTCAGCAAAAGGCTTTACTATGGTAAAGCGTATGTATGGGAGATGAAAGAATGCTCCCGCAAAACAAACTTCAAAAGGAGTGAAATTCAAATGGCAATAAAGAGCTATAAGCCTACGACTCCGGGAAGAAGAGGTATGACTACTATTGATTATTCTTCCTTGTCGAAGGTTGCTCCGGAAAAAAGCCTGATCCAGCCGGTTAAGAAAAAATCCGGAAGAAACAGCTACGGTAGAATTACCGTTCGCCACAGAGGGGGCGGAGCAAGAAGAAAATACCGTATAATTGATTTCAAGAGAAATAAACTCGATATGAACGCAGAGGTTATGACTCTTGAATATGACCCTAACCGTTCAGCATTCATTGCTCTTCTGAAATATGAAGACGGTGAAAAGAGATATATTCTCGCACCTCACGGCTTAGAGGTCGGAGATATCGTTCGCGCAGGCGCTGATGTTGACATCAGACCGGGTAACGCAAGTCAGATGAAAAATATCCCTGTAGGTACATTCATTCACAACATTGAGCTTTATCCCAGCAAGGGCGGTCAGCTTGTGCGCAGTGCCGGTAATATGGCTCAGCTTATGGGTAAGGAAAACGGATACGCGCTTGTAAGACTTCCATCAGGAGAGATGAGAAATATTCCGCTTAACTGTATGGCAACGATCGGTCAGGTATCAAACATCGACCACAGCAACGTAAACTACGGCAAAGCGGGAAGAAAACGTCATATGGGCTGGAGACCTACTGTGCGTGGTTCTGTTATGAACCCTAACGACCACCCCCACGGCGGTGGTGAAGGTAAGTCGCCTGTCGGACGTCCGGGACCTGTATCACCTTGGGGTAAACCAACTCTTGGTTACAAGACCCGTGCTAAGCACAATCGTTCAGATAAGTTTATAGTAAAGCGTAGAAACGGCAAATAACGAAAGGAGAACTGAATAATGGGTAGAAGTGTTAAAAAGGGACCTTTCGTACAAGAGGTTCTGCTTAAAAGAGTAAAGGCTATGAATGAAACAGGAGAAAAGAAGGTATTAAAGACGTGGAGCAGAGCGTCAACAATTTTCCCTGATTTCGTGGGCCATACATTCGCAGTTCACGACGGACGTAAGCATGTTCCTGTTTATGTTACCGAGGATATGGTAGGACATAAGCTGGGCGAGTTTGCACCGACTAGAACTTATAAAGGCCATGCCGGTTCAAAATTATCAAATAACGGTAAGTAGTAGCCGAAGGGAGGATTTCAAATGGAGGCAAGAGCTATACTAAAAGATGCTCGAATTGCTCCTCGTAAGGTTCAGATCGTTCTTGACCTTATAAGAGGAAAGGATTACGATGTTGCAATGGCAACATTAAAACACACACCAAAAGCTGCATGTGAATATCTTGAAAAGCTACTGAAGTCGGCCGCTGCAAACGCAGAAAACAACCACAACATGGATAAGAATAATCTTTATGTTGCTGAATGTTTTGTTAGTCCGGGAAGAACTTTGAAGAGAATTATGCCAAGAGCACAGGGCAGAGCTTTCAGAATTTTAAAGAGAACATCTCATGTTACTTTAGTTCTGAAAGAAAAGGAATAAGCTGAAAGAGGAGGTAAACTATGGGCCAGAAAGTAAATCCACATGGATATCGTGTCGGAGTAATAAAGGATTGGGATTCCCGTTGGTTTGCGAATAAATCAACTTTCGGCGATACACTTGTAGAAGACCATAAGGTGAGAAATTATATCAAAAAGACCTTATATTCAGCAGGTGTTCCACGTATCGAGATTGAGAGATTTGCAGATAAAGTTAAGATTCACATTCACTGTGCAAAGCCGGGAATGGTAATCGGACAAAAGGGAGCAACAATCGAAAAGCTCCGTCAGAAGATTGAAAAAATGATCAACAAGTCGGTTGCAATCAACATTATCGAGGTAAGACAGCCCGACTTGAACGCACAGCTGGTTGCTGAAAGGATTGCTTTGGATCTTGAAAACAGAATTTCTTTCAGAAGAGCTATGAAACAAACTATCGGCAGAGCAATGAAGTTCGGTGCAAAGGGCATAAAGACAAGATGCTCGGGCCGTCTGGGCGGCGCTGAAATCGCAAGAGCTGAAAGCTATCACGAGGGTACTATCCCTTTGCAGACTATCAGAGCCGATATCGACTACGGTTTTGCTGAGGCAGACACAACTTACGGAAAAATCGGAGTTAAGGTTTGGATCTACCGCGGAGAGGTTCTAAAGGGCGAGATTCCTGAAACTCAGAAGAGAGAGATAAAGGAGAGACCTGACAGAAGACGCCGCAGCAGAGGAAACAGCGACGAAAGACCAAGACGTCGCAATGCAAGGCCGAGAAATGAGAAAAAAGAAGGAGGTAACGAGTAATGCTACTTCCAAAGAGAGTAAAACATCGTAAACAGCACAGAGGACGCATGACAGGAAAGGCGCTCCGCGGAAACAAGGTTACAAACGGTGATTACGGCTTACAGGCTCTTGAGCCTGCATGGATCACTTCTAACCAGATCGAGTCAGCCCGTATCGCTATGACAAGATATATCAAGCGTGGCGGACAGGTATGGATCAAGATCTTCCCGGATAAGCCGGTTACGAAAAAGCCTTTGGAAACTCGTATGGGTAAAGGTAAGGGCGCTCCCGAGTATTGGGTGGCGGTTGTTAAGCCCGGAAGAGTTATGTTTGAGATCGAAGGCGTTTCGGAAGAAATTGCAAGAGAGGCTATGCGTCTTGCAGCACATAAGCTTCCGATAAAGTGTAAGTTTATAGCTAAAGAAACTCAAGAAACGGGTGGTGAGCAATAATGAAAGCAAGTGAA
>CANRKQ010000013.1 GCA_947631265.1 uncultured Clostridia bacterium | reverse complement strand
AACGGCTCGTCCTTAATATCGTCGGGAAGATTTTCAACCATCTCGACAATTCCCTGCATATCGTTTTTAAATTTCTCAAGCTCATTATCCTCAATACGAAGTCTTGCAAGCTTTGCAATGTGTTTAATGTCAATATTCATTTTTTTCAATGCCCCTTTAGGAGCATACCTCCTCTTATTTTTTTTGTGTTTATTTAGAATTATTTTGTCATATCTGAAAATTCATTTTCAGATATGATTTTAATACCAAGACTTTCAGCCTTTGTCAGCTTACTTCCTGCATCGTCGCCTGCTAAAACATAGTCAGTCTTTCTAGAAACCGAACCGCTTACCTTTCCGCCAAAGCTTTCAATTATCTCCTTAGCCTCTGCACGTTTTAGAGTAGGCAATGTTCCAGTCAGAACAAAGGTTTTCCCATCAAAACGACTGTCCTTTTGCACCTTATTATAAAATACATTTACACCATAGCTCTTGAGCCGTTCAATAATTTCAAGCATATGTGGTTCTCTAAACGCCTTATGAACACTTTGTGCCATTACTTCGCCAAAACCGTCAATTTGTGAAATGTCTTCAGCTGACGCATTGATTATATTGTCTAAGTTACCAAACCTGTCGCACAACAGCTTAGCGGAGGCACTTCCTATATTTCTTATACCAAGACCGAAAATAAGTCTGTCAAGAGAATTACCCTTAGATTTTTCAATTGATGTAAGCAAATTGTTTACCGATTTTTCCTTAAAATTATCCAGTTCAAGCAAATCGTTTTCATCAAGCGTATATAAATCGGCTACAGAGTGAATTAATCCGCTATCTATCAAAGTGTCAACTATTGCCGGTCCAAGACCATCAATATTCATTGCTCCCTTTGACGCGAAATGAACAATGCTCCTGTAAATCTGCGCGGGGCAGTTTACATTAGGACACCTTATAACGCTTTCATCTGCCTCTCTGATAAGCTCAGTTCCGCAGTCGGGACAAAATTCCGGCAGCTTAAAGCTTTCATTTTCTCCGCATGACTTTGAAACACTCAGCACCTCGGGAATTATATCCCCTGCTTTTCTGACTTTTATAATATCCCCTATTGAAATATTCTTTTCATCTATAAAATCCTGATTGTGAAGTGTTGCGCGGGAAACAGATGTTCCTGCAAGTAAAATAGGTTCAAAAATGGCAACCGGAGTTACTGCGCCTGTTCTTCCTACGTTAACCTCAATATCGATAAGTTTTGTTTCCTTTTCTTCTGGCGGAAATTTATAAGCAACTGCCCATTTAGGAGTTTTTGCAGTAGAACCCATCCTTTCGCGCTCAGAAAAATCGTCAACCTTAATTACAACGCCGTCTATATCATAGCTTAGCGAAAATCTTTTCTCTCCTATTTCGGTAATTTTATCTTTTATTTCTTTATAATTGCTTATTTTCTCATATTCTGGAATGACCTTAAAGCCCTGTTCTTTCAAATAATCAAGCGATTGCTTATGAGAGTTAAGCTCTTTACCCCGGATCTGCTGAACATTAAAGCAAAATATATCAAGTTTCCTTTTGGCTGCGATCTTAGAATCCTTTTGCCTTAATGAGCCGGCAGCTGCGTTTCTGGGATTTTTAAAGGGCTGTTCACCGTTCATTTCTTGTTCAGAAACAAGTTCAATAAAGACCGAACGAGGCATATAAACCTCTCCCCTTACCTCAAGATAAGAAATGGGCTCATTAAGCTTCATAGGAATAGACATTATCGTTTTAAGATTTAAGGTAACATCCTCTCCTACAAAGCCGTCGCCCCTTGTAGAACCCCGCATGAAAACTCCGTTTTCATACTCAAGAGATACAGAAAGTCCGTCAATTTTAGGCTCGACGCAAAATTCAGCATCCGGATATTCGTCTTTAGTCTTATTTATAAAGCTTTCGACCTGCTCAAAAGAAAAGACATCCTGAAGACTAGCCATCTGAACTTTGTGTTCGACCTTTTCAAAGATTGAAACAGGCTCTCCTCCTACCCTCTGAGTGGGAGAATCTATACGTATCAATTCAGGATACTGCTCCTCTAAGGTTTTGAGCTCTTGCTGCATCATATCATATTCGTAATCGTCTATTTCAGGATTATCCTCGACATAATACTTTCGGCTGTGATAGTTAAGAGTATCGACCAGCTTATTAATTTTTTCTCTAGCTATATTAATATCCATAAATTTCTCCTATAAAATATACAATTATAGTATACCACATTTAACAATAATAAAGCTAGTATTTTAACAATTTTTCTTAATTTTTTAAGATATTGACGCATATCTTTCGGGAATTTCTCCTACAATAACCGTTTCAGCAAGCAGATATTCTGTTTTCACTTTAGATCTATATGTCCCTGAGGCTGCTACTGCAACAATATCTGAGCATACCTCTATATAAATTCTATGAAGAGTCTGATTTATTCCTGCACTCGAAAACGAGCTTCTTATATCGGTTTTAACGCTGCCCTCTTTCTCAAAATGAACTTTAATCTCAGGACCCACTCCGCTAAAAAGGTTTATACCAGAAATTGTACCTACAGCAATACTGAACCCGTTTTTGTCCTGATTTTCAAAGCCGTTGTTTATTTCGTCTGATATATCTGTCTTCAAGCTGTTTATTTTAGATGTCGTACAACTCACAGATGTTATTTCATTTTCCGAATTTTTGTTTATTTCTACTAAATCATCATATGTATAATCTGAATCATTCAAGGTGTTCTGTATGGCTTTGTTAATCATTTCCGTTGCATTATTTCTGCATTTGTAAACCGCTATATCCCGAAGCTTCATTTTCAACTGATGATTAAGTGAGAAGAGTATTGTCACAACCAAGCATATAAGAATTATAAGTAATATATTCCGTTTTCTATTTTTATTTTTCCTCTTGCGCTTAGCCCTCAATTTCTGCCGCCCCTTTCGCCGAATATTGATAACTTTATTATATTCAATACCGCGAAAAGAGTGAAAAAGCTATCAGAAATTTAATCTGATAGCCTTAAAATCATAACTTCATATTATTTTCCAAGAGCCTCTTTAGCTGTCTTAACAATGTTCTCTGATGACAAACCGAATTCCTTAAGCAAATCAACAGCAGGTCCTGAGTGACCAAACTCATCATTAACGCCTATCTTGATTACTCTTGTAGGAAGATTTTCAGATACAACATCGCAAACAGCCGAGCCCAGTCCTCCGATAATGCTGTGCTCCTCAACAGTAACAAGAAGTTTTGTATCCTTAGCAGCCTCAAGAATAATTTCCTTATCAATAGGTTTTATCGTATGAATATTAATAACTCTTGCATTTATTCCATCTTTTTTTAGCTCCTCAGCAGCAGTAAGAGCCTCTGAAACCATAAGTCCGGTTGCAATAATTGATATATCGTCTCCGTCTGTCAGCTTAATTCCCTTGCCGAGCTCAAACTTGTATGTTTTCTTATCATTAAACACAGGTGCGGCAAGGCGTCCGAACCTCAGATAAACAGGTCCGTCGTGAAGAATTGCAGCCTCTACAGCGGCTCTTGCCTCAACGTCATCAGCAGGATTAATAATTGTCATTCCCGGAATTGTTCTCATAAGAGCAATATCCTCATTGCACTGGTGAGTTGCACCATCCTCTCCTACTGAAATTCCTGCATGGGTAGCGCCGATTTTTACATTTAGATGAGGATAGCCTATTGTATTTCTCACAATCTCATATGCTCTGCCCGCTGCAAACATTGCAAAGGTCGATGCAAAAGGTATTTTACCCGTTGCAGCCATTCCTGCGGCAACACCCATCATATTCGCCTCGGCGATTCCGCAGTCGAAAAATCTTTCAGGATATTTTTTCTTAAATATGCCCGTCTTTGTAGCAGCAGCAAGATCTGCGTCGAAAACATACAGATTATCATATTTTTCTGCCAGTTCTGCCAAAGCCTCTCCATAGCTTTCTCTGGTAGCCTTTTTAATTATTTCGCTCATAATATATTTATGCTCCGTCAGGAGCATTCCTCCTTTCAAAGTTTGGAACAATTTTGTTTTGCGTTTTAGCGTTACAAAATTTCGGAAGTTGTACGAAAGGCACAAAACTTATAAATTGATGAAATTTAATTCTCTAAAGCCTTCAATGTATTATTAAGCTCCTCCATAGCCTGATTATACTGCTCAGTATTTGGAGCCGAACCGTGCCAGGATACCTGATTTTCCATAAATGAAACTCCTTTGCCCTTAACGCTCTTCTGTATGATAGCAACAGGCTGTCCTGCAATTTTTTCTGCCTCATCAAAAGCAGCCTCAAGCTTATCAAAATCATGTGCGTCTGTTTCGATAACATGCCAGCCAAACGCCTCGAATTTTTCCTTGATAGGATACGGCGAGCAAACGTCTTCAATAGCACCGTCGATCTGCAAGCCGTTATTATCTACAATTGCGACAAGGTTATCAAGCTCCTTATGAGCGGCAAACATTGCAGCTTCCCAGACCTGACCTTCTTCGATCTCACCATCGCCGAGAATTGTATATACCTTATAAGGCGAGTTTGATATCTTTCCGCTCAGAGCCATTCCGCACGCCGCAGAAATTCCCTGTCCCAATGAACCTGATGACATATCGACCCCCGGAATGTGAATACAAGGATGTCCTTGCAGCAAAGCGCCTATATGCCTTAACGATTTTAGCTCATCAAGCTCAAAAAATCCCTTATTGGCAAGTGTTGAATAGAGTGCCGGTGCAGTATGCCCCTTTGAAAGAACAAGTCTGTCCCTGTCCTCCATATCAGGGTTTTTAGGGTCAACATTCATCTTCGCAAAATAAAGATATGTCAATGTGTCTGCAATTGACAAAGATCCGCCCGGGTGACCGGATTTTGCATTGTAAACGCCTTCAATTATACCCATACGAATTTTGCAGGCTTGAATTTCAAGCTGCTTTTTGATAGTAGCGTCCATTTTATCAATCCTCCAGATCAATTTACTTTTGAAAATATATAATCTATCACGGCTGCGATAGCATTTTCATCACAAGATTCATTTAAAACCAAATCAGCAACGTCCTTAACAGCGTCAACCGCGTTTGCAGGACAAACACCTAGATCTGATTCAATCAGCATTTCTATGTCATTGTTGTAATCGCCTACTGCAACTATTGTGTAGTCCTCAATATCAAGTAATCTTCTCAAAGCCTTCAGCGCAGAGCCCTTTGAATTTTCCTGCGGCAAAATCTCAAAATAGTTTATGTCGCTCCTTACAAAGTCAACCCCTGAAAAATTACTCCTTCTTACATACTCCTCAACAATGTCGAGATTTTCCTTTGTATCGGCAAAAAGAACCTTATACCAATTATTATCCACATTATAAATATCTGTATAGTTAGGAGTTACCTTGCAGATTTTTATGTGATTTTCTTCTGTATCGTTTATGCTTATAACATTTACCTTATCAGTTAAGATCTCACAGCCAAGCCCGGGAAACTTGTTTAATATTTCAATAGTTATATCCTGCGCTATCGGTGGAGTGTAAATATCATAAATTGATTTTTTATTTTCCATATCAAAAATCATACCGCCGTTAAACATTATCATAGGAAAATTTACATTAAAATATTCAAAATACTGCGATGTAGCCTGATGGGCGCGCCCGGTAGCTATAGTAAATTTTCCACCGGCTTTTTGAAATTTTTTGATTGCGTCTAAATTTCCCTTTGACGGGACTTTGCTTGTTGGAAGAAAAGTTCCGTCCATATCGGTAATTAACAGTACTTTTGATATATTTTCAAACATTTATTTATCTTACCTTTTTAAGAATTTTTTCAAAGTATTCAGGAAGTTTACTGTCAAATTCCATATACTTCCCGGTTGAAGGGTGAATAAACCCTATCTTCTTAGCGTGCAGACATTGACCGTCAATTCCTTTAAATGGTTTACCGTATACGTCATCGCCCAATACGGGATGACCTATATATGACATATGAACTCTTATCTGATGAGTTCTGCCTGTTTCCAGTATAAACTTAAGCAGCGAATACTTTTCAAAAGTCTCTAAAACCTTATAATGGGTAACTGCATTTTTTGAGTTTGTATCAGTTACCGCCATCTTTTTTCGGTTAAGCTTATGCCTGCCTATAGGAGCGTTAATTGTATTTTCCTCATCACTCATATGTCCGCACACTATACCCAAATACTCTCTGGTGAAAGTATGCTCTTTTATTTGCTCAGCAAGATGCGTATGTGCCTTATTTGTCTTAGCAACAATTAACAGACCGCTTGTATTTTTATCTATTCTGTGAACAATACCCGGTCTTATTACTCCGTTAATGCTTGAAAGCCGTCCCTTACAATGGTACAAAAGAGCGTTTACTAGAGTGCCGTCGGGATTGCCCGCCGCAGGATGAACAACCATACCCTTTGGTTTATTTACAACCAGCAGATCATCATCCTCGTAAACTATATCGATAGGAATGTTCTGAGGTGCTACATCAAGCTCTACAGGGTCGGGAATATTTATGTCGATAATATCGTTGTCACGCAGCTTGTAATTCTTATTGACCGCTTTTGAATTTATAAGAATACTACTCTCTTTTAGCAACTTTTGAACAGAAGAGCGCGATAAATCATCAATATTTTCAGATAACCACTTGTCAATTCTTGCTCCTGCGGTTTCACTTGAAACATAAAGTCTAAGAGTTTTCATTTTCTATACCCTCAGAATTTATATTGCCAATCGCAGTTACATCAGAACCGTCTGACAGCTCTGTAATCATATCCACTTCGCTGTTATTGCTCATTTCGCTCATTTCATTAGGTGAATCTCCTAAAGCTCCGATCACAACCGAACGCTTTCTGCGGCCGTTAACCGTTTCGACGATCAAATATGAAATACAAAATCCAATAGCGCCGACAACAACGCAAATATCGGCAAAATTAAAAACAGGAAAATCCATAAAGTCCGTGCTGATATAGTCTATTACCTCTTTATATTTTATTCTGTCGATAAGGTTTCCTATTCCGCCTGCCATAATAAACGAAAGCATAACAACTTCAAGCCTGAGCTTAAATCTGCCGGACGCAATCAGAAATAAAATAAAAATAATTGCTGCCGCAGCAATAACCGTGAGCAAAATTGTCTTGCCCTCCATAATACTCCATGCAGCACCGTTATTTCTCACATGAGTTATGCTGAACAGGTCATGTCCGCCGATACTGAATGTATAGAATGTTTCATACAAACTTATATTTGAAATAACATAATATTTAATAGCCTGATCGATCAATACAAGCAGAACAACCAAAACAAGTGATAAGAAAATCATTTTTGATCACCATTTTCTATTCAATCAGTGCCAAAGCACAATCTGTATAAATATACAGTCTTTGTTATTAAAGGGATAAATTATATCTTAAGTCATATTTTTACTATATATTATGAACAAAACATAAGTTGTCAAAATAATCTGACAACTTATCTAATAATTATTATTTAACAATAACGCTGTGACATCTGTCGCAAAGAGTCGGATGGTCTTCAAATGTGCCGACCTTTTCAGAGAATCTCCAGCATCTTTCACATTTTTCGCCGGTTGCTTTTATAACGTCTAATGTTACACCGTCAAGCCCGCCTTTAAATTCACCATTTCCGTTTCTAAGCTCCACCTTTGAAACAATAAATATCTCCGGCAGTTCATCCAAAAATTCAGAAATAGCCTGTTTTTTCTCCCCGTCAGCATAAATTATAACGTCAGCCTCAAGAGACTTGCCTATAACCTTTTCTGCACGTTTAATTTCAAGAGCCTTCTTGACGTCTTCTCTAAGCGCGGCGATCAGATCCCACTTAGCTGCAAAATCATCGTCAATCTCTATGCCAGATTTTTCAGGCATATCGTTTAAAAATACGCTCTTGGCATTGTCATTTGATGAATGTGGAATGTAGCTCCATATCTCGTCAGCTGTAAAAGACATTATAGGCGCTATAAGCCGTGTAATTGCGCTTAAAATCCTGTACATTGCAGTCTGTGCAGCTCTTCTCGAAAGCGAATCAACATCATCACAGTATAATCTGTCTTTTATAATGTCAAGATAAAAGTTAGACATATCAATTACGCAGAAGTTGTGAATTGCATGAAATACAATGTGATAATCAAACGCTGTATATGCTGTGTTTACCTTGTCAATAAGCTTATCAAGCTTTGATATAGCCCACTTGTCAAGCTCAAACAATTCATCATCTGAAACGCCGTCTTTATCAATATCAAAGCCATCGGCATTTGATAAATTACCCAAGATAAATCTAGCTGTGTTTCTAATTTTTTTATAAGCGTCAGAAAGCTGTGCAAGAATATCATTTGAAATTCTAATATCAGAATGATAATCACTTGACGCTACCCACAGTCTTAGAATATCAGATCCGTATTTATCTGTAATCTCAGAGGGTTCAATGCCGTTGCCCAAAGACTTGTGCATCGTCTTGCCCTCGCCGTCAACAACCCAGCCGTGTGTGCAGACAGCCTTATACGGAGCCTCTCCATTGCAAACAATTGATGTAAGCAGTGATGACTGGAACCAGCCTCTGTACTGATCTGCACCCTCAAGGTATAAATCAGCGGGAGAATTAAGGTCGTCTCTTTCCTCTAAAACAGCCTTATGTGTAACTCCGCTGTCAAACCATACGTCTAAGATGTCCATTTCCTTTACAAATTCAGAACAGCCGCACTCGCATTTTACGCTTTCTGGTATAAAATCCTTTGCGTCTTTTATATACCAAGCGTCTGAACCCTCAGCTCTGAATAGATCTGAAATTGCTTTAATGGTAGTATCATTGCAAATTGACTTTCCGCATTCCTTGCAGTAAACAACAGGAATAGGTACGCCCCAGGTCCTTTGTCTTGAAATGCACCAGTCAGAACGGTCTTGCACCATCCCCTTGATTCTTTCCTCGCCCCATTTTGGAATCCACTCAACATTTTCAATAGCTTTTACAGTTTCATCTTTGAAATTCTTAACTGAACAGAACCACTGCTCAGTTGCCCTGAAAAGTATGGGAGACTTACATCTCCAGCAATGAGGATACTGGTGCTCGATATCTTCGATGGCAAACAAAGCGCCGGTTTTCTTCAAATGCTCGGCGATTACCTTGTTAGCCTCGTCAGTTGTCAGTCCTTCAAACATTCCAGAGTCTTTAGTTAAAACTCCTTTGCCGTCAACACCAACAACAATTCCTATATCATCATATTTTTTGCATACCTCAAAGTCGTCAACACCGTACCCAGGAGCTGTGTGAACACAGCCAGTACCGCTTTCTAAAGTAACGTGATCGCCCAGAATAATCGGTGACGGTCTGTTCATAAACGGATGCTCGGTCTTTATACCCTCAAGATCGCTGCCCAAG
Organism: uncultured Clostridia bacterium; assembly: GCA_947631265.1. Lineage (GTDB taxonomy): Bacteria > Bacillota > Clostridia > Oscillospirales > Ruminococcaceae > UMGS1601. The sequence goes on along the minus strand of CANRKQ010000013.1, from coordinate 18,637 downwards.
AACTTAGCAATAACCTCGTACTTTTCAATTCCCGCAGCCTGCATAGTTACAGGGATTAGATACTCTGCCATTACATAATTCTCACCGTTTTCAGCTTTAACAACGGCATAATCATAATTAGGACCTAAACAAATAGCCAAATTTCCCGGAAGCGTCCAGGTGGTAGTTGTCCAGATAATAAAATATGTGTTGGCTAAGTCTATACCCTTGTCAGTAAACAGTCCCCTGTCGTCAGACACCTTGAATTTAACATAAATAGACTGGCACGGATCATCTGAATATTCAATTTCAGCCTCAGCTAAAGCTGTCTGACACTCAGGACACCAATAAACAGGCTTCAGACCCTTATATACATAGCCTTTTTTAGCAAATTCGCCGAAGACTTCAACCTCTCTTGCCTCAAACTCCGGTTTCAATGTTAGATACGGATTGTCAAAATCCCCCAACACACCCAGTCTTTTAAACTGCTCCTTTTGATTTTCAACAAAAGACAGAGCGAAATCCTTACAGTGCTGTCTAAGCTCAACAGGAGGAATTGCACCGTTTTCAACTCCTATTGATTTCATTGCCTTCAATTCAATCGGAAGACCATGTGTATCCCAGCCCGGTACATAGTGCGAACGAAAGCCGCTCATATTCTTATACTTAACAATAATATCCTTAAGAACTTTATTTAAAGCAGTTCCGAGATGTATGTCGCCGTTAGCATATGGAGGTCCGTCATGCAAAGTATAATTCGGCTTGCCTTCGTTTTTCTTTATTATATCCTCATAAAGCTTTTCTTCGTCCCATTTCTTGAGCATCTCAGGCTCTCTCTTAGGCAGGTTACCTCTCATGGGAAATTCTGTTTTAGGTAAATTTAATGAAGTGTTATAGTCCTGTGGCATTAATAAAAATTCTCCTTAAAAATCAGTTATTTTTTCCGAATTTCAAATCTCCGTAATGACTTTCATCCGGGGTGTATTTATTTCCCTCATAGTGGAAATTATCGTGTGCGTTGCCCTGAGAGGCAATTTCCTGAGCCTTGTCAATAATAGCCTTGCTCTCCTCAAGTTTTTTCTCACGCGCCTCTTTTTCAGCAATAATCTGCTCAACTTCATCTTCAGAAATCTCAGGGAGCTCCATAATAAGCTTTAGCTGCTTGTTGTAAAGCTCGGTAAGCTGTGCTTTAAATCTTGTAACCTCTACCTTTAATTTAGCGAGATTTTCAGCCTCCTGCTCACTCTGAATTTTTGAGGACTTGATTCTATATTCAGTCTTTTCTGTATTTTCCTTGATTAATGTTTCACATTTAGCCTTATGCTCACGAACGATCCTGTCACATTCCTCAGCGCTCTGACGCGAAACGATTTCCTGCTCCTCACGAGCCTTGTTCAGTATGGCCTCAGCCTCAGACTTAGCGTCCGCGATAATTTTATGACCTTGCTTTTGTGCGCCAAGCAAAGCCTCCTTAATTGCATCTTCATCGTTTCTGTACTCATTTATCTTTTCAACAAGCTTTATTATCTTAGCTTCGCTTTCCTGATTCTGAGCGACTAAATCTGCAAAAACTTTTGAAAGACCGAGAAGATATTCGTCAACATCCTCAGACTTGTAACCAAATGTTGCTTTTTCAAAGGTTTTTTCAGCTATATCGTTTGGATTGATCATATTATTTCCTCCTGATGATATATTAATCATATTTTTTGATCGTTATGTGTAAACGATTTTTCCTTGACAGACCATTTACTGAACTCAATAAAAATTTCCCGTATCCTCTGATGGAAAAGCAGATCCCTTCACACATCTCGGCGCTGGGAGAAAAAACCTCTTCATAATCAATAATAATGCCGCTTGATTTTATAAGATCCGATGTCTTTTCTCTGCTTTTATTTATCGCCAAAGCCGCTACACAATCAGCTCTTAGCGACGCTACAGTACCGCTTATATCAGAAAATCTCTGCTCGAAAGAAACCTCTGATAAGTCAATCCCTACTTCAGCCTTAACTCCTATTCTACCGATTTTGTGTATATTTTCAAGAATTAAAGGTAATATTTTGTCAACTACAAAAACTATAGCTTTTCCCTCATCAATTATGATATCACCTATACATTCTCTTGAGATTTTCAGCGACATTAAACTCCCCAGAACATCACGATGCGTCAAAATATCACATTTTCTGTATGTAAAGGTCAACCCTTTTACTGGAAAATCATTATTATTTATTTCAATATACGGCGGAAAAACACCAAGAACAAGTCTGAAAGCATTTTCATATCCGCCGAAAAATTTATAGCTTTTATATTTTAAAGAATCAAGCACCTGCTTTGCGATTTTAGACTGACGGCAGTCTAAAAAGAATGAAAATTTTTCTATATATTTCTCATTTGCGATATTCACCCAATCGATTATCTTATCAACAAGTAAACGATCCGTCTTTGATAAATTTTTTAAAAAAGAGCTGTTAAACTCTTTCATTAAAAGCTGTACCCGTTGTTTTCCAACTCGCTCATCAAATCTACGCCTGAGAACCCAACATTCTTTGGCATAATTGCAAATGTCTTTTGTGCCATCATTTTAATATCTGCGCCGTTTGCATAGGCAACTCCTGACAAAAAATCAAGTATTCTTTTAGCGTCTTCACTTCTTACTGTTTCAAGATTGAGCAGTACGGTTTTTTGGTCATTCAAATCATCGCCGATTGCCTTAACCTCTGAAAAATCAGTCGGTCTTGCAAGAACGATCTGCAATGTTGTAGTTGCAGCAATTTTTACTTCCCTGTTTCTTCTGTCTCTGATCTCATCTGCTGCCATTTCATCTTTTTCATAGATAGCCTCATAGTCGCCTACTGTTTCATCGCTGCCAATGAAAAGATTCTTCAAGTTTTGCATAACACTCATTTTTCTACCTCCAAATATTTTCTAGCCCCGAAGAGCTTTGTTCCTATTCTCACGAGATTAGAACCGTATTTGACGGCTTTTGTATAATCTCCTGACATACCAACAGAAAGCACATTCATATTGATACGATTTAATTTCTTTTGTCCTATTTCTTTATAAAGTTCTTGCAAATCTCCATAGATACTGTCATCGGCATTTACAGGCGGTATAGCCATCAGCCCGTTTATTCTGACATTCTCAAGCTCTGAAATTCTTTTTGCAAGCTCTAAAACGTCATTCTTTGAAACACCGCTTTTTGATAACTCTTCACCTATATTGACCTCAATGAGAATATCTATTTTTTTATTATTTTTCATAGCTTGCCTGTCAATCTCAGCAGCCAGCTTAAAGCTGTCAACAGATTGAATCTGAGATACGTCATTGATAATATATTTTACCTTGTTAGTCTGCAAATGACCTATAAACTGTACCTCGCACGGTTTGTAAAGGTCTTTCTTTGAAAGAAATTCCTGAACCCTGTTTTCACCAAGCAAGTCGATTCCCTGATCGATAGCGAAGTTGATAAGCTCAGGCTCAACAGTCTTTGTAACTGCCATAATTCTTATATTATCATGGCTATCTCTATATTTAGACTTACTATCTTTAATATTATAACATATTTCTTTATAATTTTCAACTAAATATTCAAATTTTTTATCCTGAATTTGCATTTGAGTCGGCTCCTGTTCCCGAAGAGACTTCATCGGCGCTAACCCCCTCTAATAAAATTTGGTCATACAAAAGAAGATAACTGTCATCTGAGGTGTTTTTTGATAATACATAATCATCGCCTTCGTATATAACATCTATTTTCTTAAATGTTATCTGCTGTCCGAGCATTACATAAGCGCCCTTCTGCTCGTCCTGAAATCTAATTGCCTCTCGGGGAACTTTAATACCTGTATACTCGTCGAATATCAGCTCAGCATTATCAAATCTGCTGTTTAAAACATTATCATCAAGCTCATTGCAGTTTAAAATTACAATGCTTTTATCAGTACCGTCTATCGGTTTAATGCTGTCAACGGTAACTCCGTATATCTTGTTCGACGAATTGAACCTGATCGACAATCCGTCGTTTATTAAGAATTTGTTTGTGTTTTTTATTATACCGAGAAATTTCCATTCATAACTTTTTAAAAGCTTTCCCACAGCGTTATCGGGAACTTTAGGCTTTATATCAAACAGCTTTTGCAGCTCGTCTGTTGACATATTTTCTATATCATCGTATGATACTGAGGTCTCATAGCCGTCAACAGATTTGACAAAATAACCCGAACCGTTAGTATTTACGCTGTCAACAGGATCTTCTATTTTAGTTTTTAAATCATTTATTTCTGACTTTATCTGGCTTATGGCAGGCTTGAAGTTTTTTGTGTTTCCTGTAACTATGTTATAAATATTCATTGTGTAAAGCAGGTCATCACTGTCATCGCTCACAGATGAGTAATCCCTTTGCTGAATAAGACTTGTCATATTAAGATAATAACTCTTAATTTTATTTCTAAGAGTTTCTGCCTGAACATAGTTCGTTGTACCCGGACTTTGTGCTCTTTTTAAATCAGATAAAACACTTTTAAGTCTTGACAATCTGTTTCTGTAATAGATTTGATCTTCATTGCTGTAGACCTTGGCAATGGCAGAGTTTTCAGAAACCTTAAGACCGTCCTCATATAGATAATTTACAACTCCTCCGGTTGTGTTATCGTATTTTACAACTCTTTCATCACGCAGGAACATTCCCTTAAAAGTAATATTTTCATTGACGGTGTATAGTACAGCCTCTTCGGTATCATGAGAATTACTTATTACAAAGGCGATCTGACTTCCGACCATTATCAATATAAAAACAGATAAAGCAATGCCTAAAACTTTAACTGTGATTGAATTCATCTACATAACCTCTTTGTGGTTTTGTTCTAATTATCATTATTTGAATCAAGCAGGTTGATAGCCTTTGAAGGAACAATTGTTGAGATTGCATGCTTATAGACTACATTTTGTTTTCCGTCGCATTCAAGAATAACAATGTAGCTGTCAAATCCGCGAACCAATCCTTTAAACTGAAATCCGTTTACCAGAAAAATTGTCACAGACACCTTTTCCTTTCTTGCCTGATTTAAAAATACGTCTTGCAGATTCATACCTTTGTTCATATTATTATCTCCCTTTCATATGTTAATAAATATACAATTTACATTGTACATTACAATCAGCAAAATTAATATGAAAAAATTATTTAAGAATTTCACCCTGTAACGCGTCAGCGCAAATATCATTAAGAATACTGTTGCATAAAGTTATTATATCACATATTTATACATTTGGCTATATGTTTTTGTACTTTTTCTAAAATTTCTACATAATTTTTGTATTTATCAACTTCAATCCAAAAAATACGTTCATCCCGCCTGAACCATGTAAGCTGACGCTTTGCATATCGTCTTGTTTCCTGTTTTATTTTTTCAATGCAATCCTCAAGAGACGACTTATTTAAGAAGTAAGGTATAAGCTCCTTATAGCCTATCGCTTGATGCGCGGTGTTAAGCGCCTTATTTTTGTAAATATCTTCAGCCTCCTCAACCAAACCGTCAGCAATCATTATGTCAACCCTCTTATTAATCCTGTCGTAAAGTAACTGTCTGTCTGAAAATGTGAGCCCTATCATTGCAGGTTCAAATCTTGACATTTCAAGTCGGCTTGCTTTTTTATGCTCAGAAAGCCTTTCTCCCGTTTTTTCATAGACCTCTAATGCCCTTATAACTCTTGGCACATTGTTCTCGTGAACAGATAATGCAGTTGCCTCGTCTACCTCCAAAAGTCTCTCCCACAGATAATGGTTGCCTTTCTCTTTTGCCAGATTAAACATACTGTAACGAAATTCTTTATCTCCAGTAGTTTCATCAAATCTTATATTGTCAATAAGAGAATTTATATAAAGCCCTGTACCTCCCGCTAAAACAGGGAGCTTTCCTCGGCTTGCTATATCGTTAACAGCATTGTTTGCAAGCCTGACATAGTCCGCAACGCTGAAATCCTTTTCAGGCTCTAAAAAATCTATAAGATGATGCCTTATTCCCTGCATTTCAGAGACTGTCGGCTTTGCGGTAAGTATATCCATACCCTTATAAATCTGCATAGAATCAGCAGAAATCACCTCTGCATCATACAGCTTAGCCAGTTCAACTGCCAAAGCGGTTTTACCAGACGCAGTCGGCCCGAGAACTACAATAATAGGTTGTTTTTCCAAATAAAACTCTCCTTAAAAAAGCCGGCTTATACAATACGCTTGAATTGCTTTTCAATTTCCTTCTTGGAGATCTTCGTAAACACAGGTCTTCCATGAGGACAATATCTTATGTTATCATCGTCAAATATCCTGTCGATAAGGCTTTGAAGTTCAATATTGTCTGATTTTATATTTCCCTTTATCGCAGCTTTGCACGCTATTGAATGGTAAAGCTCATCAAATAAAGACAAATTCGGATCATGTCGATGCTCTAAAAAATTATGGGCTAGATCTGTGATTATATCAGTCGGATCTGCATCTTCTATAATCACAGGCACTCCTATAACTCTGACGCTAGGCGATTGAATGTCCTCTATAATAAAACCGAACTGCTTTGCTTTTTCTATATTAGATATAATTGCGTCATATTCCTCATATGACAGCAAAACCTCTGTCGGTTCTATAAGCATTTGAGAATCAAGATTATCAGAGTCATTTTTTATTTGCTCGAAAATATATCTTTCATGTGCGGCGTGCTTGTCAAAAAGATACATTTCATCGTCTTTTTCTACAATGATATAGGTGTTGAAAATTTCACCTATTACTAGCGGTCTTGACTTATTATAATCGTCTTCAGAATTTTTAACCCCGCTTAGAGAATCAGTTTTTTCTGTGCTATTGTCTTTTTTTATAAACGAAGAGCTGTCTATAAACTTATAATCCTTCAAATCCTTTGGCTCTTCCGGTTCAAGCTTAAAAATATCGTCATATGCGGCTTTATTATTATTTTTATTATGTCTGTTCTGTTCGGGTAAATACTCAGTTACAGGAGACTCAACCCTGCTAAATTTTTCGTGGGGTAAGGAATATGTTTTTACAAAATAATTTTTTGTATGCTCCGGCTTATCTGCCTTTTGAATGTGATCTGATTTTTTCTGTTTAAAGCTGATAGTCGTCTGAACACCGCTGTCAGGAGTACTCAACTGATGAAGCTCTCTTTCTGAAAAATTATTTTTGCTTTTCAGTTCAAGCTCTTTAGGAGACGATAACTGCAAAAGTGCGTTTTTAACAGCGAAATAAACGCTTTCATATATCATTTTCTCATTAGAAAATTTTACTTCAATTTTTGCAGGATGCACATTGACGTCAACCAGATTAGGCGGAATATCCAAACAAAGCACACATGCGGGAAATTTCCCAGTCATTATCTGATTTTTGTATGCCTCTTCAAGAGATACCATACAGGTGACAGACTTTACATATCTTTTATTTATAAAAAAATTCTGAAAGGTTCTTTTTGCTTTTGCATAAAGCGGCTTTACAGTATAGCCTTTAACTGTTATTCCGTTATATGAGTAATCGACGGGAATAAGTGAATTTGCAAAAGCCTTTCCGAATACCGAATAAACAGCCGAAAACAGCTTTCCGTCGCCTGCTGTTACAAGCTCAGTTTTATTATCGCGTATAAATTTAAAGGATATTTCAGGGTGTGACAGCGCAAGCTTTGATACAACGGCTGAAACAGCATTGCCTTCAGTAACGTCTTTTTTTAGAAATTTAAGCCGGGCTGGAACATTGTAAAAGATATCTCTTATTACTATTGTAGTTCCGTCGGGACAGCCTGACTTTTCATTTACTTTTTCCTCTGACCCTTCAATCACATAATGAGTTCCGTATTCTTTATCTATAAGCTTTGACAGCATCTCGGTCTTTGAAACGGCACAAATTGATGCCAAAGCCTCACCCCTGAATCCAAGAGTAAGAATTTTATCAAGATCGTCCTTTGAGGTTATCTTGCTTGTTGCATGACGAAGAAATGCCGTAGGTATATCCTCTGCAGAAATTCCGCAGCCGTTATCGGTAACTCTCATATATGTACGTCCGCCGTTTTTAATCTCTATTGTTATTACATTAGCGCCTGAATCAATCGAATTTTCCAAAAGCTCTTTAATAACAGACGAAGGACGCTCTATTACCTCTCCTGCCGCTATGAGTTCAGATACTTCCTTTGACAGAACATTAATATTAGGCATTGTTACCACCACCAAGCTCAAATGTATTTTAATATATCTTTAATAAAAAACCTAAGCTCATCGTCATTCATTTCATCAATGTTTGTTTTTCTTAGCTTTTCTATTGCTATTTTTTCATTTATGCTGTCCATATCAAGCTGAATGTCCTTTTGTGCAGTTACCTTTTCTTTGTCGTTCTCCTCTTCAAATTTCTCCAAAAGTTCATTGGCGCGGTTTATTATCCTAGACGGAAGCCCTGCAAGCTTTGCAACTTCAATTCCGTAGCTTTCGTCAACACCGCCCCGCACGATTTTTCTCAGAAACTTGATACCCTGATTAGTTCTCTTAACGGCTACGCTGTAATTCTTTACGCCGCTGAGTTCGTTTTCGAGCTCTATCAGCTCGTGGTAATGGGTTGCGAACAAGGTTTTACATCCCAGTTTTTTAGAGCTTGAAATATACTCTGCAACACTTTTGGCAATGCTGATACCGTCAAAGGTCGAGGTGCCTCTGCCTACCTCGTCTAAAATTACCAGACTGTTCTGGGTTGCGTTTTTAACAATTTCCGCGACCTCGCTCATTTCAACCATAAAGGTAGACTGTCCTGATGTTAAATCATCAGACGCGCCAATTCTTGTGAATATCTGGTCAACAACTGAGATCTTGGCATACTCAGCAGGCACAAACGAACCTATCTGAGCCATTAAAGTTATAAGCGCTATCTGCCTCATGTATGTGGATTTTCCGGACATATTAGGACCAGTAATAATACTCATTTTGTTTTCTGTAAGGTCCAGATAAGCGTCATTGGGAACAAACATCTCATTTTTTTGCATAAGCTCTACTACAGGATGTCTTCCCTTTTTTATATCAATAACACCGTCAATAGCTATCTCAGGCTTAGAATAATTGTTTGATGTTGCCACTGATGCAAATGACACTAAAACGTCAATTAATGCAAGTGATGATGCAGTTTCCTGTACGATCCTAAGCTGCTTTGCTATGTAATCTCTTACCTCGACGAATATTTCCTGCTCAAGAGAGATGACCTTGTCATTTGCACCCAAAATAGTATTTTCAGCGTTTTTAAGCTCTTCGGTTATGTACCTCTCGCAGTTTGTAAGAGTTTGCTTTCTTATATATCTTTCCGGAACCAGACCTATATTTGATTTTGTTACCTCAATATAATATCCGAACACACGGTTGTATCCTATTTTCAAGTTTTTAATTCCGGTGCGCTCTCTTTCCTCTTCGGCAATATTATCAATAATACTTTTTCCTCCGTGAATTATATCACGAAGTTCATCAAGATTTTTGTTAAATCCGTCCTTTATCACACCGCCGTCTTTTGTGTTAACAGGAGGCTCGTCTACTATGGAGTTATCAATCAGGTTTGCAATATCCTCCAATGTAGAAATTTTGGCATTTTCTGTTGCCAGCAGTTTTGCAGAAAATCCTGCCAGCAGCCTTTTAATTTCAGGCAGTCTTCTGGCGGTTGCAGATAGTGCCTTTAAATCTCTCGGAGTAGCTGTTTTATACATTACCCTTGTCATAAGACGTTCTATATCGTAAATTCCTGACAATGATTCGCTTAAGTCGCCCAAAACAACAGGATTTTTAGTAAGCTGTTCGACAGCGTCAAGTCTTTGCATTATCTTAGCCGGATTTGTAAGTGGCTGATCAATAAATGTCTTGAGCAGTCTTTTTCCCATTGAAGTCTTGTTTTTATCAAGTACCCAAAGCAGAGAGCCTTTTTTCTCCTTGTTTCTCAAGGTTTCGGTAAGCTCTAAGTTTTTCCTTGCCGTAAAGCCCAATGTCATAAACGGGTCGTTTTCATGTCTGATTATATTAGTAAATCTTCCTATCAGAGCTCTTTGCGTATCATATATGTACTTGAACAGTCCGCAGACTGAATTAGCCTCTATGCTATTTTCGTTTACAGACAAAACTGACAGATCTGAAACAGAGAACTGTTCGCATACAATATTTTTGTAAGACGCAATATCAAAATCTTTATCATCAAGAACTGTTACGCTGGATTTAAGCTTTTCCTTGATAAATGATGTTACTTCTTTAAGAATTAAAACTCTGTCGTTCAACAACACCTCGACAGGTTCAAATCTTGAAAGCTCATTTATAGTATCAAAAACCGCGTCTTTTCCGCTGAATACATACAGATGCACTTCACCTGTTGAAATATCAGTAAAGCAAACGGATATATCTTTTTCGTTATAATAAACCGAGCATATATAGTTGTTCTGTGTTTCGTCAAGCATACTGCTCTCGATAAGAGTGCCCGGTGTAACAACTCTTACTATATCTCTTTTTACAAGTCCCTTTGCCTGGGAAGGGTCTTCAGTTTGCTCGCAGATAGCAACCATAAAGCCCTTATCTATAAGCTTTTTCAAATATACTTCGCAGGCGTGATGAGGAACTCCGCACATAGGAGCTCTCTCCTCCAAGCCGCAGTCGCGCCCTGTTAATGTGAGCTCAAGCTCGCGGGATACAATTACTGCGTCGTCAAAAAACATTTCATAAAAGTCGCCTAACCTGTAAAAGACGATGTGATTCATATAATTCTTTTTGACCTCAACATATTTCTGCATCATAGGCGACAGCTTTGAAACATCAATATCAGCTAACTTCACTTGAACTCACGACCCCTTTGTTTTTTACTTCTGTTTATATTATTAACTGCATCCTCCGCAGGTAGAGCAGCTTCCTCCGCAGCCGGCAGGCTGTTCTTCAGGACAAGTCATAGGATCTTCTCCGCTTGCAGCCATACTGATAATATAGTTTACCGAGCTTATAAGCTTTTCTAACTTCTCCTGAGCGGCAGTAAATTCAGCCATATTGGAATTCCCCATAATTTTTGCATATATATCCTTTAGCTCACTGTCAAGCTTTTTCATCACTTCGGCATCTTTTTCTTTTTTCTGCATTTCCTGATTGAGCTGCATTCTTTTTATGTTAAAATCACCTATCAAATTCTGCAAATCAACGTCATTATCGTTTTTTACCTTTGTCTCTTGATACTTTTTGTATCTTTCATCCTCCTGAAGAGCCTTTCCAAGCTCCCTTGCCATTTCAATTACAGTCATAAAAAATCTCCTTTACATATAATTATTTCAAATATATCAGACAATTTCGCCGAGCAGCGCCCAGTTCATTGCTTTGTTTATTTTAACATCTACAAAGCTGCCTGTTAAACTCTTATCGCCGATAAACTCGACTATAATATTTTCATCGCTTCTTCCCTGAAGATGATTTTCAGAGGTCCTTCCCTCGCCGTCCGCCAAAACCCTTAGTGTTTTGCCGACAAACCGCGACAGCCATGAAACAGTAACCTCTCTGTGCTCCAGCAAAAGCTCTCTGAGCCACAGACCCTTTTGCTTATCGCTGACGTTGTCCTCCATCAACTCAGCTTTTGTTCCTTTTCTTTTTGAATAAATAAATGAATATATATTATCAAACTTAAATCTCTTAACAGCCTTCTTTGTCTCGCAGAATTCTTCATAGGTCTCGCCGGGGAAACCTACAATAATATCGCTTGTAAAAGAGAAATCAGGCTTTTTATTTCGTGCATAGTCGATGATTTTTGCATATTCTTCAATTGTATATCTTCTGTTCATTTCTTTGAGAACTCTGTCGCACCCAGACTGCATAGGAAGATGCAGATGCTTGCATACCTTATCACATTCAAGTATCGCGTCGATAAGCTCATAAGTTGCGTCCTTGGGATGAGAACTCATAAAACGGATTCTGAAATCTCCGTCAATAGTGTTAAGCTTTCTCAGCAGCATAGGAAAACCATAGCTGTATGAATTTACATTTTGACCGAGAAGAGTTATCTCTTTATAGCCGTCAGCAACTAAATCAGAAACCTCATTATACACAGCCTCCACAGTACGCGACCTTTCACGTCCGCGAACATAAGGCACTATACAATATGTGCAAAAATTATTGCATCCATACATTATAGGAACTGACGCTTTTACCTTATTGTCCCTAAGCTGTTTGAAATTCTCATTTATTTCTTCTTGCCGCTCGGTTATGTTAAACACTCTGCTCTTAGTTTTTAAAACATTATACAGCATTTCATAAAATTCATTTAACGCAAATGTTCCGAATACCAGATCCACCTGACGGTAGTTATTTTTAATTCTCTCAGCAATATGCTTTTGCTGCGCCATACATCCGCATATACATATTATTGTATCAGGCTTTTCTTTTTTTAAACGCTTAAATCTTCCTATATTGCCGAAAACTCTGTCCTCGGCATGCTCCCTAACTGCGCAGGTGTTCAGTATAATTAGAGACGCTTTCTCCGTTTCATCTGTAAACCCATATCCGATTTTTGATATAAGGTTCTTCAGCTTTTCTCCGTCAGTTGCATTCTGCTGACACCCAAAAGAATGTAAATAACACAAAGGCTGAGTATCTCCGTATGTAGCTGTTACTAAATTTTTCAAATTATCAATTGAAAAATCATTATTAATACAACATATAGATTCGTTTTTCAAAATATAGCTCCCTTTTAATTATATATAGTGTATTATATCATACAATAACAGTTATTTCAAGTAAATTTATTAATATTTTGAATTGCAAATGAATTTTTTCTGTGTTATACTTATTTATAATTAAATGTCGGATAAAAAATTATATTGAGCTTTTTTGAATTTTCAGCTATATACTTTTTGCTTATATTTTCGAGGTGTAGTATGAAAAATTAAAATTATAAACTCGTTTAGACTTTTATGCAAAAATTGACGCGTTAATCTAAAGAAAGGTATGCCTTTACATAGCAAATACATGGTGGTAAGATGAAGTACAAAATAGAGAGAAAAAACTGGGGCAGTTTTTTTACTGTTCCGTGCAATGTGGTTTCTGAACATATTAAGCTTTGTAGCGGTGATTTTTTAAAGGTATTATTGTTTATACTGTCAAGCGACAAGAGCGAGATAGTTTCTGAGGATATTAGCTTAAATACAGGAATTTCAATTGATATAGTTGACGACGCTATTGTTTATTGGAGTCAGTCTGAGATTTTCTCTGTACTTAATGTTACCGTTTTGAAAGGGTCTGACAGAGATTCTTTAAAATCTTCAAAAAGCATTAAAAAATCGCAGTCAGCTGAACAAATAGATAAAGAAAATGAAAGGGTTTCCATACTTCCGCCGATAAATCCTTCTGATAAATCGCTGGAGAAAAAAAGCCATGTCAAATATTCTTCAAAAGAAGTCGCTGATATTGTAAACAGTCAAAAAGAGATAAAAGAGATGTTTTCTCAGCTCGAGGTAATACTGAAAAGAAGCCTGAGATTTTCCGAGCAATGCGGTTACATAAACTTAGTCGAGAACTACGGCTTTCCTGTTGCCTCAGTACTTATGCTGGTTCAGTACTGCGAAGATATAGGAAAAGCAAGTATAAGATATGTCGAGAGCATAGCAGAATCATGGTTTGAACAAGATATTACCTCATACAGACAGGTTGAAAAAGAAATCATTAAATTGATGAAGCTACACAAGATTGAAAATAAGGTAGCAAGAATATTCGGTATGACAACAAATCTTACTAAAAAGCAAAGGGAATATATAAATTCATGGACAGACTTAGGCTTTAATCTTGATATGATACAGCTTGCGTATGAAAAATGCGTTGACCAGATAAACAAGCTATCCTTTCCCTACATAAACAAGATAATAACAAGCTGGTCAGATGATAAGATTTTTACTGTCGATGAGGTCAATATTCATGACGCCAAGGCAAAAAAATATAATTCTAAGAAAAAGAAAAATGAAAAGGAACACTCATATGATCTTGACGAGTTTTATGAGTTTACCCTAAATCACGTTCCTAAAATCAAAGGAAAAGATACTGTAAAGGAAGATAAAAATGAATAACAGCATTTCACAATCGGCTTTTACTAAAGCCGCATTGGAAATTGAAAAAAGAAGAAGTAAAGCTATTAATACTCTTGAACTGCATAAAGTTGAGATAAGCAGAAAGGCTCCGGAAATTGAATCTCTATACACCAGAATTTTGCAGACTAGCATTGATCTGTCCAGAGCTATAATTGCACACAGCGATAATATAGAAAAAATAATTGACGAACTCAAAGAAAAAAATCTTGAAAACCAGTTAAAGATAAAAATAATGCTGAAAGAGTTTGGCTATCCTGAGGATTATATAAAAGCGAAATTCACTTGTCCTGAATGTGGCGACAGAGGTTATATTAACGGAGAAAGATGTAAATGCTTTAATGAGCTTATAAAAAAGTTTACCATTGAAGAGCTTAATAAAAGCTGTAAAATTGAGCTCCACGATTTTGATGAGTTTAATTTAAACCTATATTCTAATCTTCCCGATGAAAAATCGGGCATTATTCCCAGAGAGAGAATGAGTGATATTCTCGTTCAATGCAGGAATTATGTAGATACTTTTTCAAATGAATCCTGCTCATTGTTTTTCTTAGGCAAAACCGGTCTTGGCAAGACGTTTATTTCTTCTATGATTGCAAAGGCTCTTATTGAAAAAGGTTTCAATGTTGTTTTTGATTCTTTAAACAATTTTCTTATAAAGGCTGAAAACGACCATTTTGGAAGAAGTAACGACAATACTATTGAAATAATACTGCAAGCTGATTTGGTAATTCTTGACGATTTAGGTTCGGAATTTTCTTCTCCGTTCAACAAATCAACACTATATAACATTATAAACAGCAGAATAAATATGGAGGCTCCGACTATAGTTTCAACAAATCTTTCTCTGTCTGAGTTAAATGAGAAATACGACGACAGGATTATTTCAAGGCTAACGGGAATGTATACGCCATACAGATTTTTCGGAACGGATATAAGGCAAGTTAAAAGACGTATGATGGACAGATAAAAAATCAAGGTGAAAAGCAGGAATGCTCTTCACCTTTTTTGTTATTCTTTTTCTGCCTTGTGGAAAACTTTCTTTCCCTTTTTGATTATTACAGGCTTATCAAGTATTATCATAGCTTTTGGGTCTGTAATCTTTTTATCATCTATTGATACGCCACCCTGTTGAACAAGTCTTCTTGCATCGCCATTTGACGACGCAAGTTTGCACTTGACCAAAAGTGTCAGAAGTCCTATACTGCCGTCCTCATTCAAATCATCAAAACCGATTTTAGTCGTTGGCATATCATCGCTTACACCTGCTTTTCCGAAAACAGATTTAGCGGCGTTTTGAGCCTTGTCTGCCTCATCTTCTCCGTGAACCAGCTTTGTAAGCTCGTAAGCAAGAATTTCCTTAGCTTTATTAAGCTCTGCGCCCTTCATTGTTTTATCCATTTCTTCTATCTCCTCGATAGGAACAAATGTCAGCATCTTGAGGCACTTGATAACATCTGCATCTCCGACATTTCTCCAGTACTGGTAAAATTCATAAGGGGAGGTTTTTTCAGCGTCAAGCCACACAGCACCCTTCTCTGTCTTTCCCATTTTTTTACCCTCGAAATTTAACAGAAGAGTTATCGTCATAGCATAGGCGTCCTTGCCAAGCTTTCGTCTGATAAGCTCTGTTCCGCCAAGCATATTCGCCCATTGGTCGTCTCCCCCGAATTGCATATTGCAACCGTATTTCTGATACAGTACATAAAAGTCATAGCTTTGCATAATCATATAGTTGAACTCTAAAAATGATAAGCCCCTTTCCATTCTCTGCTTATAGCACTCATGAGATAACATTCTGTTTACGCTGAAGTGAGGTCCGATTTCTCTCAGCACTTCAACATAGTTCAGATCCATAAGCCAGTCTGCATTGTTAACAATAATAGCTTTGTCGTCTGAGAAATCAATAAAACGGCTCATTTGCTTTTTAAAGCAGTCAACATTGTGCTGAATAGTTTCCTTTGTCATCATTTTTCTCATATCGGTTCTTCCCGACGGGTCGCCTATCATAGCAGTACCGCCGCCGATAAGAACTATTGGCTTGTTTCCTGCCATCTGCATTCTTTTCATAAGGCAAAGCGCCATAAAGTGACCGACGTGCAGACTGTCAGCAGTTGGGTCAAAGCCGATGTAGAATGTTGCTTTTCCTGCGTTTACCAGTTCCTCAATTTCCTTTTCGTCTGTAAGCTGAGCTAACAGACCTCTTCTTTTTAGTTCCTCAAATAATGTCATTTTTCTTCCTCCGAATTTGTATTTTAATATTTACAGATAATTTTATTTATTAAAATAGATATAATTATTGTGAAAATAATAAAAATTGTTCGCAACTTAAATACATCTCCGTTTTTTCGTGAATAAAGAATTAAAAAAATTCTATTTATTGCTACTAATTTTACGTTAAAGACTTTCTATGTCAGCTAAACTTGAAATACATAATCCTAAATACAATATTATCGGTAAAAGAAAAGCAGAAAGACCAAGTAAAAATTTCTTCATTATTATACCTCATATTAATTAATCATCAAAAAAATCCCCTGACAAAAGCCAGAGGACGAATAAATCGTGGTACCACCTCAATTTATCACAGCGTTAAACCTCACCGTGAACTCATAACGCTTTAACGGGCGTCAGACGAATAAACCTACTGTAATTTCAGAATATCAGCTCAAAGATGTATTCGCAAATCGTGTTATTGCTTTCTCGCACCGACCGAAAGCTCTCTTTGAAATAACAAGGATAAACTACTTTTCTTATCACAGCTTTTCATTTTGGATATATTAACACATAATTTTATAATTGTCAAGAGCCTTTTAATTTTATGTATTTTATAAATGCCTGTGTGGCATTTATGTCACCTGCTTTGCCACACATTATATCATTAATATATCTGAACATTCAGCAGAATTGTTTTTTTATCTGCTCTAAAGCACCTTTTTCAAGTCTAGATACCTGCGCTTGGGAAATACCAATACTTTTTGCTACCTCGACCTGAGTTTTTCCTTGAAAAAATCTCAGACTGAGTATATTTTTTTCTCTCGGCATAAGCTTTGATATTGCTTCTTTTAATGAGATCTCATTTAACCAACTTATATCGTTATTTCCATCGCCTATCTGATCCAGAACAAACAAAGTATCGCCTGAATCTGAATAAACAGGCTCGTAGATAGAAATCGGATCACAGATAGATTCCAGCGCGGTTACGACTTCAGATGGCTTGGCGTCAATCAATTTTGCTATTTCTTCAATTCTGGGTTCTTTCTGATGCTCGTTTATATATTTATCCTTTGCCTGCATTGCCTTATATGCCAAATCGCGCAATGAACGGCTCACTCTTATAGGAAAATTATCTCTTAAATATCTTCTTATCTCACCCAGAATCATAGGAAATGCATAAGTCGAAAATTTAACGTCATATTCGAGAGAAAAGTTATCAATCGCCTTTATCAAACCGACAACGCCTACCTGAAATAAATCGTCCGGAGAATCTCCTCTTCCTGTGAACATCTGCAAAACACTTAAAACAAGTCTGAGATTTCCGTTTATCAAATCCTCTCTTGCTTTTTTATCTCCCTCTTTTACCCTTTTCAAAAGCTCCAGTTTCTCAGATTCTCTTAAAGTGGGAAGTTCTGAGGTGTTAACTCCGCTTATCTCAACTTTATTATATTGCATACAATCTACTCCAACAATTAATCTAATATAATTATTGGCTGTGAGCTTTTTTATATGCACTTATTCATTAGCTTTGATAAGGTCAATTTCTGGTAAAAAAACACCTGCTATGCTTAAGCACAGCAGGCATAATATAATTAAACTTCTTCGTAAAGGAAGTATTAAAATGAAAGGTGTTATTTAATTTCAAGCCTTCTTGATTCAGGCTCAGTTTGTGCTTTCTTAGGCAGATCAAGAGTCAGTATACCGTCTTTATACTCAGCCTCGATAGCACTTGCATCAACATTTGAAATATCATATCTCCTGTGATATGAACCAAAGGTGCGCTCACGGCAAATATAGTTGCCGTCTTTATCCTTATCCTCTTTCTCGGTTTTGTGCGATGCAGAGAGAGTCAGATAATCTCCCTTAATGTCGATGTTGATGTCCTCCTTTGAAAATCCGGGCAGTTCAGCCTCAAGAACAAATTTATCGCCCTTGTCGCGAATATCTGTCCTGCATGACCTTAGATCCGTTGATGATTTTGTGTTGAAAAAATCCTTTTCAAACTCGTGAAAAACATTGAATAAATCATATGTGCTTCTCTCAAATGGTGTTAATCCGTATAACATAATTAATTCCTCCTTAGAATTATTCTTAAAATTTGTTTATTTGTTTTTTTGTTTTTATACATCCTTGTTCATTGGAATCACTTCTTTCCTTTCTACAACTATATAATAGGGTTCTTTTATGTTAGAATTGTGAAAATATAGTGATGATATAATGAAAATTAGCACTCTATTAGTTTGAGTGCTAGCAACTATAATTATATAGTGCTAACATATCTTTTCTAAGTTTTCTCTTATTGTTTTTAGTATTCTCTTTTCAAGTCTGGATATGTATGA
>CANRKQ010000012.1 GCA_947631265.1 uncultured Clostridia bacterium | reverse complement strand
TCCTTTTCCTTGACCTTTTTATAAAGCTCTTTGCACTCTTCCTCTTTAGATAAATCGCAGAGAATAATTTCTGAGTGAGTTTTCAATAGTTTCTGAAGCTCTAAAAGTCTGCTCTCTCTGCGTGCAACCAGAATTAGCTCATATCCCAGATGGCTTAAAACTCTTGACATTTCATATCCTATTCCGGAACTGGCTCCCGTAACAAGTGCTGTTTTCATAATAATTCCTCTTTCATTTTATTAGTATTTTAGAATTATTATAACCAAATATTTTTAAATTTACAAGCGGAAATATATAAAATAGTAGAAAAGTATATTGTTACTGACATTCATATCTCGCTGCGGTTTTCAAGAGCCTTGAAAAGTGTGACCTCATCAGCATATTCTAAAATTCCGCCTATAGGCAGCCCAAACGCTAGTCTTGTTACTTTTACACCAAGAGGCTTTAACAGCTTTGAAATGTATATAGCAGTAGCCTCTCCCTCAACGGTGGGGTTTGTTGCCATTATTACCTCGGAAATTTCCTGATTATTAACTCTTTCCAAAAGCTCCTTGATTTTGAGATCGTCGGGGCTTACATTATTAATAGGAGAGATAAGACCATGCAGAACGTGATACACGCCTTTATATTCTCTTGTACGCTCAAATGCTGTAATGTCCTTAGGAGTTTCTACTACGCAGATCGTTTTGCGGTCGCGCGATGAATCATCACAGACAGGACAAATTTCTCTGTCGGTGAGATTTTGGCAAATTCTGCACATATGAACAGTACTGTGAGCACGGATAATTGCATCGGCAAATTCCTTAGCCTCCTCCTTGCTCATAGACATAATAAAATATGCTAGCCTTTGCGCGGTTTTCATACCTATTCCCGGCAGCTTTGCAAACTGCTCTGCAAGCTCTATTAACGGAAGTGCATTAGCCTCTGCCATCAGAATAACCCCGGAAGTGATACGCCGCCTGTTATTTTCGACATTTCATCTTCGCTTTCCTTTTCTATATTATTTATTGCCTCGTTGAAGGCGCTCATAATTAAATCCTCTAGCATTTCAATATCATCGGGATCAACAACCTCAGGCTTTATTTTAAGAGACTGAACTGTCCTGTTGCCCAAAACCTCAATCTCAACAGCCCCTCCGCCAACAGATGCCTTAAAGGTCTTTTCGTCAATCTCAGACTGAACTCTTTGTATATCCTCCTGCATCTTTTGCGCTTGCTTGATCATTTGGTTCATGTTTTGCGGTCCTCCGCCCATGCCGGCTGGTAATCTTGCTTTCATAGTGTTCCTCCAAATATTATTTTATTTCTATATTCTATATCAATATATTATTTTATTTCTATATCGATGTTTGCGCTCTTTGCTTTGTCTATAAGCTTGTCAACAGCACTTAACGACTGTCTTTCTTCACCGTTTTTTTGTATCTTACTGTCAGATATCTCACTTGTATCCTTAGCCTTGACGGATACTGTAAACTTTCTTCCGAAATAATCGGTTATAATTCTGTTTACATCGCCAATCTGCAGCTTGAACATCTTTAAGTCAAATGCGTCTTTTACTATTATCAATATCATATTCTCGTATATAAATGCCTTTGACTCCGATAAGAACCCTACTGCCGCAGGACATTCGTTTCTGAATCTGTCTATAATTTCATTCCAGCAGTCAAGAGGTACAAAATCTTTTGAAGTAATTCTCTTCTTTGGCGCATTTGTTTTCTGCTCTTTTGAAACTGTCTGATTATTCTGCTGCGCGGACGCCTGACCCGCAATTGCGTCAGGTAATTTTGATATATTTTCAGATTTGTCAGATGTGCTTTCAAGTTCTCTGTGTATGATTTGAGAGTCTGAATTTTGTGAAAACGCATTTTTTGTACCGTTAACTGAACCCTTGGAATAACTTCGCTCAAAGCCGGAGCAAAGCTTGACCATGCACATTTCAAATTCTATTCTCTTAGACGCTGCTTTAGTAAGATTTTCATTACATTCGCTTAAAGCCTCGATCTTTTCAATAATATCGCCTATATCGACCTTGTCTGCTATATCCTCCAGCCTTTTGTATTCGTCAGGAAGACACATTACCATATCGTTTTTTGGAACGGCTTTGATAAGCATTAGATTTCTCATCTGCTCTAAAAGCTCGCCGCATAGCCTTGTCATATCTTTTGCCATATCGTAAAGCGACGATATAGTTTCCATTACGCCTTTTATGTCGTGTGCGAATATACCTTCAATAATATTAAACAGATAATCCCTTCCTGCAATGCCTGCCGCGTCTGATACAGTTTTTAAATCTACATTGTCTGAATACGCTATGCATTGATCCAAAAGAGATAATGCGTCTCTCATTCCGCCGTCGGAAATCTTAGCTATAAGCGTTGCCGCGTCTTCGTCAAGCTTTATTTTTTCCTGGGATGCGATGTATTCAAGCCGTGAAACAATATCCTCTGTACGTATTCTTCTGAAATCAAACCTCTGACAGCGTGAAATTACAGTAGCTGGTACTTTGTGAACCTCAGTTGTCGCAAGAATGAATATTATATGCGCAGGTGGCTCTTCCATGATCTTCAGCAATGCGTTGAATGCGTTTATAGACAGCATATGAACCTCGTCTATAATGTAAACCTTGTATCTGCATTGCTCGGGAAGATATTCGGCTGATTCTTTTAATGCTCTTATATCATCTACGCCTGTGTTTGACGCAGCATCAATTTCTATAATATCAGTAAGCGATTCGTTATCGGCACATCTGCATATTTCACACTTAAGACATGGATTGCCATGGTTTGAATTAGGGCAGTTTACAGACTTCGCAAAAATTCTCGCGCAGGTTGTTTTGCCCGTGCCCCGAGAGCCTGTGAAAAGATATGCGTGCGCTATCTTGTTGCTTTGTATCTGGTTTTTAAGAGTGGTAGTAATATGCGGCTGGGATACAACATCGTCAAAGGTCAGAGGACGCCATTTTCTATATAGTGCGTGATACATAAAAATTTACCTCGCTTAATTTATGCAAAAACAATCAATCCGACATATAGGCGGCAGGCGAAACTGCGTCACATAAAACAAACTGCTTAATGCTGCTCGGTTCCCCGCCTGACATGGTTCACAGCGTTTCATTGCACAGGACCTGCACACCTATATCTCGGATTGAATGAACCTAAATTTTTGTTATTATACCACAGTTTATTTCAATTTTCAAGAGCTTGTATATAATAAATTACCAAAAAAAATTTTTGTAAAACTATTGACAACTATGTCGAAAAGTGATATTATTTGTTTACAAGCTTAAGCGTGAAAGAGAAATCTTTCAAATTTTATAAGGAAAATTCAATTGTGCATGATGTTTACAGCAAAAAAATTGCGTATGACGGCGGGCTTGTCGCTTGTCTCACATTAAGTTGTACATAAAATTTTCTGAATCAATACAAATGTAGGACGTAGTATGCTATTTTGGCTTTAGCTTGCTGCGCCCTTTTGTGTTTTTACGGAGGTGGTATTTTATAAATATCAAAAAATCTCAAAAAACCACAAATATATTTAGGAGGTAAAAAATGCTTAAATGGGATTTTAGAGGGAAAACAAAAAAACTTTTGTCGTTGCTGGCAGCAGCAGCAATGGCAGTAACATCGCTTACAGGCGCGATTTCTGTATCGGCGGCTGAAAAAGGTGATGTTGTTTTAACTAAGACTTTATCACCTATTTCCGGTCAGACAAACGGTGCAAAGTTGACTGTTTATTCCAGCGGATTGTGTGAAATTGAAGGAACAGGAGAAAACGGTGCTGGATCAGTTAATACTCTTGATGTATTAAGTTATAATAAGGCTAATACGCCTGAGATTAAAGATATTGACATCATCGAAATTGACATTAAAGAAGGAATTACTCATATAGGTACTGCTGCCCTGTATAGTGTGACAACGTTGACTAAACTTACAATACCGTCTACCGTTGTTTCAATTGGTAATAGTACGTTTGATGGTTTATCAAATCCTGAGTTAGTTGTTGATTGCAAAATGAAATGTGATAATACTGAGGGTTTAAAAATACCAGCAAATAATAGTTTTCTTAGAGGTTTCGCTGGCAAATTCAAAGTTCATACTCAGGAAGCTGTTGATTATTTTGGAAAAGTATCTGCATTACTTGGAAAAATAGTTTTAGTAAATGATGATGGTAGCGAGCAAGATATAGTTCAAACTATTAAAAGTGGTACTTTCAATGCTTATACTGGTCAGCAGTCTGGGGCAAATTACGTACTTGATTCTAAAGGTGTGTTTACAGTAACCGGTGCCGGAGAAGATGGATCCGGTTCAATTGGAACTTTTTCATCCACATTTTCTGCAACTTATAAGGATCAAATTAAAGAAATAGTAATTAAAGAGGGAATTACACATATAGGTGAGTTTGCTAATCTTGGAAATTGCACTAAAATTTCAATCCCGGAATCTGTCACGTTAATTGGTAACGACTCGTTTAGGGGTTGTAATAATCCTGATTTAGTTATAGATATAAAGGGTACGCCTACAATACAATCTGCTTTTTCTCAGGTTTTTGGAACAATTAAGGTTTACAACCAGACTGCTTATGAAAATGTAGCAAAAGTAGCAAAATCAGCAAAAATTGAATTGGTTGGTGACGAAAGACAAGATGCTACATTAACGATTTCTCTTGATGAAAGTAAATTAAATGATGGTAAATATGAGTTTAATTATGGTGATGACTCAGCTGTTAAAGTTGAGGGAAATGAAGGCGAAGGAACAGTAACCTTTGGGCTTTATAATGAAACTGATAAAAATTGTGTTACTAACCAGTTGAAAAATGAATTTGTTACTACCGGTAATATTAAGTACATTGACAGACTAGGAACATTTTTTATAAGAGCGTCAGTACCTCAGACTGCTACGCACAAGGCTGCAGTAAGTAATATTTTGACTGTAACGATTTCTTTAACAGTTGATAAAACTGAATTACAAGCAGTATACGATGAGTATGTGAAAAAAACTGATTCTTCTGTTAGCGCCAATAGAGCACATTCGAATAAATACAAAGAAGAGTCTTATAAATCGTTTGGTGATGCGTTGGTTAAAGCTAATGGTTACATAAGAAGTTATACTGTTACACAAGAGGAAATAGATGCGGTTATTGCTGAAATTAAGGAAACATATAAAGATCTTAAGTTTGATTATGCAACAGAAGAGGAAATACAAGCTCTTAAGGATGTAATAGCAAGGGCAGAGGAGCTTGCAAAAACCAAGTATGATTATATTAAGGACATCTGGGACGCAACAGGATTTGATAAGGCTATAGCAGATGCTAAAAGTGCATTGACAGATTTCACAATGGATGGACAGGAACAACCATTACATTCTGACGTTGAGTACAGAACTAGTAATTTGAATAAGTGTTTTGATAAACCGTTGCAGCTTGAACCTGCTGCTGCTAAGGAATACGCTTGGTCACAGCTTGATCCTTTAATTGCAGAAGCAAAGGAAGTAGAGCTTGAAAAGGATGATTATACAGCTGAAACATATAAGCCTCTTGGAGATTTATTAGTAGAAGTAGAAGGCAAAACACTTCATGATATGTTCAGAGAAACAATTGAAAGCTATACCGAACAATTTAAGACTGCAATAGCAGGTCTTGTAATTGATCAGGTATTACCAACACCGGGCGATCCATTCCTTCCTGTATATACAGGCGGAGGGGAAGCATATATTTATCAAGATGGTGTAGCAGATGATTCTTTAGAAAGTGTAACAACAATTAGATTTACTGTCAATAATGATTATGCTTTTGGTAATGATACACTTGACATTACCGCAGTTATAAATGGAGTAAGAAGTGCTGGAAAATTGAATTTTAATCGTGGTATTGGTTTACAAGGTACCTTAGAATTAACAAATCCGATTAAAGGCGGACAAAGCATGACATTATTTGCATCTACTTTAGGTGGTGGAATTGAAATTGATCCAAATACTCCTGTATATAACATCACAATGATAGAGTTTCTTGATAAGAGAGGCCGTGTATTGAAGTATATTACTGATGCAACAGTAGCTAAAGATGCATTAACAGCAGCAATAGCAGAGGCAAATGCTGTTGAGGCAGGCAATTACACAGATGACAGCTATGCATCATTGAAGAAAGCATTAGATGCAGCAGAAGCATTAGGAGACAATGCAACAGCAGCAGAATTCAAAGCAGCAAAAGAGGCAATAGATGCAGCAATTGAGGCACTTGCCTACAAACCTGCAGATTACACAAAGGTTGACGAAGCAATTGCAAAGGTACCGTCTGATTTAAGCAAATACACAGAAGAAACTGCAAAAGCAGTAACCGATGCTGTTGCCGCTGTAGTACGAGACAAGAATATCACAGAGCAAGATGTAGTTGACGGATATGCAAAGGCAATTGAGGACGCAATAGCAGGACTTCAAGCAAAACAAACATCGTCTAAAACTACATCTAAGACAACAAATACAACAGCAAAAACGACAAAGGCAACAAAGGCAACAAGAAGTGCAGATGCTGTTAAGAAGGACAAGTCAGCAGCGAAGAAGGCAATGAAGCAAGCTAAGATAACAAAGCTGACAGTCAAGAGCAAGGCAAAGAAGATAAATGCAACCTGGAACAAAGTCAAGAAAGCAAAGGGCTACGAGGTACAGGTATCAACAAACAAGAAGTTCAAGAAGAGTAAGATAATCTTCAAGAAGTTAACAACAAAGAAGAAACTTACGATCAAGAACAAGAAGATAAAGAGCAAGAAGACTTACTATGTAAGAGTAAGAGCATACGCTACATACAAGGATACGAACAACGTAGTACAGAAAGTATACAGCGCATGGAACAAAAAGCTCAGAAAAGTAAAAGTTAAATAAGCAACGGAATCAGTAAGATACTGAACGCTTTGCAGTAAAATAGTCCGAGAGGACTAAACAACGTCTGAACCAGGAAAGGTTCAGGCGTTGTTTTATATTTAGGTTTTATGTATAAATTGAGTAAATATAATGATTTATTGAGAGATAGACGAAATCTATTAGAATGATAAAAATAATATTTAATATGCAACCTACAATTTATATAATAAATTACCAAAAAAATTTTTTGTAAAACTATTGACAACTATGTCGAAAAGTGTTATTATTTGTTTACAAGCTTAAGCGTGAAAGGAAATCTTTCAAATTTTATGAGGAAAATTCAAGTGTGCATATGCTGATCACAGCAAAAAAATTGAGTATGACGGCGGGCTTGTCGCCTGTCTTACATTAAGTTGTACATAAAATTTTCTGAATCAATACAAAAGGAAGACGTAGTATGCTATTCTGGCTTTAGCTTGCTGCGCCTTTTTGTGTTTTTACGGAGGTGGTATTTTATTAATATCAAAAATCTCAAAAAGCCACAAATATATTTAGGAGGTCAAAAAATGAAAATTAAAAAACTTTTGTCCTTGCTGGCAGCAGCAGCAATGGCAGTAACATCCCTTACCGGCGCGATTTCCGTATCGGCTGAGGAGGCCAGCGGTACTTTTGATGCTTATAGTGGTCAGGAGTATGGAGCAAATTGGACGCTTAGTTCTGACGGAGTATTGACAATTACCGGAGCTGGAGCAGGCGGAGTCGGATCAATTGGTAATACTAACGGCATTGCTAGTTATCAAATCAAGGAAATTGACATTAAAGAAGGAATTACTCATATAGGTCAAGGTTGCTTTACGTATTTAACTCAATTAACCAAAATGACAATTCCATCTACTGTTGTTTACATTGATTATAATTCGCTTAACGGATTATCAAATCCTGATTTGCTTATTGATTGCAAAATGAAATGTGATACTGATGATGTAAAGGTAAATGCTAGTTTTTCTAGTTTTGCTGGACAATTTCAGGTTCATAATAAGGAAGCATATGACATATTTTCACAGAAAAGTGGTTTAAAAGACGGTAAAGTTATTAAAAGTGACGATTTTGATGAAGGAGAGCCAGATCCAGAGCCAGATCCAGAAGTTACAGTTGTTGCATCTGGTACTTATGATCCTTATTCTGGTCAGACGTATGGAGCAAAGTGGACACTTGATTCTAATAATGTGTTGACAGTAACTGGTGCCGGAGAAGATGGAACCGGCTCAATTGGAGGAAATTTATATAAGTTAGGACAGTATCAGAACACAATTAAAGAAGTAGTAATTGAAGAGGGAATTACCCATATAAATGATCAAATGATGGGTCTTTTTGTTTGTACTAAAGTTACAATCCCAGAATCTGTTACGGAACTTGGTAATGATGCATTTAGCAATTTTTATGATCCTGATTTAGTTATAGATATAAAGGGAACGCTTACTAAAATTGGAAGAAATGCTTTCAGTAGGGTTATTGGAACAATTAAGGTTTATAATCAGGATACTTATGATAAAGTAGCAGAATTAGCAACTTCAGCAAAAATGGAATTAGTTGGCGACAAAAGAGAACCAGCTACCTTAAAGATTTCACTTCCTAAGACAGATCTTGATTATGGTGAAGACTTAACTGTCACTGTTGAGGGTAATGAAGGTAAGGGAACAGTAACCTTTGGACTGTACTCTGAAGGCGACCCAAATTGTTCAAATAGTGAACAATCAAGAAATGATTTCGTTACTACTGGTAACATTAAGTACATAAAATATACAGGAACATGGCATATAAGAGCGTCAGTACCTCAGACTGATACACATACTGCTGCGTTAAGTAATATTTTGACTGTAACAATTTCTTTAACAGTTGATAAAACTCAGTTGCAAGCAGTATATGATGAATATAAAGAAAAAACTCAAACAAATGATTTATTATCTGCACGTTCCTATTATTATACATCAGATTCCTATAAGCCGTTTGGCGATGCTATGGATGAAGCTAAGGGATACTTACGTTCAAATGAGGTTACACAAGACCAATTAGATGCATCTATTGACAAGATTAAGGAAGCATTTAAAGGACTTAAGTATGATTATGCAACAGATGAGGAAGTAAAAGCACTTCAAGATTTAATTGAAAAAGCAAAAGCTATCAACAAGTATGATTATTTTAAAGAAACTTGGGACGCAACAGGATTTGATAAGGCTATAGCAGATGCTGAAAATGTATTGACAGAATTCACAATGGATGGACAGGAAAAACCAATTCATGAATTGGTTGTGTCCAGAACTAATAGTTTGAATGCGTGTTTTGAAAAACCGTTGCAGTCTGACCCTACAAAAGAAGGCGTTTGGGCAGAGCTTGAGGAACAAATTGCAGAAGCTAAGAAAGCAGAGCTTGAAAAGGATGATTTTACAACTGAATCATATAAGCCGCTTGGAGATTTATTGGCAGAAGTAGAAGGCAAAACAATTCATGATATGTTCAGAGAAACAATTGTTAGCTATATCGAACAATTTAAGACTGCAATAGCAGGTCTTGTAATTGATCAGGTATTGCCAACACCTGGAGATGCATTTCTCAATATATATACAGGCGGAGTGGAAGCATATGTTATTAAAGATGGTATAACAGATGTTTCATTGGAAGGCGTATCAAAAATTAGATTTACAATAGAAACAGGATTAGCAGCAACAAGTTCCAGTGCCAATGTAGAGTTTACAGCAGTTGTAAATGGAGAAAATAATCACAAAAAATTTGCTAAAACAAACAATGGTAGTTCTTGGGAAGATAACTTAGAGTTAACACTTAAAAACCCAATTAAAGCCGGACAAAGCATATCAATATGGGGCTCTACTCTGTCATCAACGACATCAACAGAGGATAATCCAGTTATGTATAGTGTTACTATGGTAGAGTTTCTTGATAGTAGAGGCCGTGTACTGTCATATATGACAGACATAACGGTAGCTAAGGACGCATTAACAGCAGCAATAGCAGAGGGTAATGCATTAGAGGAAGGCAACTACACAGAAGACAGCTATGCAACATTGAAGAAAGCATTAGATGCAGCAAAAGCATTAGGAGATAGTGCAACAGTAGCACAATGCAAAGCAGCAAAAGAGGCAATAGATGCAGCAATTGAGGCACTTGTATACAAACCTGCAGATTACACAAAGGTTGACGAAGCAATTGCAAAGGTACCGTCTGATTTAAGCAAATACACAGAAGAAACTGCAAAAGCAGTAACCGATGCTGTTGCCGCTGTAGTACGAGACAAGAATATCACAGAGCAAGATGTAGTTGACGGATATGCAAAGGCAATTGAGGACGCAATAGCAGGACTTCAAGCAAAACAAACATCGTCTAAAACTACATCTAAGACAACAAATACAACAGCAAAAACGACAAAGGCAACAAAGGCAACAAGAAGTGCAGATGCTGTTAAGAAGGACAAGTCAGCAGCGAAGAAGGCAATGAAGCAAGCTAAGATAACAAAGCTGACAGTCAAGAGCAAGGCAAAGAAGATAAATGCAACCTGGAACAAAGTCAAGAAAGCAAAGGGCTACGAGGTACAGGTATCAACAAACAAGAAGTTCAAGAAGAGTAAGATAATCTTCAAGAAGTTAACAACAAAGAAGAAACTTACGATCAAGAACAAGAAGATAAAGAGCAAGAAGACTTACTATGTAAGAGTAAGAGCATACGCTACATACAAGGATACGAACAACGTAGTACAGAAAGTATACAGCGCATGGAACAAAAAGCTCAGAAAAGTAAAAGTTAAATAAGCAACGGAATCAGTAAGATACTGAACGCTTTGCAGTAAAATAGTCCGAGAGGGCTAAACAACGTCTGAACCAGGAAAGGTTCAGGCGTTGTTTTATTATTATAGGTTTTAGTATAAATTGAGTAAATATAATGATTTATTGAGAGATAGACGAAAATCTATTAGAATGATAAAAATAATAATTAATATGCAATCTACAATTTACATTATAAATTACCAATAAAATTTTTTGTAAAACTATTGACAATTATGTCGAAAAGTGATATTATTTGTTTACAAGCTTAAGCGTGAAAGAGAAATCTTTCAAATTTTATGAGGAAAATTCAAGTGTGCATGCTGATTACAGCAAAAAATTGCGTATGACAGCGGGCTTGTCGCCTGTCTTACATTAAGTTGTACATAAAATTTTCTGAATCAACACAAAAGGAGGACGTAGTATGCTATTCTGGCTTTAGCTTGCTACGTTTGTGTTTTTACGGAGGTGATATTTTATAAATATCAAAAAAAAACCAAAAAGCTATAAATATATTTAGGAGGTAAAAAATGTTTAAAAGGAATTTTAGAGGAAAAACAAAAAAACTTTTGTCGTTGCTGGCAGCAGCAGCAATGGCAGTAACATCGCTTACAGGTGCGATTTCTGTATCGGCTGAGGATACCAGCGGTACTTTTATAGCAGTTTCGGGTCAGGAAAATGGAGCAAATTGGACGCTTAGTTCTGAGGGAGTATTGACAATTACCGGAGCTGGATCAGGCGGAGCCGGATCAATTGGTGATACTAACAGCATTAATAATTATATAGACCAAATAAAAGAAATTGACATTAAAGAAGGAATTACTCATTTAGGTAGTACTGTCCTGTATAATATGAAAGCGTTAACTAAACTTACAATACCGTCTACTATTGTTTCGATTAGTGGTAGTACTACGTTTAGTGGTTTATCAAATCCTGAGTTAGTTGTTGATTGCAAAGTGAAATGTGATAATATTGAGGGCTTAACAATGCCAGCAAATAATAGTTTTCTTAGAGGTTTCGCTGGCAAATTCAAAGTTCATACTCAGGAAGCTGTTGATTATTTTGGAAAAGTATCTGCATTACTTGGAAAAATGGTTTTAGTAAATGATGATGGTAGCGAGCAAGATGTGGTTCAAAGTGTTAAAAGTGGTACTTTCAAAGCTTATTCAGGTCAGCAGGATGGAGCAGATTATGTACTTGATACTAAAGGTGTGTTTACAATAACCGGTGCCGGAGAAAATGGATCCGGTTCAATTGGAAATTTTTCATCCACATTTTCTGCAACTTATAAGGATCAAATTAAAGAAATAGTAATTAAAGAGGGAATTACACATGTAGGTGATAGTATTACCAATCTTAAAAATTGCACTAAAATTACATTCCCGGAATCTATTACATTAATTGGTAGTAGTGCGTTTCGTGATTCTAATAATCCTGAGTTAGTTATAGATTTAAAGGGCACACCTACATTGAGTGGAACTGGAAATAATGCTCCTTTTTATAATGTTTTTGGAACAATTAAGGTTTACAATCAGACTACTTATGAAAATGTAACAAAATTAGGAATACCAGCAAAAATTGAATTAGTTGGTGACGAAAGACAAGAGGCTACATTAACGATTTCTCTTGATGAAAGTAAATTAAATGATGGTAAATATCAGTTTAATTATGGTGACGACGCAACTGTTAAAGTTGAGGGAAATGAAGGTAAGGGAACAGTAACCTTTGGACTGTATATGGAATCTGATCCAAATTGTGTTACTGAACAATCGAGAAATGAATTTGTTACTACCGGTAATATTAAGTACATTGAAAGACCAGGAACATGGCATATAAGAGCATCAGTACCTCAGACTGATACGCACAAGGCTGCAGTAAGTAATATTTTGACTGTAACGATTTCTTTAACAGTTGATAAAACTGAATTACAAGCAGTATACGATGAGTATGTGAAAAAAACTGATTCTTCTGTTAGCGCCAATAGAGCACATTCGAATAAATACAAAGAAGAGTCTTATAAATCGTTTGGTGATGCGTTGGTTAAAGCTAATGGTTACATAAGAAGTTATACTGTTACACAAGAGGAAATAGATGCGGTTATTGCTGAAATTAAGGAAACATATAAAGATCTTAAGTATGATTATGCAACAGAAGCGGAAATACAAGCTCTTGAGGATGTAATAGCAAGGGCAGAGGAACTTGCAAAAACCAAATATGATTATATTAAGGACATCTGGGACGCAACAGGATTTGATGAGGCTATAGCAGCTGCTAAAAGTGCATTAACAGATTTCACAATGGATGGACAGGAACAACCATTACATTCTGAAGTTGAGTATAGAACTAATAATTTGAATAAGTGTTTTGATAAACCGTTGCAGCTTGAACCTGCTGCTTCTAAAGAATACGCTTGGTCACAGCTTGATGCTTTAATTACAGAAGCAAAGGAAGCAGAGTTAGAAAAGGATGATTTTACAGCTGATTCATATAAGCCTCTTGGAGATTTATTGGCAGAAGTAGAAGGCAAAACAATTCATGATATGTTCAGAGAAACAATTGAAAGCTATAATGAACAATTTAAGACTGCAATAGAAGGTCTTGTAATTGATCAGGTATTACCAACACCGGGCGAGCCATTTATTCCTGTATATAATGATGGAGAGCAAGCGTTTATTATTGAAGATGGTACAGCAGATAATTCTTTAGAAGGCGTAACAGCAATTAGATTTACTGTTAATAATAATAGTGCTTATACTAGTGATACACTTGATGTTACCGCAGTTATAAATGGAGTAAGAAGTGCTGAAAAATTCAATATTAATCGTGGTAGTGGTCAAGATACCTTAGAATTGGCAAATCCGATTAAAGGCGGACAAAGCATGACAATATTTGCATCTACTCTAAGTCGTAGCGGTGTTGAAAATGCTTCTATATATGATATAACTATGGTAGAGTTTCTTGATAAGAGAGGCCGTGTATTGAAGTATATTACTGATGCAACAGTAGCTAAAGATGCATTAACAGCAGCAATAGCAGAGGCAAATGCTGTTGAGGCAGGCAATTACACAGATGACAGCTATGCATCATTGAAGAAAGCATTAGATGCAGCAGAAGCATTAGTAGACAATGCAACAGCAGCAGAATTCAAAGCAGCAAAAGAGGCAATAGACGCAGCAATTGAGGCACTTGCATACAAACCTGCAGATTACACAAAGGTTGACGAAGCAATTGCAAAGGTACCGTCTGATTTAAGCAAGTACACAGATGAAACTGCAAAAGCAGTAACCGATGCTGTTGCCGCTGTAGTAAGAGATAAGAATATCACAGAGCAAGATGTAGTTGACGGATATGCAAAGGCAATTGAGGACGCAATAGCAGGACTTCAAGCAAAACAAACATCGTCTAAAACTACATCTAAGACAACAAATACAACAGCAAAAACGACAAAGGCAACAAAGGCAACAAGAAGTGCAGATGCTGTTAAGAAGGACAAGTCAGCAGCGAAGAAGGCAATGAAGCAAGCTAAGATAACAAAGCTGACAGTCAAGAGCAATGCAAAGAAGAAGATAAATGCAACCTGGAACAAAGTCAAGAAAGCAAAGGGCTACGAGGTACAGGTATCGACAAACAAGAAGTTCAAGAAGAGTAAGATAATCTTCAAGAAGACAACAACAAAGAAGAAACTTACGATCAAGAACAAGAAGATAAAGAGCAAGAAGACTTACTATGTAAGAGTAAGAGCATACGCTACATACAAGGATACGAACAACGTAGTACAGAAAGTATACAGCGCATGGAACAAAAAGCTCAGAAAAGTAAAAGTTAAATAAGCAACGGAATCAGTAAGATACTGAACGCTTTGCAGTAAAATAGTCCGAGAGGGCTAAACAACGTCTGAACCAGGAAAGGTTCAGGCGTTGTTTTATATATAGGTTTTATGTATAAATTGAGTAAATATAATGATTGGAAGTATTTTTAAAGCATATTCAAGTTAGATCAAGGATCATATTTGTCATATCTCACAAAATATGAGACTAATGTTAGTGTTTTTTTACACTTTTACTGTTGACAATTATAATCAGATTTGCTAAAATTTAAATGTAAAGTATCAAGACAAAAAACACAGTGTCGTGCAGTTGTTACGATACTGTGTTTTTAAGTTAATAACAGTTAAAATTATTCAGATACTAAAAAATATGATATTATTAAATAAATCAATAATTGTATGTAAATACTAGATAAAATACCTTTAAGTCCCGACAGGAGCATAAAAATGATTAAATCAAATGATAATCCTCTCAGGAAATTGATATGGGAAATGGTTCCCGGAATGTTTATATTAACTGTAATAGCTTATATTATATCTCTTATCTGGGGATTCAGGCTATCGGTTTTAATCGGATTTTTACTGGGCTTTGCATATGTGACTTTATCGCATTTTTATATGGCAGAAACAATTTTAAGGGCAGTAAGACAGAGTAAAAAGAAAGCACAGAGAATGATGTTTTTCTGTTACTTATTAAGGTATTTATTACTTATTCTGCTGTGTCTAATAGCAGTAAGGGTTAAGGTATTAAATGTATTTGCTATACTTGTTCCTCAATTTTTTCCGAGGTTGGTATTGATGTTCAATAATTTAAAGGAAAGGAAGGCAGTTAAGAATGATAAGTCCACAGATGATTAGCGGTGCTTTAGATATTCACGGACCTAAGGTTGTTTTTACTATTCCTTTTATAAATGTTGATATAACCGAATCTGTAGTTGTGGGATGGCTTTTGATTATAGCAATTGCAATTCTGTGCAAATACCTTACGCACAATTTAAAGGTCAAGCCTGAAACTAAGAGACAGGTTATTGCAGAGTATGCTGTAGAGTTCGTAAACAAAAGCGTTAGGGATTCTATGGGCGAGAAGTATATGTGCTATGCGCCGTATATTGCTACTCTGTTGGTTTACGCTGCGCTGGGAAGTCTGGTAAGCATAATCGGACTGCGTTCAATAACAGCTGATGTAAATGTAACCATTTCGTGGGCTCTTATAACCTTTGTTTTGATTGTTTACACAAGGTTTAAGAATAAGGGCTTTGTGGGATTCTTTAAAACCTTTACAGAACCAGTTGCAGTTATCACGCCTATTAATATAATAAGCGAGTTTGCAACTCCTGTATCAATGGCGTTTCGTTTGTTCGGAAATGTCGCGGGAGGAATGGTTATTACAGGAATTCTCTATATGGCTTTAGGAGGTTTATCAGAGCTTTTGCATCTAAGCTTTAGTATCGGCGGCTTTACTGTTAATATAGCGTCAATAGGAATTCCGGGAATATTGTCGATTTATTTCGATTTGTTTGTAGGATGCATTCAGGCATATATATTTGCAACTCTTACAATGGTTAATGTGGCAGGCGCAGCTGATTAGTATTTTTGGTGAAATGATATTTGCTCATATACAGAAAGTATAAATTAAGTAATTTAAGTAAAATTCAATTGACGTTGTTTTGCTTGTCAATTGTTTGATAAAATAAATTATATTGGAGGATATTATTATGGATTTAATTGCAAAGGCTATCGTAATGGGATGTTCTGCATTGGGCGCAGGATTAGCTATGATTGCAGGTATCGGACCCGGTATCGGCGAAGGTTTTGCAGTAGGAAAGGCTATCGAGTCTATGGCAAGACAGCCGGAGGCATCTGGTGACTGCACAAGGACTATGTTTATAGGATGCGCTATATCCGAGTCTACCGGTATTTACGCATTCGTAGTAGCTTTGCTGCTTATGTTCGCAAATCCATTTATCGGTCAGCTTTAATTTTAATATTGCAAATAGGAGGCTTGTTCGGAATTCGGGCAAGATAATAAAAAATGATTTACGCAAGAGTAACTGATTTTTTCTCAATTGATTTGGGAACTATTATACCTACATTGCTAAATACTTTAATTATGTTTTTAGTGTTAAAGCACTTCTTCTTTAAGCCGGTAAATGCGGTTTTAGATCAGAGAAAGGCAGAGGTTCAAAAGACATACGACGCTGCCGATGAGGCTAACAGAGCGGCTGAGGAGTACAAGGCTGAGTATACTCAAAAGCTTTCGGGAGCTAAAGAGGAATCAGCCAAAATCATAGATATAGCTACAAAGAGGGCTAATTCCCGTTCTGATGAAATTATCACTGAGGCAAAGGCAGAGGCAAAGCACATTGTCGCTAATGCGCACAGTGAAATTGAAAAGGAAAAGAAAATCGCAGTTAATGAGATTAAAGACGAAATTACGGGAATGGTATTCGACGTCGCAGGCAAGGTTGTTAAAAAGGAACTTGATACCAGTGACAACGAAAAGCTTATTGAAGAGTTTATTGAAAATGTAGGTGAGCTGTAATGAAGGGTTCATTAGAAGGAAATTATGCCGAGGCATTGTTTGAACTATGCCGGGAGCGTAATAATCTCGACGAGGTACATTCAGAAATGTTGTGGCTGTCTGATGTCGTTGAAAAGAATGACGAGCTTATCAGATTTTTATACGCACCTACGGTTGAGCAAGAGGATAAGAAAAGTGTTTTAAAGAATGTGTTTGAAAATGAACTTTCAAAGACTTCCTTTGACTTTTTATGCGTTGTTGCAGATAAAAGGAGAATAAAGTATCTCAGTAAAATAATCAAGAGCTTTAACGATCTGTACAACGAGGAAAAGAACATCTTAGAGGTAACTGCTATAACAACAGTACCTCTGTCGGATACGCTTAGAGAAAAGCTTATCGCAAAGCTTGAAAGCGTTTCAAACAAGACTATAGTTTTATCTGAGAAGATAGATACGTCCATAATCGGAGGAATTGTGCTTGAATACAGCAATACTCAGATTCAGGGAAGTATAAAGCACAGGCTGGATGAGCTGCGTGCCAGAATTAATTCTGTTATAGCATAAAGTTTTATAGTTTATTTGTTTATATGCATTTGCATATAAATATTACTTATATCCATTTTCCGCACTTAGACTTAGTAGGAGAATGAATAGCTGTATTGTAATCATTTTTACTGTACAGCAGGTTTTCAGAAAGGTATGGTATTTGATTATGAAGTTACGTCCTGATGAGATTACAAGTATAATCAAAGAGCAAATTAAGAGCTACCAAAGCGAAATTCAATATGCTGATGTCGGTACAGTTATAACGGTCGGCGACGGAATTTCAAAGATACACGGTCTTGACAACTGTATGTCGG
The DNA here is from genome assembly GCA_947631265.1 of uncultured Clostridia bacterium. Classification (GTDB taxonomy): domain Bacteria; phylum Bacillota; class Clostridia; order Oscillospirales; family Ruminococcaceae; genus UMGS1601. The sequence goes on along the minus strand of CANRKQ010000012.1, from coordinate 10,615 downwards.
GCGAGCTGCTTGATTTCGGAAACGGTGTATTCGGAATGGCGCTTAATCTGGAGCAGGACTTTGTCGGAGCGGTTTTGCTGGGCGATGAAGAGAATATAAAAGAGGGTACGCTTGTCAAGAGAACAGGAAAAATTGTATCTGTTCCTGTAGGAGACGAGCTTATCGGAAGAGTAGTAAATGCGTTAGGCGAACCTATCGACGGAAAGGGCGCAATACTTACTAAAGAAACAAGACCTGTTGAGTGTCCTGCATTTGGTATTATTACGAGAAAATCGGTTGATAGACCTCTGCAAACAGGCATTAAGTCGATAGACTCGATGATCCCGATCGGCAGAGGACAGCGAGAGCTTATTATAGGCGACAGACAGACAGGAAAAACTACCATTGCTCTTGATACTATTATCAATCAGGCAGGAAAAGACGTGATCTGTATATATGTTGCTATCGGACAGAAAAGCTCGACTGTTGCAGATGTGGTAAATATTCTTACTAAAGCGGGGGCTATGGATTATACCGTTGTTGTTAGCGCGTCAGCGTCAGAGCTTGCGCCGCTGCAGTATATAGCGCCTTATTCGGGCTGTTCTATAGGCGAGCATTTTATGCTTCAGGGCAAAGATGTTCTCTGCGTTTATGACGATTTGTCAAAGCACGCCGTTGCTTACAGAACGATGTCGCTGCTTTTACAAAGACCTACCGGACGTGAGGCTTATCCGGGAGATGTATTCTACCTGCACTCAAGATTGTTGGAGCGCGCCTGCAATCTTAATGAGGACTACGGAGGAGGCTCATTAACAGCGCTGCCTATTATAGAAACTCAGGCAGGAGACGTTTCAGCGTATATCCCGACCAATGTTATTTCAATTACAGACGGGCAGATATTCTTAGAAAGCGAGCTTTTCCATTCTGGTGTAAGACCTGCCGTAAACCCCGGTATTTCGGTATCCAGAGTAGGAGGAGCAGCTCAGATTAAGGCAATGAAGAAGGTTGCGGGTTCGCTTAAACTTCTGTATTCACAATACAGAGAGCTGCAATCCTTCTCACAGTTCGGCTCGGATCTGGATAAGGATACAAAGCGCAGACTTGATCAGGGAGAGAGAATAGTTGAGGTTTTAAAGCAGGATAAAAGCACGCCCATCAAGGTTGAAAATCAGGTAGTAATTATTTACGCTGTTGTTAACGATTATCTGAAAGATATTCCCGTAGAGAAAATAAAGGAATTTGAGTCGGAGCTTTATAAGTATATGGATTCTCAGGGTTCTGATATAATAGCTGAAATCTCCAGGACTAAGGATCTTTCAAAGGAAACTGAGGAAAAGCTGAAAGCTGCCTTAACTAAGTTTGTTGAGGACTTTAAGGCGTCTGAGAAATAAGATTATCTTTTAAGAAGGTGATAATGTGGCAACGGCTAATATAAAAGACGTAAAACGCAGAATAAAAAGCGTTGAGAACACTATGCAGATTACAAAAGCTATGGAGCTTGTTGCAACCTCAAAGCTGAGAAGTGCAAAGGAAAGAGCAATTTCTTCGCAGCCTTATTTCAATACCCTTTATGAGACTATGTGCGAAATTCAGCAGGACAGGGGATTCAAGTCGATATATACCAAAAAAGAGTTTTTAAAAACTGTTCTGGTTGTAGTTCTGGCAGGAGACAGGGGACTTGCCGGGGGATTTAACCACAATGTACTGAAGCTTGCCGAGGAGAAGATAAAGTCTCTTGAGCAAAACGGATGTACTGTAACGGTTTTTCCTATAGGAAAAAAGGCGGTTGAATATTTTGAAAAGCGCGGATATGAAATATACAGCAAAGAGTATCAGATAAGTGAAAATCTGACTATGAGTAAGGCGCTCAGACTTAGTGATAAAATAATATCCGGGTTTAGAAACGGTATATATGATAAGGTAGAGCTTGTATTTACGACCTTTGTATCAACGCTTGTGCAGAATGCTTTGAGTATTACTGTTCTTCCGATAGAAAGGAACGATTTAAAAGATAAAGAGCAATCAAAATCATCAAGTTCGGGTAATGCTGAAAAATCAGCAAAATCAGCTTTGACGTTATATGAGCCGTCGGCGGAAGAGGTTTTTGACGGGCTTATACCAAAATATATTTCGGGACTTTTATTCTGTTCAATTGTTGATTCATATGCGGCAGAACAGGCAGCAAGGCGAACGGCAATGGAATCAGCCAGCGATAACGCAAGTGAAATGATTGACAGCTTATCTCTATTATATAACAGAGCAAGGCAGGCTCAGATTACTCAGGAGTTAAACGAGATAGTAGCAGGACAAATGGGTAACAATTAGAAAGGTGGCAGGAATAGTGAGTGATAAAAACGTCGGAAAGATTGTGCAGATAGTCGGTGCGGTTGTCGATATTCAGTTTGATAAGGATAACCTACCTAATCTTCTGCACGCTATTGAAATTGATAATAACGGAAAAAGATTAGTTGTCGAGGTAGCTCAGCATATAGGAGACGATGTCGTACGGTGTATTGCTATGAGTTCAACAGACGGACTTGTAAGAGGTATGAACGCTGTGAACACAGGTAAGACTATTTCTGTTCCTGTGGGAAAGGAAACCCTTTCAAGAATGTTCAACCTGCTGGGAGAGCCTGTTGACAATAAACCTGCGCCTGAAACTGCGGAGAGATGGGAAATTCACAGAAATCCTCCGTCTTACGAGGAGCAGGCGGCGTCTAACGAGGTACTTGAAACAGGCATTAAGGTTATTGATCTTATTGCACCTTATCTAAAGGGAGGAAAAATAGGTCTTTTCGGCGGCGCCGGAGTAGGCAAGACAGTTCTTATTCAGGAGCTTATAAACAACGTAGCAAACCAGCACGGTGGTATTTCTGTATTTACAGGTGTAGGCGAGAGAACCCGTGAGGGTAACGACCTTTATCACGAAATGAAGGATTCGGGAGTTTTGGACAAAACCGTACTGGTTTACGGTCAGATGAACGAGCCGCCCGGAGCAAGAATGAGAGTGGGGCTGTCTGGTCTTACTATGGCGGAATACTTCAGAGACGTTGAGGGACAAGATGTACTTTTGTTCATAGATAACATTTTTAGGTTCACACAGGCAGGCTCGGAGGTATCTGCGTTATTGGGACGTATGCCGTCTGCTGTTGGTTATCAGCCGACGCTTGCTACCGAAATGGGTGCTTTGCAGGAGAGAATTACTTCAACAAGCAAGGGTTCTATAACCTCGGTTCAGGCTGTTTATGTTCCTGCTGACGACTTAACCGATCCTGCTCCTGCAACTACATTTGCGCACTTGGACGCAACTACTGTACTTTCGAGAAATATTGCGTCATTAGGTATTTATCCTGCTGTTGATCCGCTTGAGTCAAACTCGAGAATTCTCTCTCCGGAGATTGTAGGAAAAGAGCATTACGAGGTCGCAAGAGAGGTTCAATCAATTCTTCAAAGATACAAAGAGTTGCAGGACATCATTGCAATTATGGGTATGGACGAGTTGTCCGACGATGATAAGATGATAGTAAATCGTGCAAGAAAGGTAGAAAGATTTCTTTCACAGCCGTTCTCGGTTGCAGAGCAGTTTACCGGAATGAAGGGCAAGTATGTTCCTATCAAGGAAACAATACGCGGTTTTAAAGAAATTATTGAGGGCAAGCACGATGATATTCCAGAATCAGCGTTCTTATTTGCGGGCACGATCGATGATGTTGTCAATAAAGCGAATGCTAATGAGAACTAGCAAGGTATCACAAAGAGGTAAGAGAAAAATATTCTCGTAAATGGTGATTTATATGAAGTCATACAAACTTAAAATTGTCACACCCGAAAAGATTTTCTTTGACGGTGAAACCGAACAGATTAAAATTAGAACGACCGAGGGTGACGTTGGTATACTTGCCAACCACATCAGATATGTATGTAATATTGTCGCTGGTCCTCTAAAGGTTAAGGACAGTAACGGTGAACGCGAGGCGGCTCTTTCAGAGGGAATTTTAAAAGTGTCTGACAAGGGTGTGACCGTATTGGCAAGTACCGCTGAGTGGTCTGACGAGATTGATTTAGAAAGGGCAGAGAAAGCTAAACAGAAAGCTGAAAACATACTCTCTGATAAGTCAAGAATTGATGAATTTGAAAGGGCAGAAATTAAACTTAAAAGAGCTCTGGCAAGATTAAGCGTAGGGCAACGTCAGGGACAACTGTAACCAGCGAGCCGGTAACAGGTAGCATAGATATATAAGCTATAATAAATAACAAGAGCGTTCGGAATTTTTCCGAACGCTTTCTTTTGCATCTTGTCTCTTGCTTTATGCTTTATGCCCTTTGCCTTTTGCTTTTAAAAGAATAGCTTAGCATTGTTTAATAATTTTACTCATATCATAAAGTCCTGCTGATTTGTCGCTTATAAATATTGCCGCATTAACAGCACCAACGGCAAAAACTTCCTTTGAGTGTGCCTCGTGCTTGAGAGTGATAACCTCGTCGCGCCCTGCAAAAATGATTTCATGCTCGCCTACAATGGTGCCGCCTCTTATTGCGTGCATACCGATTTCAGTTTTAGAGCGCTTTTTTCTGACCGAATGACGGTCATATGTCAGGGAATAGTTATTACCAAGCTCTTCATTTATTGAATCCGCAAGCATAAGCGCCGTTCCCGAAGGAGCGTCAATTTTCTGATTGTGATGTTTTTCTACAATTTCTATATCAAATTGACCGCCCAAAATCCGAGTTGCTTTTTTTGCAAGCTGTGCCAGTAAATTTATACCTAGCGACATATTGAAAGTGAAAAATAAAGGTATCTGTGAGGATGCCTTTTTAATTTTGGAAATTTGTTCTTCTGTATAGCCTGTTGTCGCGATAACAAGCGGAGTACCGTTTGTTTGGCAGTAATCAAGCAAATCGTCAAGAACGCTTGGGTGGGAAAAATCAATAATAACATCAGGTTTTGCTTTTAGCTCTGAAACCTTTGACACAATAGGAAAATCAGAATAAGCTTCTGTAATTTTGTCTATCCCGGCGACTATTTTACAGTTATCTCTTGAGGAAACAACATCGCAGATAACCTTTCCCATTTTTCCGTTTGCGCCGCATACAGCAATATCAGTCATAAATATTAGTCCTTTCAAAGAGGGCAGACTGAATGTTGCCCCTTGTATATTTAAACAATCTTATTTTATAAGTCCTATTTTTTGCATCTGAGCAGTAAGCTTATCAATTTTAGACTGTGGCATTTTACAAAGAGGAAGTCTGCATTCACCGACCTCAAACCCCATAATGTTAAGAGCCTCTTTAACAGGAATAGGATTTACGTCAATAAATAAACCGTTAGTAAATTCCAAAAGCTTTAAGGCAAGCTCAGATGCCTTATCGTATTTATTTTCAAAGCAAAGTTCGCAGATATCGTGAGTTTCTCTTGGCATACAATTTGATAAAACAGAGATCACACCTTTTCCTCCGAGTGAAAGAATAGGTATAATCTGATCGTCGTTACCGCTGTAGACGTCTAAATCATCGCCGCAGGCAGCGCGGATCTGAGCAACTCTTGATATATCTCCGCTTGCCTCCTTGATAGCTGCTATGTTCTTGTGCTTAGCAAGCTCAACGCAGGTCGAAACAGCTATGTTTGTTCCTGTTCTTGACGGAACATTATATGCAATAATCGGAATATTTACAGCGTCTGCTATAGCATAGTAATGCTTGATCAAACCCTCCTGAGAACATTTATTGTAATAAGGAGTAACCACAAGCAAGGCGTCAGCACCTTGTTCCTCTGCGTGTTTAGAGAGAGCAACCGCATACTTTGTATCATTAGAGCCTGTTCCCGCAATAACAGGAATTCTTCCTGCGGTTTTTTTTATTGCGTAAGTGATGCAGTCCTGATGCTCCTTATCGGTCATAGTAGCGCTTTCACCTGTTGTTCCGCAGATGATAATGGCGTCGGTGTGATTTTCAATATTAAATTCAATAAGCTCGTCTAACTTGTCAAAATTAATAGAGCCGTCTTCGTTCATAGGTGTGATGATGGCAACACCCGCGCCCTTGAAAATTGTTTTTTTCATAGTATGATTACTCCTTTCACGAGTAAAATAAAATGTTTAATGTCAATCGAAATATCCTTTTGCTGCAAGCAACTCTGCTAAAAGAACTCCTCCGCCTGCAGCGCCCCTGAGAGTATTGTGAGAAAGACATACGAATTTATAGTCAAACAGCTTATCCTCTCTGAGTCTTCCCAAGGTTACTGCCATACCGCCCTCTAAATCCCTGTCAAGCTTAGGCTGAGGTCTGTTATCCTCTTCAAAATAGTTTAAAAACTGCTTAGGCGCTGACGGTAGATTAAGCTCCTGCGGAACACCGCTGAACTCCTTCCAAGATTTAAGAATTTCCTCTTTAGAGGGCTTCTTATCAAATGAAACAAATACTGCGGCGGTGTGACCGTCTAAAACAGGCACTCGGAGACATTGAGTAGTTATACAAGGAGTTTTTGCGTCAACGATTCTGTCACCGTCTATTTTTCCCCACACTTTAAGCGGTTCGATTTCAGATTTTTCCTCCTCGCCGCCGATATAAGGTATCACGTTGTCAACAATATCAGGAAAAGTCTCGAAAGTTTTTCCCGCGCCGCTTATAGCCTGATATGTGCAGGCAAGAACATTTTTAACTCCGTACTTTATAAGAGGATGCAAAGCAGGCACATAGCTTTGAATAGAGCAGTTTGATTTTACTGCAATAAAGCCGCGTTTAGTACCCAGTCTTTTTCTCTGAGCGTTTATTATCTCAATGTGTTCGGGATTTATCTCAGGCACGACCATTGGAACATCAGGAGTATGCCTGTTTGCCGAGTTGTTTGAAACAACAGGACATTCTGCCTTTGCGTATGCTTCTTCTAGTGCTTTGATTTCGTCCTTTTTCATATCTACGGCACAGAAAACAAAGTCTACCATTCCTGCAATTTTTTCAATATCAGCAGTTGCGTCGAGAATTATCATATCCTGCATTTTTTCTGGCATTGGCAATGGCATAGCCCATCTTTCTCCTACAGCGTCTTTATAGCTTTTACCAGCAGAACGGGGAGAGGCAGCTAAACATTCAACCTCAAACCAAGGATGGTTTTCAAGCAAGGTTGCAAATCTTTGTCCCACCATTCCTGTTGCACCGATTATTCCCACTTTATATTTTTTCATAATGATCCTCCAAATTAAAATAAAAAGTAAATTATATAGTTTGTTCTTTATAATTTTTATTATAAAACGTATTTGTAAATTTTCAAACAATTTCAGACAAATATTAAAAAAACTGGTTGAAAACCAGCTCATCATACAATATAATAGAAATGTTGACATATATGTAATGATAAATATATGCCGATAGCACTCCATCATATTTTATGATGACAATTACAAGCCTTTTAAGCGTGTAATCAGAAATAAGCTTTCCCAACACTTATTTCTTCGGCAGCCTCACCTTTCACATTTCCGGCTGGGAAACCAATAATACAATGGAAATGCTAATAATTTCGGCTGCACCTCTATCGTTTCTAAAAATAATAATACCAAAAATAAGTCTGTGTGTCAACACCGCAGGAGAAAAAAGCAGAAAATTTTTTGTTCTGAATTATTCTTGTGTTCGTTTGAACAGAGGAAAGGAATATGTAACATATATGATAGATATAAATGATATGAAAAAGTCTGACTTTTATTATGAGCTTCCAAGCGAGCTTATTGCCCAAACACCTCTTGAGCCTAGAAACTCGTCACGGCTTTTGAAAATGGACAGAGTTACAGGGAAATGTGAGCATAGTCATTTCTATAATCTATGCGATTATCTTAAAAAGGGTGACTTGCTTGTTCTTAATGACTCAAGGGTGCTGCCGGCGAGAATATACGGTGTGAAGAAAGACAACAATACGCCGATTGAATTTTTGCTCTTAGAGCAAAAAGAGAATATGGTCTGGGAGATTTTATGCAGACCAGGTAAAAAGGCAAAAGTCGGTGCGAATTTTCATTTTGAGCACGGCGGTTCAAGTCTTGACGCTGAGATAATAGATGTTCTTGACGACGGTAACAGAATAGCAAAATTTACTTGTAATAAGAACTTTTTTGAGGCGTTAGATGAAATCGGACAGATGCCGCTTCCTCCATATATAACTGAAAATCTAAAGGATAAAGAGCGTTACCAGACAGTCTATTCAAACGAGCTTGGCTCTGCCGCAGCACCCACAGCAGGACTTCACTTTACAAAAGAACAGCTTGTCGAGCTTGAAAGTAAGGGTATAAAGCTTGCGTATGTAACTTTACACGTAGGTTTGGGTACATTTCGTCCTGTAAAGGAGGACAAGGTTTTAGACCATAAAATGCACAGCGAGTATTATGAAGTTCCGAATGAAACTGCAAGGCTGATAAATGAAACAAGAAAATCAGGCGGTCGAATTATAGCAGTGGGTACGACTTCATGCAGAACGCTTGAAAGCGTTGCGTCTGATAACAACGGAGAGATTATCCCTTGCAGCGGAAAGACTGATATTTTTATCTATCCGGGATATAAGTTCAAGGTGCTTGACGGACTTATAACAAACTTTCATCTGCCCGAGAGTACGCTTATAATGCTGGTATCCGCATTTGCAGGATATGAAAACACAATGAATGCTTATAAGATAGCTGTTGAAGAAAAATACCGATTTTTCAGCTTTGGGGATAGTATGGTGATATTGTAATGAAAGAATTATGGGAAAAGGTACTGCGTTTAGAGACATTAAATGGATTTTCTTCGATATTGGCTCAACGCTTATTGATGAAAGTGAATGCTATAAATTAAGATACCGTGAAGCAGTTGAGGGTACAACAATTAGTCTCGATGATTTTGAGAAAAAGGTCATTGAATTTTCTAAGCAAAATCTGAAAGGCGACCATGAGGCTGTCAAGTACTATGGTATAGAATTGCCGCCGTGGCATAAAGAGGCGGAAAAGCCATACGGTAACACGGAATCCGTCTTAAAGCAGTTGACCGTCAAAGGATACCGTCTTGGTGTAATCGCAAATCAAAGTCCGGGAACGAAAGACCGCCTTTCAAGCTGGGGGCTTTTAAAGTATTTTGACGTCGTTTTAGCCTCTGCGGAAGAAGGTATTTCAAAACCGGATGTTGAGATATTTCTTCGTGCACTGACTGCGGCAAAGTGTTTGCCTGTCAATGCTGTTATGATTGGTGACAGATTGGACAACGATATCGTACCTGCCAAAAAAGTTGGCATGAAAACGGTATGGATAAAACAAGGTCTTGGTGGATTGGCAAGTGCTATTCATAAAAATGAGCAGGCAGATTACGAAGTAGAGGATCTTTCGGAGCTATTGAATATATTTTAAAAAATGATGATGTTATTATGGAAAAATGGAAAGTGAATGAATTTAGAGGAGAATAACATGAATATTAGAAAAATGACAATTGATGACTACGATGAGATTTATAACTTATGGGTGTCATGTGCAGGAATGGGCTTGAACAACTTTGATGACTCAAGAGATGGTATTGATAAATTCATAAATAGAAATCCTGATACCTGTTTTGTTGCCTTAATTGAGAATAAAATTGTCGGAGCGATTATGGCAGGTAATGATGGTAGGCGTGGGTTTATCTATCATACTGCAGTAAGTCCACGATTTAGAAATCAAGGTATAGGGCGTAAATTAGTAGATACCGCAATGTTGGCATTAAAGCAATGTGGTATCAATAAGGTTGCACTGGTCGTATTTGATAAAAATATAGATGGAAACGCATTTTGGGAAAGTCTTGGCTTTACAGTCAGGAACGACCTAACATATCGTAATAAGGTTCTTACTGAAATGATTAGGATTGATACATAAATTGTCATTAATAAAATAAAAAAACTTTTGTAAAAGGAGATAAAACTTATGGACATTAATATGTTTTTAAAAGGAATAATTGACGGTGATGAAAAGCAGATAGTTGTATGTGATTTAAGTCACACTATAATTTATATGAATCCTGCTGCAGTTAAAAATTATGAAAAGCGGGGCGGGGAAGAGCTTATCGGAAAATCAGTTCTTGACTGTCATAACAGTCACTCGCAGGAGATTATAAAAAATAATGTCAGCAGAATGCAGAAGGATAAGTCGGTAAACAAGATTTTCGAGTTTCATAAAACCCGTAACGGTTCTAATGATGACGTTTACTGTGTAGCTATAAGAGACGAAAGCGGTAATCTTATCGGATACTATGAAAAGTTCGAGGATAAGAATTTACACAATGCTTAAATAAAAACGGAGGAATACCCTGTATGGGTAAGATATTTTATGTTTAAATTACTTAAACAAGAGGGCAATGCAAGGCGGGGAGAGTTTAAAACTCCGCACGGTGTAATTCAAACGCCTGTTTTTATGAACGTAGGAACGCAGGGCTGTATAAAGGGCGGAGTTTCGTCTGTTGACTTGGAAAGTCTGAAATGTCAGGTCGAGCTTTGCAACACCTATCATCTTCATGTTAGACCGGGCGAGGATATTGTCTATGAAATGGGCGGACTTCACAAGTTTATGAACTGGAAAAGACCTATTTTAACCGACAGCGGCGGATTTCAGGTATTTTCTCTTGCCGAGCTTCGTAAGATTAAAGAAGAGGGAGTATATTT
>CANRKQ010000011.1 GCA_947631265.1 uncultured Clostridia bacterium | reverse complement strand
CAGGTCAGACGGTATTCCATATACATTTTCACCTTATGGCAGGAAGAAAGCTGGAGTGGCCCGCCGGTTAAAAATCATAGTTCTTTATATAAGATAATGACCAAAGAAAGGCAAACTTTGCTAAGCAAAGGCATGGTGATCAATATGAAACGAAAAATGGCATGGATAGGTTTTTCTTATCTTTTAGGACTGTTTTTCGTTTCATTTTTTAATGTAATACAAAATGTCATAATAGCAGTTTCGGTCTTTTTGATAGCGGTACTGATGTTTATTGCTTTAAAAAACAGACGTTCTTTGATACTTATAGTATCCGTTCCTGTATTTCTGGCTGTATGCTCAAATATTACATATACCGAATTTATCTATAACAAAATAGTTTCGTACAGCGGTAAAACAGTTAGCTTTAAAGGCAGAATAACCGATATAAGCGAGCAGTCTTCTGATAAGGTACTATTGACCTTAAATGGCAGAATTAACGGAAAAACGGGCGTGGATATTGTAGTATATACCGATATGGCAGAAATGGATTATGATGATACGATCGAGTTTACTGGAACAATGCAGAAGATTGAAAATACTGTCAGCTTTTCGTCGGAGGACTATTATAAGCCTAAGGGTATTTATCTCAACTGCTTTGATGCAAAAAATGTAAGGATTTCGGAAAATTCTTTTTCACTAAGACGGTATATAATGCATTACAGAGATTACCTGTTTGACAAAATAAACAGCATTCTTCCTGGCGAGGAAGGTGCATTTATCGGCGCGATGCTATGCGGAGATAAGTCTGAAATGTCACAGCCTGTTAAGCTTTCGCTATACAGAACAGGTATAGGTCACATTTTTGCCGTTTCGGGAACTCATTTGGTCATTATAACTTCTATAATTTTGTTTATTCTTAATGCTTTAAAGGCAGGAAGAAAATCAAGATTTGTTATCCTTGAGGCTTTTATAGCTGTCTTTATTGTTTTCTCAGGAGCGTCAAGCTCGGTTATAAGAGCCGGAGTGATGCTGACAGTAGTATTTGCGTCTGATTTATTTAACAGAAAACCAGACACTTTTAACACCCTTGGGCTATGCGCCGTTTTGCTTACTGCATTTGAACCGTATCTGATAAGAAATCTGTCTTTTGTGCTTTCTATGAGCGGAGCGTTCTCAATAGGTGTAGCCGCGCCTATAGTGATTAGAGAATGTAATTTCAAGGGCAGAACTAAAGCGATTAAAGAGAATATGGTTTCGCTTTTTACTCTTTCTCTATGTATGCTGCCTGTAAGTATATTCTGCTTTAATGAGGTTTCTTTAATTTCACCGATTGCAAATATGATATTGATTCCTATATGCTCTTTGGCACTTACCCTTGCAGTAGCGGTTGCTTTTTTCGGCGGTCTGAGCATTATAGCAAATCCTCTGCTTATTGTCGCAGGACTGGGTATAAAGCTTGTTTTATATATAGCAGGTCTTATTAACAAAATTCCTTTTAGTTATGTTTCTACCGGAAATGACTATTTAAAGGCCTTTGTTCTTGCGGCTGTGCTTGTGTCAGCAGTAGTTATATTTAAGTTTAGAAACAGTATCAAAAAAGCTTTCTTGCCAGTTATTATGAGTGTTGTACTGGTAATTGCAGGAACTACTTCGTCAATTGTTCTGGACAGAGGCACACTTCATCTTTTGCTTTTATCTGACAAGGTTTCTAAAGCTTTGCTATTGTATAGGGGAGAGCAAGCTGTTATAATAGACTTGTACGGCAGAGGAAAATTGTCCGGGGCTTGTGAAAATTATATAGAGAGGTTCGGTATAAAATCGGTAGAGGCACTTTTTATCAATAACAAGAATGCCGACAATGTAAATTCAAATTATAGAGATTCAATTTTCGTTGATATAAAAAATTCATTAAGGACAAGCAAGGGCTTGTCAAACAGCGAGCTTGAATACATCTCTGAGAATACATCTGTAAATATAAACGGATATGAAATTCTGGTTTTAGAAAACGGAGGATATTTGCTGTCATACGGCGGAACAACCGTTGAGTGTACTCAAACGCTTGAAAGCTCTTTGTTTGACACAAACGTGAAAATATTATATGATGATAAAGTACTTATGTATGAAAATACAGATGTTTCTCTGACAGATGACAACGGAGACGCGTTTCATATAGCGTTAAGAGAGAATTCAAGGTTTTCGGTAAGGAGGTTGGATTGATGCCGCAGTTGAGTGATATTGAAGTTGCCAAGCGTATTCGCACTGGTACTATAGACAATCTCTATTTTTTCTACGGACATGATATTGCGTCTGTTGAGGCATATACCAAACGTCTAACAGCAAAGGTTGTACCTTCGGAAAATCAGGATCTTAATCTTCATAAATTTGATGGCAAGGATCTTGACTTAGGAGTACTCGGCGATGTCTGCGAGGGACTTCCGATGTTTTCAGAAAGAACCTGTGTAACAATAAACGATTTGGATATTGAGGTTTTAAAAAAAGAGGATTTGTCTTATCTGCAAAATATTCTGTCCGATCTTCCGGAAACTACCGTTGTTATAATCTATTCTACGGGAATAAACGTATATAAATCAAAAACAAGACTTCTTGAAAAGACAGGAAGATTTGCCGCGTTTTGTGCAAAGAACGGAGTTGCGTGCGAGTTTAAGTTTAAATCACAGAATGACTTAGCTAAAATTATTATTGCGAAGGTTGAAAAGCAGGGTTCAAAAATATCAAAGTCAAGCGCAGTATATCTAGCGCAGAAAACTCTATGCGATATGCTTATAACTAATAATGAAATTGCAAAGCTTTGTGCATACGCAAACAAACGTGAGATAACAAACGCTGATATAGATTTACTTTGCTCCACTCAGGTTGAGACAGATTCGTTTAGATTGGCAGATGCTATAGCAAAGGGAGACGCTAAAAGCAGCTTTAACATTTTGGACAGGCTGTATGCGGATCAGCTTGATACTGTTACAATAGTCGGGGGGATTTCCTCATCATTTATTGATCTTTACAGAGCAAGGCTTGCCAGAGATTCAAAGAGGACTTATAAAAATGCAGCGGAGGACTTTTCTTACCCCAAGAATCTTGAATTTAAGATCCAGAATGCTTACAGAGACTGTTCTGGCTATAAAACTGACAGGCTGAGAAAATGCATACAGTATCTAAGCAAAGCTGATTTGGATTTAAAGTCATCAAAAACTGATTCGAGAATAATTCTTGAAAAGACAATTACCAAAATGCTTATCAGATGAAAGCAGAAAAAAGCCTTTTCAAAACGCACTACAGTATTTTGACGAGAATTAGCTAGGCGAGTTTTGACAAAGCCAAAACGGCTAAAATTATGGCTAAAATTATGACGATAATATTTTGAAGAAAGGTTTGCCTTTGCAATGTAACGGTATGGTGATTTAAATGATACATATTGATAAAGCGATAATCGTTGAAGGCAAGTATGATAAGATTAAGTTATCCTCTATATTTGACGCGCCTATTATTGTAACTGACGGCTTCGGAATTTATAATAACAAAGAGTTAACTGACCTTATAAGGCTATATGCAGATAACGGCGGTATTATAATACTTACCGATTCTGATTCGGCAGGTTTCAGAATAAGAAATCACATAAAGGGTCTTGTTTGCAATGATAAGATAACAAATGTGTATATTCCTGAGATCATTGGGAAAGAAAAGCGAAAAAACAAGCCATCAATGGAGGGTACGCTTGGGGTTGAAGGCGTTGATAAAGATGTAATTATTGAGGCATTTAAAAAAGCGGGAGCTTTCTTTGATAATGAAAAGTCAACAGAAAAAAATAAGAGTGACTGCCGTATTACAAAGCTTGACCTTTATAATTTAGGTCTGACAGGAATGAAGGACAGCAAAAGTAAAAGACAGAAGCTTTTAAAGGCTATGAACTTGCCGGGTCACATTTCAACAAGCTCTATGCTTGAGCTTCTAAATAAAATGATGACAAGAATTGAATTTATGGACAAGTTTGAGAAAAGTATGTTTTGGGATAAGGAGGATCAGAATGAACGATGTTAAAGCAGAATACTCTCATTTGATTGACTTAAATGACTATCCTGTCAAATGGTGGGAGCAGGTTGTAAATCTGGGTAAAGAAATTTATGAAAGCCCTGAAAAATATGCTCATAAGCTTGAGGGCAAAATATTGGCTACCTTATTTTACGAGCCTTCCACAAGAACGCAGATGTCATTTCAGACGGCCATGCTAAGGCTTGGAGGAACGTTAATCGGGTTTGATAATCCGTCCACCTCGTCGGTTGCAAAGGGCGAGAACCTGAAAGATACTACCAAAGTTGTAAGCAGCTATGCTGATGTATTGGTTATACGGCATCCGTTGGCTGGGGCGGCGAAAGCGGCGGCGCTTACATCTGATTGTCCAATAATAAATGCGGGCGACGGCGGACATCTTCACCCTACTCAGACGCTTACCGATTTGCTTACTCTAAAGCTTGAAAAGGGAAGGCTCGATAACCTTACAATAGGAATGTGCGGTGATCTTAAGTTCGGAAGGACTGTTCACTCTCTTGTCAAGGCGATGTCCTGCTTTGAGGGTAATAAATTTGTATTTTTTTCAACTGACGAACTCAAGATACCGTCTTACATAAGAGATATACTAGACGCCGGCGGGATTGAATATGAGGAAATTGACGCTCTTGAAAAAGGAATCGACAAGCTTGACGTTCTGTATATGACAAGAATACAGAGAGAGAGGTTTGCGTCTAGGGAGGAATATCTTTCACAAAAGGATATATATGTTCTTGACAAACATAAGCTTATGCTTTCAAAGCGTGATTTGTCGGTTTTGCATCCTCTTCCCAGAGTTGATGAAATAACTGCAGATGTTGACAGCGACAGCAGAGCCTGTTATTTCAAGCAAGCTGAATACGGAGTTTTCGTGCGAATGGCGCTAATTCTCACGTTGCTTGATGAGAGCTGCATTAAGCCTGAGCTTCTCTCAGGGAAGGTATATAAAAATCTGAAATGCTCTAATGAAAAGTGCATAACCAACTGCGAGCATTATCTTCCCAAGTCATTTAAAGGCTTTGGGGACAATCTCGAATGTGAGTTTTGTAACGAGCGCACTCTGCTTTAAAACTAAAATTACATAGCCATAGATATAGATAAGGCGCACAAAAATATAAAAATATAAAGAACAAAGCAAAGCATTTTAATATTAGAATGTGTAGGTACATACAATGGAAAAACAAAATAAGCACACTTTTATCTATTGGGACAGGGTGATTATCGCCCTGTGCATTTTTGTTCTTATTATTATTTTTATAGTTTTGGGCATTAAAGGAATCATAAGCGCTTTTTCTGAAGATGGAAAAAGTGAAAAAGCTGTTCAGGCTATAAAAACCGATACGGCAATTATCGGCGCAGGACAGGAGTTACTTGTCTGCATTGACGCGGGTCACGGCGGCGAGGAGGACTGCGGTGCGCTTTCAAAAGATGAAACGAGATTTGAAAGCAATGATGATTTGAAAATGGCGCTTGCTGTTGAAAAGCATCTTCAAGAGTTGGGTGCTGATGTTCTTATGACCAGAAACGAAGATATTTATGTTGATTTGTACAGCAGACCTGAGATGGCAAACGACGCTAATGCGGATCTCTATGTATCATTACATAGAAACAGCGCTGAAACAGGGCAGGGAGTAGAGGTCTGGGTAAATTACGATTCTCCTGACGATGACACCTTGCTTGCAAAAAATATTTTAAATGGTCTTGACGAGGTGGGGATCAGTCAGAACAGGGGAGTACAGTACGGATATCAGGGCTACGACCCTACGGCAAAGGTAAACTATGTAGTAAATGAAAAATCAAATATGCCCAGTTGTCTGGTAGAGCTAGGGTTTATTACCGACGATGAAGATAATACTCTTTTTGATAAAAACCTTGATGCTTATGCAAAATCGATTGCTGAATCTATAGTAAAATCAGCTGAAGAACTAAATATAATTGAACCTGCGTGACGCTAGTTTCATTTCCACCCTTGTGAAATAAGGTAAATGTTAGAGGCTGAACAACGGCGGGCATTATATTCTAGTTACAAAATATAAAAAAATCCTGAGAAACTAAGTTTCCTCAGGATTTTTTATATATAATTATTAAATTTCGCTTTAGGTTAATAGGTTAATCATTAGAAATTATACCTTTCAAGCCTGCTGCCAGACCTGCCAAACCCTGAATTTCTGACGGAATAATGATTTTAGTTGCTTTTCCGTCGGCAGCCTTTTGGAACGCCTCCAGGCTCTTAAGCTGAATGACCTGTTCGTTTGGATTAGCCTCATTGAGCTTTTTAATACTGTCTGCGAGGGCTAACTGAACAGTTTCTATAGCCTTGGCCTCGCCCTCAGCCTCAAGTATTTTCTTTTGCTTGACAGCGTCGGCTCTTAAAATTTCAGCCTGTTTTTCAGCCTCTGCGGCAAGAATCTTTGATTCCTTTTCACCTTCGGCAACTAAAATAGCCGATTTTTTCTCACCCTCTGCCTGCAATATCTTTTCACGGCGCTCACGCTCTGCTTTCATCTGCTTTTCCATAGCGTCCTGAATTTCTCGCGGAGGAAGAATGTTTTTAAGTTCAACACGATTTACCTTGATTCCCCAGCGGTCGGTCGCCTCGTCAAGTATTACAGTAATCTTTGTGTTTATCGTATCGCGTGAGGTAAGCGTTGCGTCGAGCTCAAGCTCGCCGATGATATTACGAAGGGTCGTGGCAGTAAGATTTTCTATTGCCGAAAGCGGACGCTCAACACCGTAGGTGTATTGCTTTGCGTCAGTTACCTGAAAGAACACTACAGTATCTATCTGCATAGTTACGTTATCCTTTGTGATAACTGCCTGCGGCTTGAAATCTACAACCTGCTCTTTAATTGAAACCTTTTTTGCCACTCGGTCAACAAATGGAATTAAAAAGTGCAGGCCCGTCTGCCATGAAACGCGGTATGCACCGAATCTCTCGATTACATACACCTGTGCCTGAGGAACAATTTTAATGCACGAAATAATAATCAGCAGTATAACTGCTATTACAATGAGAATCGGAATATAACCTTCCATAAAAAAACCTCCATTATTTAATATATTTTAATTTGCAGATAAGTCTTTGTGGGTAAGCTTTGCTTATAGATGCAAGAAACCGAAAACCGGAGACAAGAACATTGTACAAATTTTTGCTTTTTTGAATGACTTACCGAAAGCTTTTTATAAGTTACAGATATCTTTTAAACTGATATTTATTTTTTTTACATAGAGCTTTGAACCTTCAACCTTAGTTACAGTAACGTGCAAGCCCTTCTCAATAATTTCGCCTGTATCTGAAACAGCTGTCCAGTCAACACCGCCGAGCCTTACACGTCCCATTGCCTTTGCGTTATCAATATCCTCAATGACCTTTGCTGTTTTACCTATATTCAGTTCATGATTTGTATCAATATTATTCTTAGCCAGCCTTTTAGCGATTGGTCTTGTGCATATTAGAAGTATTGCCGAAACCAGAATAAATATTAAAAGCTGTATCCACAGAGGAACTTCAAAAGCAGACAAAATCAGCGCTGCTAAAGCGCCCACGGCAAACCATATAGAAATCAATGCCATAGATGTTGCGAGCTCAACAGCTGCGAATAAAATAAAGGCTGCAAGCCATATATACAGATATGTTTCCATATTGATCAAATACCTTTGTTTTAAAAAGGTCTCCTTTCTGAGATTTACGAGCCTATTTATGATTTTTTGAATTGACGCTGTATCTTTACTTTTTGCGTCAAATGCTCGTTTGCTTTGTGAAAATATTTTATATTTAAATAAACGTATTATTTTTACTTATTTTATAAAATGAAGAAGTATGCAATACTTCTTCTACAGTATATCATATTTTTTATGAAAACTCAACTGTAATTTTTTGAGTAATTTTACTTTATAGAAAAACTTATTACTGGAAAAAACGATAACTAATAATTAAAAACATACTTACACCGTGTTAAAAGCTATTTAAAATATTAATTGAACTGCCTTTATTTTCGGTGCATTTTAATTTGATAATTCAATATATCATATTTGTTCTTAAAATTAATATACTTTTATTAAGTATAAAAAGGAGGACAAACATTGAATATAATAAGAAAGATCAAAATTTTACCGCTGATTATGATATTGCCGATAATTATGTGTTCATGCAAAAAAGCTGTTCGCTCGGGAGCATTTGAAGTCAGAAACGAAGGGGTGGCTTTTAACGAAGATATAAGAAGACAAATAATCGGAAACAATGAAAGATCTCAGTCAGATTCTCAGGCTGAAAAAGACAGATATGAGCCGTTGAACTACGATGAACAAAAGGCAATATGGTTTTCATATATTGATCTGGCAGAGTTTATTTCAGGAAAATCTAAATCAGAATTTAAATCATCTGTAGGTACTGCTCTAGAGAATGTGAGCAAAGCGGGTTTTAATACGGTGTACATTCACGTAAGAGCCTTTGAGGACGCCTTTTATAAGTCAGATTTATTCCCTAAAACCTCATATCTTGGCTCGAATGAATATGACCCGCTGAAGATAATAATATCAAAGGCGCATAAGCTTGATCTGTCAGTTCACGCTTGGGTAAATCCGTTCAGATGCGGAAATGCTGACGCTATAGAATCTGAATCTGATAAATACACCATTAAGAAGTGGTATAATGACGATAAAAAGAATGGAACATATATTGTTAGTGTAAAAGATGACGAGCATATGTGGTTAAATCCGGCGTACAAAGATGTAAGACAGCTTGTAGCAGACGGAGTAGCAGAAATAGTTGAAAACTATAAGGTAGACGGAATACATTTTGACGATTATTTTTATCCAACGACTGACAAAAGCTTTGATAAAGCTGCTTTTGAAGAATCATCAAATTCTGATTTATCTGCATGGCGGATTGAAAATATAAATAAAATGATAAGGCTCGTATATGATTCGGTTAAAGGAATTAATAAGAATGTAAAGTTTGGTATTTCACCTCAGGGGAATATTGAAAACGATTATCAACTCCAGTATGCAGATGTTAAGACATGGTGCAGCAAGGACGGATACGTTGACTATATAACTCCGCAGGTATATTACGGATATTCAAGCACCAGCCCGTATCTTGAAACTGTAAAGAGATGGGATACTTTAAAAACGAATAAAAAAGTTAAGCTCGTGATTGGTCTTGCGGAATATAAGGTGATATCAGAAGATGAATATATACACAACAAGGGCATTATTGCTGAACAGATAAAAGACGCTAAAAAGCTTTCAAACTATGGCGGTATTGCAATATATAACTATAAAAATCTTTTTACGGCAGATGATGAATTTTCTGACCGAGTAGAATCTGAGTATGCTTTTATAACAAAAGAATTGTCAGAATAATTGAATTTGATAAAAATTATCGAATAAAAATTTATTAAAAGGACTTGTCTTTATTAGAAAATACTGATATAATAATAAGGAATTTTTTTAAGGAGGACAAATTAATGAATGTATTAGTAAATATTTTGGCAAGTTCAAATGCAAATTCAGCAATGTCTTTGGTAAGCCTTGTCCCATTGATTTTGATTATTGTGGTATTTTACTTTTTGCTAATAAGACCGCAGAGAAAAAAGGATAAGCAGGACGCCGTTATGAGAAAGAATCTTCAGGTCGGAGACGAGGTGGTTACTGCCGGCGGTGTTGTTGGTATTGTATTCTCGATTAAAGATGATACGGTTGTTGTCGAAACAGGTGGAGACAGAAGTAAAATTCGCGTTAAGAAATGGGCTATCGCTCAGAATTTAACTGTTCACGAGGATCAGTCAAAATAAGTAATATTTTATATAAATCCTGAATAAAGTTTATTATAGCTGAATAATGCTATATCTGATTTTTCGGAAAAGACATTTTCAGCTATAAGTTATATGGGATTGATTTTTACCAAACAAATCCCATATACTGGCTTTGCCTCTTTTTCAAGCTTTAGGAGGGATTTATTTGCAGACAAATACCAGAAGGCGCAGCAGCTCATCGTCTGTAAAAAAAGATATATTTTTTGTTTTTGCAGCAATACTGGCTGGCTTTTTAATTACTATGCTGGTTCTTTTGTTTTTTTCATTTATACTTACAAAGATTGACGCTCCCGATAAAGTGGTTAAACTGCTGTCTACGGTCGCATTGGGAGCAGGTACATATTTCGGCGGATATATCTGTTCAAAGCGCAAGCACAATAAAGGACTTTACAGGGGCGCATTGTGCGGCTTTATAAT
The DNA here is from genome assembly GCA_947631265.1 of uncultured Clostridia bacterium. Taxonomy (GTDB): domain Bacteria; phylum Bacillota; class Clostridia; order Oscillospirales; family Ruminococcaceae; genus UMGS1601. Next base: position 18,572 of record CANRKQ010000011.1, on the reverse strand, counting down.
GTTCTGCGCAATTGTGATTTTCGGAGCAATTTTTGCTGATACTGTACTATCGTTCAGCGCTACCTCAAAGCTGGTTCTTACTCTTGTATGCGGAGCTATAGGGGGAATTGTCGGCGCAAATTCAAAATTCAAGAGATATTGACATAATTTTTTAAGTGTGATATAATAATAAAAAAATCAATTCGGAGGAAAAAGATGAAACATATCAAGACTATCAATAAAGCAAATTTAAAGAAGACTGCCGCTAAGGGCGGATGCGGTAACTGTCAGGCATCATGCCAGTCTGCTTGTAAGACTTCATGCACAGTTGCAAATCAAAAATGTGAAAAGGACTCATAGTATTGTCTGATTTAAATAAGATATATTAAAGGGACATAGCTTGTCCCTTTAATTTTTGTATTATAATAAATGATGAAAAAATATGTAGGAGGTAAGCTCTTATTAAGGGCATAGTAATAAAATGATACATTGTTTTAAGCTAAAGGGTTTCAATATAGTATTAGACGTTCACACAGGCGGAGTTCATATCGTCGACGATATTACATATGAGATACTTAATAATATATCGTTACCGCTTGATGAAAATTGCAAAGAGAGGGTTATAAAAACGCTCAAGGGAAAATACTCTAAGAATGAGCTTGAAGAATGCTTTGATGAGATCGTTGAGCTGTATAATGACGGTATACTTTTCAGCGATGATGATTATGAAAAATTTGCTGAATATGCAGTTGCGTCACCTATAAAAGCAATGTGTCTTCACATTGCTCACGACTGCAATTTGAGATGTAAATACTGTTTTGCCTCTACCGGAGACTTCGGCGTTGGAAGAAAGCTAATGGATTATGATACAGGAAAAGCGGCTATAGATTTTCTGCTTGAAAAATCAGGCAATCGAAAAAATCTTGAGCTTGATTTTTTCGGCGGCGAACCGCTTATGAATTTCGATATTGTTAAGCAAGTAGTGGAGTACGCAAGGAAAAAGGAAAAGGAATTCGGCAAGACATTCAGATTTACAATAACAACAAACGGAATATTACTTACCGATGATAAAATTGATTTTATCAATAAGGAAATGTCTAACGTCGTTTTATCTATAGACGGAAGAAAAGAGATCAATGACAGAATGAGAGTGCGTGTTGACGGAACAGGCAGCTATGATGCTATCATTGACAAATACATATCGTTAGTTTCAAAGCGCGATAAAAGTAAAGATTATTACGTCAGAGGAACATATACTAAATACAATCTTGACTTTTCAAATGATGTTATCCATCTTTATGAGCGCGGCTTTGACCAGGTATCTGTAGAGCCGGTTATGGGAAGTGAAACTGAGCCGTATGTTATTACTGAGGAAGATCTTGACAAGATAAATAATGAGTACGACATTTTGGTAGATAAGCTTTCAGAGATTAGAGAAAACGGAGGCTTTTGCAATTTTTTCCACTTTATGCTTGATCTTAATCAGGGACCGTGCGCAATAAAGCGGCTAAGGGGCTGCGGCAGCGGAAACGAGTATGTGGCAGTTACTCCCGAGGGAGATATTTATCCGTGCCATCAATTTGTCGGAATAGAAAAGTTTAAAATGGGAAATCTGCATGACAAGACCTTTGATATGAGTAAAAAGAATATGTTTGCAAGAACTCATATTTATGCAAAGGAAGATTGCAAGGACTGCTGGGCAAAATTCTATTGCAGCGGCGGCTGTAATGCAAATAACTATCTTTATGAGGGAGATATACTAAAGCCGCACAAGCTTTCCTGCAAAATACAAAAGAAACGGCTTGAATGTGCCATTTTAATGAGTGTGAAAAGGGAAATTGAAAAGAAATAATAACTTAAAGGACAAATAGGAAAAAAGTTTTTAACGGGTATATTTACGAATATTCAGGGACAGATTATGAGATTAGTTTCTCAATCTGTCTTATTTTTTTGTAATAAAATAATAGCTTGTCACATAGGATTTAATACAAACACATTTGAAAGATAAAGGGAAGGATTTTAATTGCAGGGACAAAAAAACAAATTGGACAAGGCTGTAAGACTTCTAACGCCAAAGCTTGCACAGTCTTTGTATAATATGACTGATAGCGTGAGATATGAAATTAATGAAATACGTCTAAGGAACAGAAAGCGTCTTTCGGCAGTTGTTAGGGGAGACGAATATTATATAACCTTAGGCGGAGAACTTACAGATGATTATAACGATGCGATACCTGTTTCAGAAGAGGATATAGATTATACATACAAAACGGCGCTGAGAAACACAATTTACAGCTTTAAAAGGGAAATTTCTTTAGGTTATATAATTACCGAAGGGGGAAATAGGGTAGGATTTTGCGGAACTGCGGTCACAGACGACAGCGGCAGAAATGATACGCTTAAGAATATATCTGGAATCAGTATAAGAATAGCCAGAGAGGCGTTTGGCGCAGCAGATGAACTGATAAACAAGCTTGGGCTTGAGGATCTAAAAAGTGTATTGATTTTGGGACCTCCCTCAAGCGGAAAAACAACTTTGCTAAGAGATTTGTGCAGACAGATAGGTATGAAAAAAAGAATTTCTCTTATTGATGAGAAAAATGAAATATCGGCGACATTTAAGTCCTCGGCACAGAATGATGTAGGAAATTTCACAGATGTATTTGATTCTTATACGAAGTATTACGGAATTTTATCTGCTGTGAAGATTATGTCGCCGCAGCTTATTATATGCGATGAAATAGGTACCAGAGACGACTTGGAGGCACTTGATTACGCAATAAATTCCGGGGTAAATATTATAGCCACAATGCATTCCAGAAGTATTGACGACGCCTTGAAAAAGCCGTATATGAAGGAACTTTTTTCAAGAAATGCATTTGAATATATAGTACTTCTGGGAACAGGTAACAGTTTGGGAAGGATTATAAGTGTAAGAAAAATTGCAGGAGGAAAAGCTCACAATTGAGTATATTTGAAAATGAAAATAATAGGAATAATGCTTGTATTCTCGGCATCGTCATTCTGCGGTATTTATTTGTCAGGAAGATATAAAAGACGAATTAATATTTTAGAAGAAATAAACTCAATAATCATAAGTATTAAAATAATGGTTGAATCTCATACCCCTACTGTTGAGGAGCTTTTTTACGCTTTGGAAAAAGAAAAAAAGCTTGATAGTTTTTTCATTTCCAAGACAGCTTTTTTGAGTCCTGACTATAAGAGGCGAATAGAAACTGAATGTAACAGCTGCAGTTTACTGAAAGAAGATGATAAGCGGTTGTTCATCAGTTTTATAAATGATCTGGGAACTGCTTATCTTGAAGGACAGATTTCGATAATAAACGGATATATAAAGCAGTTTGAAAACAAGCTTGCAGAGCTCAAGTCAGAGCAGAATTCTAAATGCAGAATGTATAATTCCTTTGGTGTATTGATAGGCGCATTTTTATCAATTATTTTGTCATAAGTTTAATTATACAGTAAACAGGAGAAGTTATGGAAATTGATTTAGTTTTTAAAATAGCTGCGGTGGGAATTATTGTTGCGGTGTTAAATCAGCTATTAAAGCGAGCGGAGAGAGACGAACAGGCAATGATGGTAACGCTGGCAGGGCTTATCATAGTTCTTGTGATTATAGTAAATCAGATCGCATCATTGTTTGATACTATAAAGGATGTTTTCGACCTGTAAATAGGGTCGTCACAGACGGAGAAAACCAATGAATGTTATTTCAGTAGTTGCACTTTGCATAATGGCATCTGTAATATGCAAGGTGCTGGAAAAGGATAATAAAGAAATATCAATGCTTATCGGTGTATTTGTTGCAGGGTATATTATTCTTATGGTGGTTGTCAGCTTTTCTGATATATCGGACACAATAGACACTCTGTTTTCAAAGGCGAGTATAAGCGATGAGTATATAGAAATTCTCTTAAAAGCGGTGGGTATAAGCTATATAACGCAGCTTGGCTGTGACTGCTGCAGAGATTCGGGCGAAAACGCCATGTGTACAGGGGTTGAGCTTTTCGGAAAGGTGACAATACTTCTTATATCGCTGCCTATATATTCAGCAGTTATTTCTTTAATTGAAGAATTACTAAGCTGAGGATCTATGAAAAAAATAATAATATTTATTATATCGATTTTAATTATATGCTGTACAAGCAAGGTATTCGCATATGCGGAAAATGAAACAAGTGACGCTGATCAGGCGCAAAAGGAAATCACTAGAGAAATTGAACGCGGTATCAAGTCAGATATTCCGGACGATGCAGAGGATTTTTTAGATGACAACGAAATATCAATAGATAATCCAGAATCGGCGTCAAATGTAGGGGTAGGCGACTGGCTGGATTATCTGCTCAATCTTATAAAAGAATTTTTATCAAGTCCGCTGAAACTATTGGGCGCTTTACTTCTGGTAATTGTTTTTACATCAGTCGTGGCGGGAATTTTAGAAAGCAACTCAGATCTTCTTAATATAGTAGGTATAATAAGCGTGCTTTCCTGCACGGCAATTTTATTTCAGACTATAAGTAATTGCATTGAGGCTGTAAACAACACGATCTCTAACCTCTCATTATTTATAATGTCATATGTTCCGATATTTTCAAGCGTAGTTGCAACCTGCGGCAATGCTTCAAGCGGAGTGTCATATTATGTTCTGGTTCTATTTTTATGTGAGATAATTACATTTGCAATTGACTACATATTAGTCCCGTTTGTGAGTTTCAGCCTGGCATCTTCAATTGTAGAATCCATAAACCCAAATCTTTCAGTAAACGGATTTTCCAGAGGCTTAATAAGCGCGGCTAAATGGGCTTTAGGACTTATCACTACTGTTTTTATAGGCGTTACATCAATTCAGAGCATTATTGGGACCTCAGTTGATACAGTAGGAGTAAAAGCGGCAAAATACGCTGCGTCTAGCATGATACCGGTAGTAGGCGGCGCTATGTCTGATGCGTATTCAACCTTGATGGGAAGTTTATCGCTTATCAAAAACAGCGTTGGTGTGTTGGGAATAGTAATTATTCTCGTAACAGCTCTAAAGCCGGTTGTAATGGTAGTCTGCCTGAAATTTTCAGTCTGGTTTTCGGCGGTTATAGCCGCTTTCTTTGAGCAAAACAGAGTATGCTCCCTGTTAAGAGGTATAAACAATGTTTTGTCATTGCTTCTGGGAGTTGTGGCCTGCTTTACACTTATTTTCATTATATCAACGGCAGTAGTAATGCTGCTGAGCTTTAATATGGTCTGATGAAACGAAAATTGCAATGCTGAAATTCGTGTAAAAGGATTAATCATGGTGATTAAAAATGGAACTTATAAAAAGCGTAACCGCCGCATTTTGCTTTGTTGGAATTGCGGCAACTGTATTTGACTATATTTCTCCGAGTGAGAGTTTCAGACTTAATATTAAACAGATTCTGGCGTTAATACTCATTGTTTCAATGCTTACTCCGTTTATAGGGTCTGACTTGGAGCTTAGACTGCCTGAGCTTAGCGAGATAACCGATTTGAAAGAATATAATGAGCTTAATGAAAGTGTAAACAAATCTTATGAGAATGTGCTGAAAAAAACTCTTGAAAATAAGGTTTTAGAAAAGCTGCAAACAGTAGATGAAAATATAAAAAAAGTAGTCATACAAGCTGATGTATATGAATATAATTCTTTAGAAGTTGAAAAAACAAAGATCTATATTGCAGCAAAAGAAATATCTGAGGAGAAAAGACAAAAAATTGAAGAAGAATTAAAAAATAATATTGGAGAATCAAAAGTGGAATTCTATGAATATGATGAATAACTTTAATAATTTTTTCGGTAAAATAACTGACAAGCTACATAGAAAAGTAAAACTGCCAAGAAAGATATGGATCATAGTTCTTATCGGGATATCGGGACTTGCGCTGATATTTTTATCGGAAATTATTCCAAGCGGCGATTCTGAAGACAGAAATGAGAATTCAAGTCCGGTTGCTGATACTTCTTATTCTAGCAGCTTTAAAAGGGAAACAGAGAGAGAGCTTAAAGAAATCATCAGTAAAATTGACGGGGTGGGCGAGGTATCTCTTATGCTCACATTAGACGGAACAACAGAATATGTATACGCCGAGGACGTAGATACCGAAACTGATGAAAACAGCGACAGCAAAAGCGATAAATATAAAAATCAGGTAATCATTGTAGATTCAGACGGCAATGAGACAGCCTTGGTAAAAAAAATAATTGAGCCTAAGGTAAAGGGAGTAGTTATTGTCTGCTCAGGAGGAGGAAATACAGAGATTAAAGAACGTGTTATTAAGGCTGTTTCGTCAGCTTTAAATATATCAACAAACAACATATGTGTTGAAAAAGGTTAAATATGGAGGAGATAATATGAAAATTCCAAATTTTATTGTGGGAAAAAAGCAAATAATTTTAGCTAGTCTAACATTGTTTTTAGGATTGGCAATCTATGTGAATTACGCTATTAACACGGATAGCAATGATATCAAAACAACAAAAGTTGTCAACACTAAAACGTCAAATTACGGTGTTGCTGATTTTGTTAATGAAACAAGCGATGATGATGATTACTTTGCACAGGCACGGCTCGACAGAATGACATCTCGTGACGAGGCAACTCAGACGCTGGAGACAATAATGGGCGGCGGAGACTCAACTGACGAGGAAAAAGAGGTTGCGTCTGAGCAGGCTGCGTCGATATCAAAGCTAATCGAGTCTGAAAGCAAGATTGAAAATCTTATAAAAGCTGCAGGGTATGAGGATTGCGTAGTGTATCTTGACGGAACCAGCGCTAATATTGTTGTTAAATCTGATGGACTGAAAACTGCACAGGCAGCTCAGATCAAAGATATTTTACTTGGAGAAGTAGATGTATCAAATGAAAACATTAAAATTTTTGATGTAAAATAGTTGTGTTAATCTCTTTTTAATGGTATAATAAAATTAATTATATTATTTCCGTTAAATGGGGGAGCAAACTATGATGTTTAATAACAACAGGATTCAGGGTCAGCTTAAAGTGAGCAAAGAAGTTATAGCTACCATAACAAAAAATGCCGTTCTTGAAATTGATGGTGTTTGTTCCATTGCAAACGCAAAGAAAAAGATGATAAAAAATCTGTTTCTTTCGCAGACGGATTTGGAATCAATTGATATAGATTTTGTCAATGATACAGTTGAAATCTCAGTTTACCTTTTTGTAAATCCCGGAGCAAAGGTCAAGTCGGTTGCAGAGCAGGTGCAGAACAAGGTCAAGAACGAGGTTCAGTCTATGACCAGCGTAACAGTATCCAAGGTCAACGTAACGATTTCTGATATAAAATATAATTAATTCACGGTGCCTCATTATCTTATAAGATTTTGGGGCTGATGTGGTTAAAAGGGAAGTGTTTAAGTGAGTTTATCAAGAAGAAGTATAAGAGAATCGGCATTTTTGATTATATATGAAAAATCCTTTGGAAATTATGAGTTGGATGAGTTATTTGATATTGCAAAGGAATCAAAAAATATTAAAGTAAATAACGAAGTAAAAAAAATTGTTACAGGTGTATTCGAACATTTAGAAGAGTTGGATAATATAATTTCGCAGTACAGTCAGAAGAGAAGTATTGAGCGAATTCCCAAGGTAAATTTATCGCTGCTTAGACTCGCTATTTATGAAGCCAAGTACTCAGAGAATGTTCCGACTAATGTCGCTATTTCTGAGGCCGTTGCCATAGCTGAAAAGTACGCATTTGATTCGGACGCAAAGTTTATAAACGGCGCTTTGGGCGCGTTTTCACGAAACGGAAAGGCTGAATAAAATGCTTAATGTATTAGGTATTGATACAAGCAATTATACAACTTCCGCATCGCTTATTGATACTGATAATATGACTGTATATCAGTCTAAGATGATACTTCCCGTAAAGTGCGGAGAGGTTGGCGTAAGACAATCTGACGCAGTATTTCATCATACAAGACAACTTCCCTATGTTATATCTGATCTTTTGAAAAAAGCTGATATACACGATTTTAATATCAATGCTGTAGGTGCGTCTGTAAGTCCAAGACCGGCTGAGGGTTCATATATGCCGTGTTTTCTGGTAGGTGAAGGCTTTGCAAGTTCGTTTTCAGAGCTTTGCAGAATTGACCTATATAAAACATCACATCAGCTGGGACATATTATTGCCGCATTGTATTCGACAAAAAAATTGGACTTGTTAAGAAATAAAGAGAATTTTATAGCTTTTCACATAAGCGGCGGAACAACCGATTGTCTGTTTTGCGAGCCGTCCGAAGATGATGTTTTAAAGGTTAGTGAAATAGGCACTTCTCTTGATCTAAAGGCAGGACAAGCAATAGACAGAATTGGCGTTAAGCTTGGTCTTGATTTTCCCTGCGGAGTCGAGCTTGAAAAAATGGCGCTTTTAAGCAGAAAGTCTTATAAAACAAAGCCTGCAATAAAGGGTAACAACTGCTGTCTTTCAGGTTTGCAGAATATTTGTGAAAAAATGCTGTCAGACGGCGAGGAGACTTGTGATATTGCAAAATTTTGCATAACCTACATAAGCGATACTATTCTTGCAATGTCTGAAAGGGCAAGAGAAACTTTCAAAAACGCTCCGATCATTTTTGCAGGCGGAGTGACGTCTGATAAGATAATAAAGGACGAAATATCAGCAAAGCTAAGTAATGTATATTTTGCCTCACCTGAATTTTCTTGTGACAATGCAGTAGGAGTCGCTTTGTATGCGGCAATAAAGAAGGAATTGATTTAATGAGCGCTATTTTAACCGTTTCTCAGATAAACAGATATCTTGCCAGTAAAATTCGCGGAGATATGAAACTTAAAGGCATAGCTGTAAAGGGAGAAATTTCAAATCTTAATATGAGCTATTCATCAGGGCATATATACTTTACCATAAAGGATGAAAACAGTTCGCTTAAGGCAGTTATGTTTTCAAGTGCTGTGAGAAATCTTAAAATCGAGCTCGAAAACGGGCTTAATGTTATGGCGCTGGGAAATATAGACTGCTATGAGCGTGACGGAGTTTATCAGATAATTGTTACAGATATTCAGTTATTGGGCGCTGGAGCTGTTTCGGTTTCCCTTGACAAGCTAAAGCTTAAACTAAAGGAAAAAGGATATTTTAACTCTGATATAAAAAAGAAAATCCCGTATGCTCCTAAAACTATAGGCGTTGTTACATCAATTACAGGCGCTGCGCTTCAGGATATACTTAATATCTTAGAAAGACGCTATCCTATTTGCAGGGTCTTGGTATTCCCGACATTGGTACAGGGCAGGGAGGCTGAGGATAATATTGCTGATGCGCTTATGCTGGCAGATTCTATGGATCTTGATACTGTTATACTTGCACGCGGGGGTGGCTCTGCTGAGGATCTGTCAGTATTCAATATGGAAAAAGTCGCTGATGCGATTTTTAATGTAAAAGCTCCGATAATTTCGGCTGTCGGACACGAAACAGATGTGACAATTGCAGATTTGGTTGCCGATCTGCGCGCACCTACGCCCTCTGCTGCGGCTGAACTGGCATCGCCTGATATTTCTGATTTTTATTTATTAATCAATAGTTTTAAAAACAGAATGAAAAAAGCAGTTGAAAATAAAATATCCGAATCAGAGCTTAAGTTAAAATCGGAGGCTGAAAAGTTTTTTTCAGTTTCGCCTGCAAAACGTGTGGAGATAGGCGGCGTTAATTTGAAAAATGTTGAGCAAAGACTTAGAATATCAATTGACAATGTTTTAAATAAATACGGCAGCAGACTTAACTCCTCAGCATCATTGCTTGACTCTTACAGTCCGCTGAAGGTTTTAAGCAGAGGCTATTCAATTACTTTAAAAGATAAACGAGTTATAACAAGTGCTGATGATGTTTCAGCAGGTGATATGATTGATATCAGGTTTTCAGATTCATCAATAAGCGCCGAGGTAAAGAATATAAATCATTAATCATTGGGAGTTGTTATCATGACATTTGAAGATACTTTAGGTAAATTAAATAAAATTGTTTCAGAGCTTGAGTCGGGCAATTTAACCTTAGAAGAATCACTTGAAAAATTTAAAGAGGGAGTGACTCTTTCGGGTGAATGTAAAAAGAAGCTTGAAGAGGCAAAGCTTGTGGTTGAAACTATCAATAATAGCACAAACAAGTAGACCTGTTCTTTCTATAACTGATAGACAGCCTTATATAATATAAAATATAAAATTTTAAACAGGAGGATCGCTCGTTCAGAGTATATCAAAAAATGCAGGATAAATATATAAAACAAATTGAGGATTACAGGGAGAAAATAAAAAGCACACTTCACAGTTTCACAAAAGTAAAGGAGTTTTATAAAAAGGAAGTTATGCAGGCTATGGAGTATTCTGTCCTGAGTTCCGGAAAGAGACTAAGACCTATTCTTACTGTTGAATTTTGCCGAATGTGCGGAGGTAATTATGAAAACTACTATGATATTGCCTGCTGTATAGAGCTTATACATTGTTTTTCGCTTATACATGACGATTTGCCATGTATGGATAATGACGACTTCCGACGAGGTCAGCCTTCTTGTCATAAGAAGTTCGGAGAGGCTGAGGCTTTATTGGCAGGGGACGCATTAAATACTCTTCCGTTTGAGATAATTACAAAGGCTTATAACAGCGGGAAAATTTCAGCGGAGACTGCTGTAAAGCTGGTTGGTGAAATTTCACAGGCGACAGGAATAAACGGAATGATAGGTGGTCAAGCGTTTGATATTTATTCGGTGAAGATGAAAAACTTTAATATACACAATCTCAATCTTTTGCATGATTTAAAAACGTGCCGTCTTTTAGAGGCCGCTTGTGTAATGGGCTGCATACTGTCAAGCGCAGATGACAAAACAACCGAATCTGCAAGAGCGTTTGGCAAACGGCTTGGTTACGCCTTTCAGATAATAGACGACATTTTAGATGTTGAGGGAAACTTTGATGATTTGGGTAAACCGATAGGAAGTGATAAGGAAAACGGTAAGTTAACATATGTTTCATTAGTGGGACTTGATAAAGCTAAGGAGGCGGCACGCCATCAGACCTTAGAGGCGTTAAAAATTCTTGAAAGCTTTGATAATAATGAACTTATGGTTGACCTGACGGCTGATCTTTTAAACAGAAAAAAGTAAAGGATATATTAAAGATGAATAATGAATGATTTGCGCCGATTTGAAATACGGTGCAATACTAAATTCATTAAAGATTGGGGATAATAATGGTAAAGAATTTTGAGGAAGAATTTAACAAATTGAACCTTCCTGATGATCTTAAAAAGCTCAATTATGAGCAGTGCAGAAGCTTATGTAAGGCGATACGCGATGTTCTTATTAAGACAGTATCAAAAAACGGGGGACACTTATCGTCTAATCTGGGAACCGTAGAGCTATCTCTTGCCCTTCACAGAGTTTTTTCTTCGCCCAAGGACAAGCTTGTATGGGATGTAGGACATCAATCATACACCCATAAAATTTTGACGGGTCGTCTTAAGGATTTTAATACGCTTAGAAAGGAAAACGGCTTGTCAGGCTTTTGCAAACCAGAAGAATCCGTACATGACGCTTTTGTAAGCGGACACAGTTCCAATTCTGTTTCTGCCGCTTTAGGCATTGCTGCTGCTATGAAGATGAACGGTGATAACCATCACGCTGTTGCTGTCATCGGAGACGGTGCGGCAACCGGGGGACTTTCATTTGAAGGGTTTAACAATGCAGGAAAAAGCAACACCAATCTTATTGTTGTATTAAATTATAATGAGATGTCGATTTCTAAAAATGTAGGTGCTATTGCAAAATATCTTTCAAATTTCAGAACTAAAAAATCATACAAAAGGACAAAAACGGTTGTAGAACGTGCGCTTGATAATATTCCGGTTTTAGGTAAACCTATAAAGAATACATTAAAAATTTCAAAAGATGCTATAAAAAACTCGATTTTCAGAACAACGCTTTTCGAGGACTTGGGATTTGAATTTGTAGGACCTGTAGACGGTCACAATCTTAAAGAGCTTGAAGATGCTCTTATTAAAGCAAAAGCAATGAACAGACCTGTAGTTATTCAGGTCAATACTATAAAGGGCAAGGGCTATGCTCCTGCTGAGGAAAATCCGGGAATATATCACGGCGTAAGCTCGTTTGAGCTTAAGACAGGAAATCCTGATGTCAGCAAGTGTGACAGCTTTTCAACCGTATTCGGATGTGAGCTGGCTCGTTTGGCTGACAGTGATGATAGAATTTGCGCTATTACGGCGGCTATGAAATACGGAACAGGCCTTGATAAGTTTGCTAAGAAACATAGAGATAGGTTTTTCGATGTCGGGATAGCGGAGGAGCACGCATTGACATTTGCCGGCGGTCTTGCTTCATTGGGAAAGGTTCCAGTATTTGCAGTATATTCATCCTTTCTGCAAAGGGGATACGACCAGCTTATTCATGATTTGGCAATATCAAACGCGCACGCTGTATTGGGCATTGATAGGGCCGGAATTGTCGGCGAAGACGGTATCACTCATCAAGGTATATTTGACGTATCGTTTTTGTCAACTATACCTAATGTGACAATATATTCTCCCAGCAATTATGATGAATTGAAAGCGTGCTTATCAAAGAGCATATATGATGATTCGGGTATAGTAGCTGTTCGTTATCCTCGCGGCAATGAAAAAGAATGTTGCCTGAAGATGGATTACATATCAACTGATTATGAGCTTTATGAAAACGGCTCTGACGTACTTGTAATAACATACGGAAGACTTTTTTGTGAAGTGTCATTTGCATATAATAAGCTTAAAAACGAAAGTAAATCTATTGATGTGCTAAAGCTCATTGACCTGAATTGTTTTGATAAAAAGCTGATTGAAAAAATATCCTCATACAAAAAGATTTACTTTTTCGAGGAGGGATATTATAACGGTTCAGTTTCACAGCGTCTCAAAAACGAAGTTAATAAACTAATCGTTACCGCAATATACGGTTTTGTACCTCAGGCATCGGTTGACTCTTCTCTCGAGCGTCTGGGCTTATCAGGCAATCAGATATATAAAAGGCTGAGTTTGGAGATCTAATATGTGCAAAAGGCTCGATTTGGAATTAGTGAGCAGAGGACTTGCAAAAACGCGCTCAAAGGCTCAAAATATGATAAAGGGATCTGCTGTCAGCGTTAACGGCGTGATAGTTACAAAGTCATCTTTTACGGCTGATAAGACAGATAAAATCACAATTGTCGGTGAAACGCTCAAATATGTAAGTAAGGGCGGTATAAAGCTTGAAAAGGCGATCTGTGAATTTGATATTGATCTGACTGGAAAGGTGTGCGTTGATTTTGGCGCCTCTACCGGCGGTTTTACTGATTGTATGATTCAAAACGGAGCTTGCTTTGTGTATGCTGTTGATGTTGGCAGCAATCAATTAGATAGCAGTCTGATGTATAATTCAAAGGTCAGGAATATTGAAAATACCAACATAAGAGACGTAGATATAGCAATGTTTGATAAAAAAATAGACTTTTGCTCGGTTGATCTTTCATTTATATCATTATCGTTTGCAGTTCCTGTGGTGTATAATCTATTATCAGATAAAGGAGAGGCTGTTTTGCTGATAAAGCCGCAATTTGAATCTGGTAAGAAGTATCTTTCTAAAAAGGGTATAGTCAGAGATAGAAAGATTCATATAAAGGTTATTGAGAATGTATTGGATATGATTTATAAAGCGGGATTCAGTATATTGGATCTCACGTATTCTCCAATAAAAGGCGGTAATGGTAATATTGAATACCTGGTTTATGTAAAAAAGGACAATATGCAAAAAGAGTTTTCTGCGGATATTAAAACTAAAGTTGATCAGGGATTTGAACATCTTAAATAATAGAGGAGGGAAATCTGTTGAATATTTATATTTTACCTAATTTGCAAAAAGACAATAGCGAGCTTTATGTACGAAAGGCTGTAAGTATTCTTAATGAAAATAATGCAGAGCTTTCTATGTCAGAAAAATATAAGGCAGATTTTTCTGAGCTTGATGTTGTAAGCTTTTCAAATGAAGATAAACTGGTATCACAATGTGATATAATATTAGCTGTTGGCGGAGACGGCACAATTTTAAAAGCATCTTCGGTTGCGTCTAAATATGAAAAGCCGATATTAGGTCTTAACTGCGGACGTCTCGGGTTTATGTGCACGCTTGAGCACAATGAGCTTGAGCTTTTGGAGAATCTCTGCAATGGTGATTATGCTATTCAGAAAAGAATTTTACTTGACGGGGAAGTAAAAAAGAAAAACGGAACATCAAAAATTTTTACAGCCTTAAATGACATAGTGGTTTCAAAGCCGCCGCACAGTAAAATTTCTGATTTTGAAGTATCGAAATCAGGTAAGGTTGTGTCGTCAATAAGAGCAGACGGTCTGATTTTTTCAACCCCGACCGGAGCAACTGCCTATTCGCTCTCGGCTGGGGGACCTATAATAGAACCTGATATGGAGTGTATCGAATTTACTCCTATCTGTCCTCATTCGCTGCTTTCAAGAACTATGGTGTTTTCAAAGTCATCAATTCTGAAAGTAAAGTTTTATACAAATTCAGATAAGTGTTTCGGTTTGTCGGTTGACGGAGTAACTAAAGATGATATTTCGTCTAAAGATATTTTGACTATATCGGCGTCTGATAAATATATAAAGCTGATTGACATAAAAGGCGGAAGTTTTTTTGACGCTGTTAATTCAAAGCTTATGCGTCCTTTAAAGGCAGTAATGGAGGATAGTGACAATGTCTAAGGAGAAAAGGCAAAGAACGATCTTAAACATAATTACAAACGGCAGTATATCTACCCAGCAGGAACTTCTGGACAAGCTGAAAGAAAAGGGATTTAACACTACTCAAGCAACAATTTCCAGAGATATTAAAGAGCTTTCGCTAATTAAAAACGTTTCATCTGACGGAGTTTATAAATATGATATTCCAAGCAGTATCAGGGACAAGGGGAAAAGTCCAAAAGAGCTTTTAAAAAATATATTTAAAGAGGCAGTAATATCGGTTAATTTTGCAATTAATATTGTTGTCATTAAGTGCCATACTGGAATGGCGCAGGCAGTTTGCGCCAAGCTGGACAATGCTGAACTCGGATCTGTTGTCGGCACATTGGCAGGCGACGACACCATTTTTGTTGTGTTAAAGAGCGAGTCATTTGCCATTGAATTTGTAGGTATGTTGAATAGCTTTCTTATAGGTTAGTTATAAGTCCTAGGACAAATCTTTTAAACTTACGAAAGGAAGATATAGTATCAATGCTCACAGAACTATATATTGAAAACCTTGCTGTAATTGAAAAATCTGTGATAACATTCGGTGATAAGCTGAATGTATTTACAGGAGAAACGGGAGCAGGCAAATCTATTTTAATTAACGGAATAAATGCAATACTCGGTCTGCGTGTAACAAAGGATATCGTTCGTACAGGCGCAAAAAAGGCTGTTATTTCAGCAGTATTTAATAATATATCTGACGATGTATCTTCAATGCTTTCTGAAAATGGCATTGACAGCGACGGTGAACTTATTATTTCCAGGGAAATTTCTGCCGACGGAGGTAGTGTGGCGCGTATTAATTCGCGTCCTGTTAATCTATCTGTTCTCAGGGAGATAGGGGAGCTTTTGGTTAATGTTCACGGTCAGCATGACAGCCAGATTTTGTTATCGCCTCAAAAGCACATTGAAATACTTGACTCATATGGCAATCTTGAATCGGAACTTGAGGATTATCAGAAATCCTTTAGAGAACTTCAGGCAGTTGCAAAGCAGATAAAGCAGGTTTCTCTGAGCCGTCAGAACAAAATCGACAGAATACAAAAGCTAAAAGAAGTTGTTGATGAAATATCATCTCTTGATTTAAAAGAAAATGAAGATGAAGAGGTAGAGTCGGAGTTTGCATTATCAAATAACGCTGTAGAGGTAAGGACCGCTGTAAATGAAGTTATAAATTTAATTGAGGGCGATAACGGAATAAGCAATAGTCTTTTTAGCGCATATGATTTTTTAGAAAGCTATTCCGACGTTTTATCAGCTCTTGAGCCTCTGACTGAAAGGTTAAAATCGGCAAAGATTGAGATAGACGATATATCTGCTGAGCTTAACCATATGACGTCTATGCTTGACGTTGATCCCGAAAGATTTGCATACATTTCAGCAAGAAACGACAGTATAATAAGAATAAAGAAAAAATACGGGCCCTCGCTTTCTGACGTTATAAACAGACTTGATGAGTCGGTAAAAGAGCTTGATATTTTAACAGGCGACGACAATAATATCGAAGTTCTTAAAGCTAGGCGAGAGGAGCTTTTGGAGGAAACATCAAGAAAGGCAAAAATTCTGTCTCAAAAGAGAGAGCAGACAGGAAAGAGGTTTATAAAAGAAGTTACCTCAGAGCTTGAATTTCTAAATATGCCTAACGTCAAGCTGGAGATCTCTAATACCAAGGGCAAGCTTACTATTCACGGAA
The DNA here is from genome assembly GCA_947631265.1 of uncultured Clostridia bacterium. Lineage (GTDB taxonomy): Bacteria > Bacillota > Clostridia > Oscillospirales > Ruminococcaceae > UMGS1601. The sequence continues at coordinate 2,080 of CANRKQ010000011.1, read as the reverse complement.
TGGATAATATTGAGTTTTTGATCTCTGCAAACTTAGGCGAGGCGTCAAAGCCTATTGCAAAAATAGCGTCGGGAGGAGAGCTTTCTCGTATTATGCTTGCATTAAAAAGTGTAATTGCCGAAAAGGATAATACTCCCACAATGATTTTTGATGAGATAGATACAGGAGTAAGCGGACGTGCGGCGCAAAAAATAGGAATAAAGCTACATGAAATTTCAAGAATGAGACAGGTTATATGTGTAACTCATTTGGCTCAAATAGCTGTTTCGGGTGACACTCATATGCTTATTGAAAAGAAAGCTGAAAACGGAAAAACAAAGACATCAGTTTGTGAATTGAAATCGCTTGATGAAAGAAAACGTGAAATCGCAAGAATAATAAGCGGAGATAACATCTCAGAGACAACTCTGGCGAGCGCAGAGGAAATGCTTAAGAGTATTAATCAAATATAGTTTAAAATATAGGTTTATAAATCGGCAGGTTTCGGCTTGCCGATTTTCTTGCTTTATTTGACTTTTTACTTAGAAAATGGTATAATTAATTAACTTTGTACAAGGAATGATATTATAATGAAAGTTACTTTACTTAACCATACTCCTGAGCCGGAAAAAACAATTGCAGCTGCTGCAAAATTGTGCTATGCAAGCTCGGATATTGAAACTCTCCTTGAGGGACTGACCGAAGAAAAAACAATCAAATTTTTAGATATGCTTTCTAGTATAGGACATCAAAGTCCTATTGAGCATATTACCTTTACATTTGGTATAGAAGGGGTTTCACGTGCGCTTTTAGCACAGATAACCAGACACAGGATAGCTTCGTTTTCGGTACAAAGTCAAAGATATGTTGAGGAAAAAAATTTTGAGTTTGTAACTCCTCCTGAGATTGCATCTGTTCCCGAGGCGCTGGAGGAATTCAACAAGCAGATGGATAATGCAATTGCCAGCTATAATAAGCTGGCTGATATACTTAAAGAAAAACATTATAATGCCTTTATTAAAGAGGGATTTGAAGAAAAGGAAGCTGCAAAGAAAGCTCAGAAAAAAGCAATTGAGGACGCGAGATTTGTTCTTCCCAATGCTTGTGATACTAAAATGATTATGACTATGAATGCAAGAAGTCTTTTGAATTTTTTCAGTCTTAGGTGCTGTTCAAGAGCACAATGGGAGATCAAAGCGCTTGCTGATGAAATGCTCAGGCTTTGCTGTCAGGTGGCACCTGTAATTTTTAAAAATGCAGGTCCCGGCTGTGTAAGAGGCAGGTGTGCCGAAGGCAGTATGACCTGCGGTAAAATGAAAGATGTTCAGCAGTATTATAAGGAGCTAAAAAATGCAAGGTAAGCTTATTGTTATCGAGGGTTTAGACGGCAGCGGAAAATCAACTCAGTTTGAAATAATTGATAGTATTTTTGCACAAAATAATATTCCTCATAAGTCGATAAGCTTTCCTGATTATGACAATGCCTCATCGGCGTTGGTAAAGATGTATCTTAATGGTGAGTTTTCCAAAAAGGCAAAGGACATAAATGCATATGCAGCCTCAAGCTTTTATGCTGTAGACAGATATGCCAGTTATAAGCTTTACTGGGAGGATTCTTACAATAACGGAGAGCTTATATTGGCAAGCAGATATGTAACGTCTAACGCGATATATCAGATGGTCAAATGCAAAAAGAGCGAGTGGGATAAGTATCTTGAATGGCTGTCTGATTATGAATATATAAGGCTTGGACTTCCCAGACCTGATTTGGTTATATTTCTTGATATGCCTATCCAGGTTTCACAAAGGCTGATAACAAAAAGATATAACGGCGATGAGAGTAAAAAAGATATACACGAGGTAGATATTGAGTATTTAAAAAGCTGCCGAGAAACTGCTCTTTATGCTGCAAAAAAGCAAAACTGGAGGATAATTAACTGCTCTGACGGAAATACTCCGTTTCCTATTGATAAAATTACAAATAGAATTATTAATGAAATTAACAAGCTAAAATAATATTTGAAAAGAAGGATACAATGTTTGACTTTAGAGAAATTGAGTTAAGTGACAAACTTTGGATTGATGAGCTTTTAGCTAAATC
>CANRKQ010000010.1 GCA_947631265.1 uncultured Clostridia bacterium | reverse complement strand
CTGCGAATATAATCAAAATTTTTAAGAAAGGAGACATAATTAATCCACCCCTTTCGAGATGGTTTAATTATACGTGCTTTATGAACTTCAAGAAAAAGGGTTCATTTATAACTTTCTTTTTATCGATAGCTGCTGAAATTGCAGTTATGGTAATGTTTTTACTTGCTGTGAACCATATTATGATTATGTACGTAGCTCTTCTGTTGTCAATAATGCTTTTTGTATTTGTATATTGGTCAAATACGGCATTTAATGAGTTAAGCGTAGATAAAGAGGGGAAAAGTATCCTGTCAGAGCGAACAAGAAGGATTTTTAATATAATAAGCTCAATATTAAGCTTAGGTCTTTTGGCAGTGGGAGTTTTAGTGTTTGTGGATTATTACTATTATCCCATTTTCAGCAGGAGATAGCTTTAAATAAAATAGTTATTATGAGAGGAAGATAAAAATGATTAAATTAACATTAAAGGACGGAAACGTAAAAGAGGTCGAAAGCGGAACATCTGCCGCAGAAATTATAAAGGGTATCGGAATGGGTCTTTATAAAGCGGCTTGTTCGGTAAAAATCAACGGTGAGGTTAAAGACATCAGAACGGTTGTTGATAAAGATTGTGAGTTCGAGGTGCTTACCTTTGACGACATAGACGGCAAGAAAACTTTCTGGCATACTGCGTCGCATATTCTTGCTCAGGCTGTTAAGCGTCTATACCCTGAAACCTTGCTTGCAATAGGTCCTGCTATCGACAACGGTTTCTACTATGACTTTGACAGGGAAACGCCTTTTACTACAGAGGAGCTTGAAAAAATCGAAGACGAGATGAGAAAGATTGTCAAGGAGGGCCTTGAGCTTGAACAGTTTGAGCTCCCACCTGATGAGGCAATAAAGTATCTTGAGGAAAAGGGCGAAATATATAAAGTAGAATTATGCAGGGAGCATTCAGATAAGGGCGAGCCTATTTCATTCTATAAGCAGGGGGAATTTACCGACCTGTGTGCCGGACCGCACCTTATGACTACATCGCCTGTTAAAGCGTTTAAGCTTACTTCCTGCACGGGCGCTTATTGGCGGGGCAGCGAAAAAAATAAGATGCTTTCAAGAATTTATGCTATAGCATTTCCTAAGGCGAGCGAACTTCAGCAATACCTTGAACGTCTTGAAGAGGCTAAAAAGAGAGATCACAGAAAGCTGGGAAAAGAGCTTGGGCTTTTTGCTCTTATGGATGAGGGTCCGGGATTTCCGTTTTTTCTTCCAAAGGGTATGGTGTTAAAGAATACGCTTATCGATTACTGGAGAGAGGTTCATACAAGAGCAGGCTACAAAGAGATATCCACACCGATGATGATGAACCGCGCTCTGTGGGAGCGTTCGGGTCACTGGGATCATTACAAGGATAATATGTATACAACAGTTATAGATGAAACCGATTTTGCGATAAAGCCTATGAACTGTCCGGGCGGACTTTTAGTTTATAAAACTCAACTTCATTCATATCGTGATCTTCCCCTGCGTTTGGGAGAGCTTGGGCTTGTTCACAGGCATGAGCTTTCGGGTGCTTTGCACGGGCTGATGAGAGTTCGCTGCTTTACTCAGGACGACGCTCATATATTTATGACAAAGGAGCAAATAAAAGACGAGATCAAGGGCGTAGTAGCACTTATTGACGAGGTTTACAGTCTGTTTGGATTTAAGTATCATGTAGAGCTATCAACGCGTCCTGAGGACAGTATGGGAAGTGACGAGGATTGGGAGATTGCGACAAATTCGCTTAAAGACGCTCTCGAGGAAATCGGTCTTGACTTTATTATTAATGAGGGCGACGGAGCGTTTTACGGACCTAAGATCGACTTCCATCTTGAGGATTCTCTGGGAAGAACATGGCAGTGCGGAACTATTCAGCTTGACTTTCAGCTGCCTGAAAGATTTGAGCTTGAATACACAGGCGCAGACGGAGAAAGACATCGCCCTGTAATGATTCACCGCGTTGTTTTTGGAAGTATAGAAAGATTTATAGGAATTTTGATTGAGCATTTTGCAGGAGCTTTTCCACTATGGCTTGCACCTGAGCAGGTTAAGATTATTCCTGTTTCGGATAAACAGCTTGATTATGCAAAGGATCTTCTCTCTAAGCTGGAGGCTGCACACATAAGGTCTTCAATTGACGACAGAAGTGAGAAAATGGGATATAAAATCCGTCAGGCTCAGCTGGAGAAAATTCCTTATATGCTCGTTGTAGGCGATAAGGAAATGGATGACGGTACAGTTTCTGTGCGTTCGAGAAAAGACGGCGATATAGGTAAAATGTCTGCTGATGAGCTTATATCAAAGCTTGCAGAGGAAATTAAAACAAAATCAAAGTAATATATTCTCATAAAATTATAAGGGCGATCTGTTGCGGATCGCCCTTTGATTTTCTGTATGCGGAAATTGAAATAATATGATATTTTGTATGTAAAAAATATTTAATTTGCTGTGCGGTGTTTATTTTATGAATTAAACACTTAATAAATTGTGAATAAAATCGCTTTTTTTGTAAAAAAATCAGAGTAGTTTATAAATAAATTATTGCTTTGAGTGCATCTTATACAAATCTTAAATAATATATTTGTATAAAGTAAACAATTTGCGTTAATTTGCACAAAAAAAGAATTATTTTATCATCTCTAAATACCTTGACAAACAGTAGTAAAATTGCTATAATTATAGCTAGAAAATTATATTCATTTTGAGCAAAATCACAAAAACAGGTTGAAAAAACGTGCTTTTGCAGTATCATAAGCTAAAAATTACTAAATCAATTACATAGTTTATTCGTTATACTCAAAATGTGCAATATGCACAAAACAAATATCGTTAATAACTTACGTCGGAGAGAAACTATGAGCATTATTCTTTCTACAAAAGACATCTGTCGTGATTTTACGACCGGAAATAACATTGTTGTAAATGCTTTGAAAAATATCAATATTGATATTGAAGAGGGTAAGCTCACAGTCCTAAGAGGTCCTTCGGGAAGCGGAAAGACAACACTTATAAACATTCTGGGCGCGCTTGACAAACCCTCGAGCGGAGAGGTTTGGTTCGGAAACAGCGATATTACAAAGCTTTCTGAAAAGAAACGCGACAGGTTAAGACGTTTTGATATGGCGTTTGTTTTCCAGTCAGTTGCGCTGATGTCAGCTATGACCGCTTATGAAAATGTAGAATTTGGACTAAGACTTGCAAAGGTTCCCTTTTCTGAGCGGGACGGGCGTACACGTGAGGTTATGAAAAATGTCAATCTTGATAAGCGTATGTTCCACCGCCCGGGAGAATTGTCTGGAGGCGAACAGCAAAGAACGGCAATCGCGCGGGCGATAGCTCATAAGCCGAAAATCGTTTTCGCCGATGAGCCTACGGCAGAGCTTGATTCGGCAACCTCTCTGCACATAGTTAAGCTCTTTAAGGAGCTTGTTGAAAAAGAAGGTATGACAATTGTTATGACCACTCACGACCCGAGTATGATGGAGGTCGCAGATAAGGTTTATACATTAGAGGACGGTGAGATTGTTGTCTGATGATATCGCTCTGGACGGTACAGTAGATACCGACGCAGGTACGCAAATGCAAATGACTGTCGGAAAATCTGTTGACTTGTCGGAGAATAATTTATCTGACGATGAAACAGTACCATCTGAAAATGATAAATATATGATAAGATGTGAAAACCTAGTTAAAATTTATAAGACCTCAGATGTAGAGGTAGTTGCTTTACAGGGTCTTGATTTAGATGTCGAAAAGGGAGAGCTTGTAGGCATAGTAGGAAATTCGGGCAGCGGAAAGTCAACGCTTTTGAATATGCTGGGCGGACTTGATAAGCCGTCGGCAGGAAAGCTTATTGTTGACGGGAAGAATCTGCTCAAGTTTTCGGATAAGGACTATATGGAATACAAGCGAAATACCGTGGGGTTTGTATGGCAAAATAATGCCAGAAACCTTATTCCGTATCTTACGGCGGTGCAGAATGTCGAGATGCCGATGCTTTTAAAGGGCTCAAAAAAGAGGCGGGAAAGAGCGTTGGAGCTTTTGGATAAAGTAGGGCTTTCGCACAGGGTCAACTCAAAGCTCGACCAGCTTTCGGGCGGAGAACAGCAAAGAGTTGCAATAGCGATCGCGCTTGCTAATAATCCTAAAATAATACTTGCCGATGAACCTACAGGCGCTGTCGATACAAAGACATCAGAGATGATTTTAAATATCTTTAAAAATCTTAACGCTACAGAGGGAATTACAATAGTAATAGTTACGCATGATCTAAAGCTTGCCAATCATATAGACCGCGTGGTAGCTATAAGAGACGGAAGAACAAGCTCGGAAATCATACGCAAAAGGTCTATGGCTGAAGAACTTGGAGAGCTCGGAGATATTGTAAACTCTCAGGATAATTCGGATCTTAGCGAGGAGCTTATCGTTTTAGACAGAAGCGGAAGACTTCAGATCCCTAAGGACTATATCAAATCTCTTGGAATAAAGGGAGGAGATAAGGTCAAGGTAGAGCTTGATGAGAAAACAGGGAAAATTGAAATTTTCAAATCGAGCATTTAACTTTCTTTATTAATCCTAGTGGTGAATATATCAGAGGTTATATTAAGCCGTATCTTGGCTTAAACCTAAAAGCAGAATTTATTTTAGAAAGGTGGATTTATAGTGAGAAACAAATTGTTTATGCGTACGCTTTCTTTTGTATTGGCACTTGCTCTGACAGCTACCTGTGTTCCTGCGGTTTTGGCGGACAACGCTGTAAATGCTGATGCAAGTACGCAGACAACATCTAATGAAGATATTGATATAGGTGACGCTGCGTCGGGATCTTCAAGCGATAATATTTCTTACACCGAGTACCGTGAAAAGTATGCTGACGCAGAAAGACCTGACGTTTCAGATGATGAAGGGTACATCTACGGGGGAAAACAAACAGAATTTGAGGCCGGAAACGGAGCAGAGGTTACTAGAAAAACGGTTGACGGGAAAGAGGCTCTTGAATGGGCTAACCAAAACGGAACTTTATCTTTTCCGATTAAAATTTCAAAGACCGGAGTTTATAACATAAAGATAATTTATGAAGTTCTATCAGGCGGAGCAACAGAGGTTGAGTTCAATTTAAAAATTGACGGAAAAACTCCTTATGATACCGCATCGAGAATTACTCTTGACAAAAGATGGGTAAGCGAATCTGAAATCAAGCAGGATTATCACGGCAACGATATAAGACCGGGACAAATCGAACAGGTATGCTGGCAGGAAAAATACTTTGCTGATATAGACGGACTTTACTCTGATCCGCTTTGGTTTTATATAGAAAAGGGAAAACACACCGTTACTTTGGAATCCACAAAGGCAAAGTTCGCTGTAAACAGTATAAAGCTGTATCAGCAAAGAGATCCAGAGGCATATGCGGTTCCTTCGGAATCAGAGCTTTCTCAAAATAAAGACGCTGATATTATCAGGCTCGAGGGTGAAGAGGCAGCATATAAAACAGACAGAGTTCTTTATCCTACAAGCGATAAGGATTCTTATTTGACATCACCGTCAGACCCTAATAAAACTAAATATAACACTATAGGTTCTGCAAACTGGACTAAGGCTACGCAGGCGATTACTTGGAAGGTTAATGTTAAAACCTCAGGTTACTATAAGCTCGGAATAAGAGCAAGACAGAACCAGATGAGAGGTTTTTACTCTAACAGGAGAATCCTTATAGACGGGGTTGTTCCAAATAAGGAATCGGATCAGGTAAAATTCTATTATGATACAGAGTGGGTAGTTACAACTCCGAAAGACGCCGACGGCAACATCATTTATTATTATCTTGATGCCGGGGAGCATGAGCTTACTATGGAAGTTGTTCCCGGTGAAATCGGAGAGGTTATGTCTGAGCTTGACGATGTGGTTTATGACACTACAAGCTATTACAGAAGAATAAGACAAATAACAGGTCCTGATCCTGACGAATACAACAACTATATGATCGATGTTGCTATTCCGTCTGTTATTCCTGATTTTACAAAGCTTGCAAAAACTTTGAGAGATACAAAGTCATACATTGAAGGCTTAACAGGTACTTCAGGAACAGAGGCAGTTACGCTTGAGAAAATGGCTTTGGTGCTTGACCAATGCATCGAGCGACCAGATGATATACCGTCGCTTCTCTCGCAGATCAAGGAGAATATTACATCAGTTTCTTCGTGGGTAAGAGAGTACAGAGGTCAGCCTCTGGAGGTGGATATGATCGAGGTTGCTCCTGCCGGTAAAGATTTCACTTCGGCAGAAAAGACCTTCTTAGGCGGACTGAAGTTCGGATTTGATTCATTTATAGGTTCGTTCTTCTCTGACTACAACTCGCTTTCAGAAGAGAGTGAAGATAATCTGACCGTTTGGGTTTCTCTTGGACGTGACCAAGCTCAGGTAGTAAACCAGATGGTCGACAGCGATTTTAACCCCAATTCGGATACGAAGGTTTCCATCAATCTTGTACAGGGAGGAGTTGTTGAGGCAACTCTTGCAGGTAAAGGTCCTGACCTTGTACTGTTCCTCGGAGGAGACTTCCCTATTCAGCTTGCGGCAAGAGACGTTTTGACCGACTTGACAAAATTCGATGACTACGATGAGGTTATGACGCGGTTCCAGAACGACGCCGGCACATTATATAAGTATAACAATGGAGTTTATGGACTTCCTGTAAGCCAGCTTGTACCTATGATGTTCTATCGAACGGATATTCTGGCAGAGCAGGGAATCAACCCCGAACGTGACTTGCAGACATGGGATCAGTTGATATCCGTACTGCCTCAGCTGCAGAGAAATTATATGGAGGTCGGCTTGATACTGCCGATTGCTCAGAACTTAGGTAACGGCGTTACAACTGTTTCAACAACGACCGAGTGCGGAAACACATTTGCGTCGCTGCTCTTACAGCAAGGTCTTAACTACTATACTGATGACGGGACAAAAACTACTTTTGAAACCCAAGAGGCTGTTTCTGCATTTGAAAAGTGGACGAAGTTCTATACTACATACAGCTTTGACCAGACATACGACGCATTCTCGAGATTTAGAACGGGAGATATGCCGATTTTGATTAAGGAATACAACTTCTTCAATCAGCTTTCGGTAGCTGCTCCTGAAATCAAGGGTTGTTGGGACTTTATGCAGATACCGGGAACTAAACAGAAGGACGGTTCTATTAACCACTCTTCAAACTCTTCGGGAACCTGCGGAGTTATATTTAAAAAGTGCAAAAACCAAGAGGCAGCATGGGATTTCTTAAAGTGGTTTACGTCAACTGAATCACAGATAGAATACGCAAATGATATTGAGTCTATTATGGGAACAATGGGTAGATTCGATACGGCTAACCTTCAGGCATTAGAGGGTGAATCGTGGTCTACTAACGAGGTCCAGAAGATCAAATCTCAATTTGCAGAGCAGGTTGAAATCCCGGTTATTCCGGCATCTTATGCGGTTACAAGAAACGTAATGAATGCGTTCAGAGAAACTGTAAACAACGCATCAAATCCAAGAGATACGTTAATGTTGTACAACAAGGATATCAATGCTGAGATTGTTCGTAAGCTAAAAGATCTGAAAATGTACAACTACGATGAATAGGAGGGAGTAATAAATAATGGCTAAATCAGACGCAGCTGTTGCAGAAAAGCCTGTATTAATGAGAGATCAGGGCAAATTAAGATATACTCTGCACCAGATGAGAGTAAATATCGGTTGCTACGGAATGCTTGCTCCTTTTATGATATTGTTTACAATATTCATGATAATTCCTGTAATAATGTCGCTCCCTATGGGATTTACAAACTTTAATATGGTGCAGTTTCCGAAGTTTATCGGATTATCAAACTTTTATACTCTGTTTTTGAATGACGATATTTTCTTAACAGCAGTAAAGAACACCTTAGTGTTTGCAATTTTCACAGGTCCTTTCAGTTATATACTAAGCTTTTTCTTAGCTTGGCTCATAAACGAAATGCACCCTGTACTCAAAACAATATTCACATTTGTATTCTACGCTCCTTCAATGACGCCATCTGTTTATGTAATCTGGCAGTTGTTGTTCTCAGGAGATACATACGGATACTTCAACTCAGTTTTAATGGATCTAGGTTTCATAAACGCGCCTGTTCAATGGCTGACTGATACAACCTATATGTTTGGCGTTGTTATCGTGGTTCAGTTGTGGATTTCAATGGGTGCAGGATTCTTAGCACTTCGTGCCGGATTTCAGAACATTGACAAGACAATGTACGAGGCAGGTGCAATCGAAGGAATTAAAAACAGATGGCAGGAGCTTTTCACCATTACAATTCCTTCAATGGGACCTCAGCTCTTATTCGCAGCTGTACTTCAGATCTCGGCGGCATTTACAGTCGGAGTTGTAGGACAGTCACTTATAGGTCTTCCGTCTACGGACTACAAGGTTCACACAATTATGAACCACGCTACCGACTACGGTACGATACGTTATGAAATGGGATATGCCTCGGCGATATGCTTTGTATTGTTCGCGGCGATGCTGTTGGTAAATAAATTCATTAACTGGCTGCTTGCCAAGTACTTAGATTAGGGGAGGTGAATACGATATGTCAAAAAAGAGAAAGAAAAGGGATATAGAAAAAATTAAGGTAAAAGACAAGAAGAAGAGAGTCAACGGCTCCCTGGGCGGAGATATAGTGATTTTCCTGTTCCTTTGTCTGTTGGGCTTATTTATGATTTTCCCTATTTATTATGCGCTTATCCAGTCGTTTAAACCCGTGCATGAGCTATTCGTATTCCCGCCTAAGCTGTATGTTTTAGACCCTACTTTATCTAATTATTCGGATATGTTCAAAATTGCCGCAAGCCTTTGGGTTCCGCTTTCAAGATATATTTTCAACAGCGTATTCGTTACGGTTGTTGTAACGATTGCCAATTTATTTGTATCGTGTATGGCGGCGTTTGTACTTGCAAAGTGTAAGTTCCCGGGCTGCAACGTGATAAACAAAATCATCGTAACGGCACTTTTGTTTACATCTCAGGCATTATGGATTATGCAGTTCTTAGTAATGGCTTACTTGGGTATGATCGATACATATTGGGCTCTTATACTTCCGAGCATTGCTGCTCCTATGAACCTGTTTTTGATGAGACAGAGTATATCAACTATTCACGACTCGATGATAGAGGCCGCTAAGGTTGACGGCGCAGGACTTTTCAGAATTTGTTGGGGAATAGTTATTCCGAACTCAAAGCCCGCATTGATGACGCTTATTATATTTGCATTCCAGGCGGCATGGCAGATTCAGGGAGGATCATTGATTTACTCTGAGGAGCTTAAAACGCTACCGACAATTTTGCAGCAGATTACGGCTGCTGGTATTGCCCGTCAGGGCGTAACATTTGCGACAGCAGTATTACTTTTAATTCCGCCGCTGGTCGTATTCATGATAGCTCAAGGAAACGTAATGGAAACAATGGCTAATTCAGGAATTAAAGACTAACGGATAGATATTCTAAACAAAATATAAAAGGGAAATAGGTGATAATGGTGTCGAGAATGAAAAATAATATAAAAAATATCATCTCAGTCGGACTTGCGCTAAGCATGGCGGCGGTGATAGCAACTACCGCTTATGCGAGTGAACCGTATGTATCATACAACTACGACGCTTGGGGAGACGCTATTCCGTCTCAGAGCGGATACAGAGTTGATGAGACGATTACCGGCTATGAGATGGAGCTTAATAAGCTGGCTGATCCTAAAAGCAATTTGTTTATAAACGAGGAAGAGCCGACAAATCTTTCAAATGCCTCAGATATATTCTACGAGGAGAGTACAAATGAATTTTGGATCGCCGATTCGGGTAATAACAGAATTTTAAGAACTGACTCAGATCTGAAGGTGATCGGTTGCTACAAGGGAGTTTCAAACTCCAAGACGGCAGTTGACGAACAAACGGGGCTTTCGACCTTTTCAAATCCGACAGGTGTGTATGTAAGCATAGATTCAAAAATGAAAAAGCCTATACTCTATATTGCCGACAATAAGAACGCAAGAGTTGTAAAGGCTGAGATAGAGTCGAAAACTGACGCAAAATGCTTGCATGAATATACAAAACCTGATTCAGAGCTGTATTCAAATTCATCTGAAACATTTAACCCATCAAAGATTTTGGCTGACAGCTCAGGAATTTTGTATGTAGTTGTATCTTCGGTAACAACGGGAGCTGTTGTATTTGACGAAACGGGAGAATTCACAGGATTTTACGGCGCTAACAGAGTTGAACAGACAGCGGCAGTTATCCGACAGGCTATCTGGAGAAAGTTTGCGTCAAATGAGCAGATAGCGTCAATGGCGAGAAATGTGCCGGTTGAATATGCGAACTTCGACATAGACAGCGAGGGATTCATTTATACCGTAACAGAGGCAGCAAACGCGTCAACTGACGCAGTTAAAAAGCTGAATCCTGCCGGTGAGAACATATGGAATACAGCTACAGGTAATGAATTTACTTTCGGTGATCTTCCTGAAGCTGCATCTGTAGACACAAGCAGTTTTACCTCAAGACTTACTGATATAGTTGTGGGCGCTGACGGTATAATAAATATACTTGATTATGAAACAGGACGTATCTTCCAATACACACAGGATAACGATTTGTTATTCATATTCGGCTCAAAGAACAGCACCTCTGATCAGAGAGGTACGTTTACAGCGCCTAACGGTATTGAATCTGTCGGTAAAAAAATATATGTTATCGACGGAAAGAAAAACGACATAACAATTTTTATTGAAACAACCTTCGGAAAATATGTTCATGAGGCGGCTGCTTTGTATGAGAAGGGTCTTTACGAGCAGGCTATTGACCCTTGGAACGAGGTAATTAAAAGAGACGGCGGATATGCTCTGGCATATTACGGTTTGGGAAAGGCTTATCTGAACACAGGCGACTATGAAAAGGCAATGGAGAACTTTAAGGTTTCAGTATCAAAGGGTTCTTACGATAGGGCTTATGAGTATGAACGTGATGATTTCCTGAGAGGGAACTTTACGGTTATCATAGTAACCTTGATCATAATAATTATTGCAATAATAGTACTCAGAAAGCTGATTAAAAAGGGTAAAATTAAAATGCCAAAGATAAAAAAGAAACCGCAAAAGGAGGGTAAATAATATGTATGAATTTACACAACTCGGTTGGTTAAAGCATGTTATTTTCCATCCGGTTGAAGGCTATGATGATTTAAGGTGGAAAAAGAAAGGCTCAATGAAAATTGCTATGGTAATTGTTCTTTTGCTTTTCATTGCGATGGTTGTAAAAAGACAGCTTACCGGATTTCAGTTTAATGATTCATATGTAAAGATATTTAATATTGTTCCGCTGTTTGTGCAGAGTATTGTTTACTTTTTCACATGGGTAATAGCAAACTGGGCTTTGTGTACGCTGTTTAACGGTGAGGGAACAATAAAGAGAATCTGCATCTACTCAGCATATGCATTGACCCCATATGTTGTAGGAACATTTCTAAGCGTATTTGTCTCTAACTTTATTGTAAGAGACGAAATAGTCTGGATGAATGTTATTTACTATGTGGGACTGGGCTGGTCGGTTGTATTGATGATACAGGCAATCAGAACGGTTCATCAGTATTCATTTCCGAAAACACTTTTGTCAATTGTGTTTACATTGCTTGCGATGCTGGTGATTTTGTTCTTGCTGGTTCTTCTGATAAGCTTATTCCAGCAGGTATATGTGTTCATAGCATCAATCTACACAGAGTTAACATACAGATTCAGGGGATAAAGGAGGTAATAATTATGCATGAAGTATTTAAGAAAGTCATTATATCTGCATTAGTTGTTGCCATGATGCTTCCCGTTGGAACTCTGGTAGGTTCAACTGATGATGAAAAAAGTACGTCAAATCAAACGACCGCATCAAGCGGACTTCCGGCGAAAGTAACTGATGAGCAGGCTTTTAAAAACTGTAAAAAGGCAGCAGAGGCAGGTAAGCTTGAGCTTTGGTACGATGAGGGAAATGAAAGAGTTTGTCTTGTTGATAAGACAACATCAACAACTAACTATTGGTGGAGTACGCCAATTAACGCTCTAGCAGACGATACGCCGCTAGGTATGACTTCCAGAGGTCCGTCTTATATGAAGGATACTCAGAGACAGCAGTTAAATTCGGGTCTTGCAGTTGAATACGGAGACCAGTCTAAGAGAACAACTTCTCCGCTTTACTCGGGAGTTTCTTCCAGAACAAAGGACGTCTGCGAAACTAAATTTGAGGTTTCAGACAGAGGAGTAGTTATTACATACGATTTCAATGACGGATTCACAATTCCGGTGGAATATACTTTAAATGAGAAATCGTTGACTGTCTCGTGCGATACGTCCAAAATAACTGAGGAAAATACTTCTACAGAAGACGGCAAGGTTTTAACTCAAATTGCTCTGACGCCTTCTTTCGGAGCTGCCCCTGCAACAGACTTAGACGGTAAAGTGGTAGACGGCTATATGATAGTTCCTGATGGCAGCGGAGCTGTTATTAAATATAACAACGGAAAATCGAGCTATTCCAACTCGTATTCACAGAAGGTTTACGGAAGAGATTACACTATAGTACCGCTGACAGAGTCTAAGATTACAGAACAGGCTTATATGCCGGTGGCAGCAACGGTTTCAGGCAACAAGGCTCTTGTAGCGGTTGCAACAAGCGGTGACGCTAATGTATCTGTAAATGCACAGGTAAGCGGACAGAATAATCAGACATATAACAATGTGTACTTTGATTTTGAAGTAAGGACTACTGACGATTTCTACTTGAGCGGTGAGTCTGACCCTCTTAAGGTTTTTCAGAAGGGCAGTATAGCTGAGGATAAGATTGCAGTTACATACTATCCTATTTCGCAAAAAGAAGATGTAAACTATGCGGATTGCGCAAAGGTTTACAGAAACTATTTGATTGAAAACAAGGGGCTTACTTCTAAAGTAAAGGAAAATCAAGCAAACCTGTATGTTGATTTATACGGCGGCGTTATAATGCAAAAATCAATTCTTGGTATACCGTTTGATTTAAAGACGTCGGTTACATCGTTTAAGCAGGCGCAGACTATTCTTGACAAGCTCCAGAACAACGGTGCGACAGATATAGTTGCTAACTATAATGAATGGACCGATAAGTCTATAGCAAAGAAAATATCTACTAAAGCCGATCCGGCAGGCACTCTCGGCGGTGAGGATGATTTTAACGATTTAATGTCCTTTGCCGAGTCAAACGGAATAACCGTTTATCCTTCGCTGGATAATATGGAGATGGAAAGCAGCTCATGGGGCTACTGGACGTTCACAAGTACAGCTACAAGAGTTTCAAATTCATATTCAAGACAAACGCAGTACAATCCGGCATTCGGCGCTGCTACTGATATTGCTCCTGCACTTTTGACGCCTACGGTTTATTCAAAGGTGTTTGATGAGATAACCTCAAGCTATAAGGAAGAAAACCTTAAAAATGTTTCATTCGGAGGATTTTCTTCAAGGCTTGTTTCAGACTTTTCACTTAAAAACTTCTCAAGCAGACAGGATACAATGAATACGATTATCGAGGGATACAAAAAGGCGAACAACGACGTAGGTTCTGTTTTGGCAGACGCTGCAAATTCATACATTATCCCTTATGTTGACCATATAACTAACATTCCTGTAAACTCAAGCGGATTTAATATTGTTGACTATGACATACCATTCTATCAGATGGTTGTTCACGGATACGTTCCTTATTCAACTCAGGCAATAAATAAGAGTTCTAATTCTGAAGAAACCTTCTTGCTTGCGCTTGCATACGGCTCGTCGCTGCACTATGATATGCTTTATGAGCAGAGTTCAAAGCTGTCAGATACTTCATACAGCGATTTGTACTATGCAAATTACGAGGGCTGGATTGAAACTGCTGCTGAAGAGTCAAAGGCGGCAAAACAGGTTCTGAGCGCTGTAAGCAATAAGGTAATTACAAACTTTAATATAGACACACAAAGCAATGTGCTGACAACTACCTATGGCAGCGAAGACGGTACTGCGGAGGAGTCGGTTGTTAAGGTTGATTTGGAAAACGGAAAGGTATCAATTGACGGAACTGATATAGACGTCAGCAAAATTATAGTAGAAGGAGGCGAACAAGGCTAATGGCAAACACAGAAAATGTTGTTACAACCCCTACAAAGGAAGAAGTGAAGGCTTTGAAACCTCCTAAAGGAGTTAAGCGAAAGGGTATAAAAATTCCTTATGAAAGAAGAAAGGCGCTTTATGGATATGCGTTTATTGCATTGTGGCTTATAGGAACGATATACTTCTTCATATTGCCGCTAATTGAGTCGCTTATCTATTCCTTCAATGAAACACACCCGCAGAGAGGCGTTATGCAGCTTGATTGGAACGGATTGGGACATTACAAAGACGCATTCAGGAAAGACCAGTATTATTCACAGTACCTTGTTGAGATACTAGGCTCAACAGCTTTGAAAACGCCGCTGATTATTATATTCTCAATATTTGTGGCGGTTATATTGAACCAAAAGTTCAGAGGAAGAACTTTTGCAAGAGCAGTATTCTTTCTGCCGGTTATCATCGCGACAGGACCTGTAATTGAAATCATCAACGGAAATATGGACACAGGCGGATATTCCGGAGGGTCAGAGCAGTTTAGTACGCTGTTTGAAACAGATCTGGTAGATCAATTGCTGGAATTTCTCGGGATTTACGGTATAAGCGAAACGCTTACAAATACGATAACTACAGTAACGTCTGACATATTTAACCTTGTATGGAATTCTGGAATCCAGATTCTACTGTTCCTTGCGGCGTTGCAGAATATACCTTTCTCAGCTAAAGAGGCTGCACAGATGGAGGGCGCAACGGCTTGGGAATATTTCTGGAAGATTACAATGCCTTACATAAGTCCAATGATCTTAGCAAGCTTAGTATATACGGTTATTGACTCGTTCGTTGACCCTGAAAACAAGGTTATGAAGCTTATTCTTACACAGGGAAGCGACTGGAACTACGGATATATGTCCGCGATGGCATGGACCTACTTCCTGATTGTGGGAGTAGCGTTGGCAATAATTGTAGCGATTATCAACAAGTTTGTATATTACGAAGTAGGATAGGGGGGATATAGATGGCAACTAAAAAAGAAGAAAAGCGCTTTGCAAAAGAAATGAAAGCCGCTAAAAAAGCTAAGAGAAAGGCTATGAAAGAAGCCGGAATTGTTTTAAATATCACCCCTGAACAAAAGAGATATAACAGGAACAAGGCACTTGTCGGTGCAGTATGGCCGATATTCAGATTCTTTATTTTGTTCGGTTTATGTTTTATCATTCTATATCCTTTGATATTTATGATTTCGACAGCATTCAGACCGAATGCGCAGATGAACGATCCATCAATAGTTTGGATCCCTAAAACCTTAACTCTTGACAACATCAAGCAGACGTGGGATGTTATGAAGTATGGCGCAACTGTGCTTAATACCATCAAGCTTAATCTGGTGGCGTCGATTCTACAGGTTATAACCTGCGCAATAACAGGCTATGGTTTTGCGAGGTTTAAGTTTAAAGGAAAAGGTTTTTTGTTCATAATCGTCGTTTTGATGATCATAGTACCGCCACAGATTACAACGATCCCGTTGTATTTGCAGTATTCTTACTTTAACCCGTTAGGTTTGGTTAAGTTGTTTACAGGCGATTCTATATCGCTTATCAACAGCGGACTTACTATGTATTTGCCTGCGTTATTTGCAAACGGCTTAAGAGCCGGATTGTTCATTCTCATATTTAGGCAGTTCTTTAGGGGACTCCCTAAAGAGCTTGAAGACGCTGCGTATCTTGACGGCTGCGGACCGCTTAAAACCTTTATTGTTGTAATGGTTCCTAATGCTGCATCATCATTTCTGACAGTATTTTTGTTCTCAGTTGTATGGTATTGGAACGACTACTATGTATCATCTTCTTTCTTTAACCAGAACGATACTGTTGCACTGATGCTGAAAAATCTGACGACAACACTTCAGGTTGAACTTTTCAACAACCAGACGGTAGGTCCTCGTCAGATGATTGTATGGCTTGAGTCCGGATGTATTCTTGCTATCACTCCGATACTTGTTATGTATGTATTCCTACAGAAATACTTTACAGAGGGTATTGAGCGTTCGGGACTTGTCGGATAAGTCAAATATTTTTATACACTTTTATACACTTTTACCGACCGATTTATTCGGTCGGTTTTTATTTTTATATAGATATATTAAAAATTGTAATATTAACTAGTTTTTATACTAATAGTATTGAAAAAACAAATTAAATAACTATATATAGAGTTGTAAAGAATATGGCAAGTATGTTATAATAGTATATAGTTTTATATGAAAAAATAAGTATGAGAGGTCAACAATGAAAACATCTAATGAGCTTTGGTATGATAAATGGGCTGAGGACTGGAACGAGGCGCTGCCTGTAGGAAACGGAAGAATAGGCGGAATGGTATATGGAAATCCGTATTATGACATAATTTCTCTTAATGAGGATTCAATATGGTCGGGCGGGTATAGGAAAAGGAATAATATGACGGCTCTTGAAAACTTACAGAAGGTAAGGGACCTTCTATTTGAAGAGAAAATTTCCGAGGCGGAGGAGATAGTGCATGACGCCTTCTGCGGAACGCCTGTAAATCAACGTCACTATATGCCGCTTGGCGATTTTATCATTGAACAAAGAGGTCTGGGGGATATAAACAGCTTTAAAAGGAAACTGGATCTTGAAAGAGCAGTATCGTCTGTCGAATTTTCCTCAAACGGTATTAACTATACTCGTGAAGTTATAGCGTCATATCCCGACAATGTTTTGGCTGTAAACATTAAGGCTGATAAAAAGGGAAGTATAAATATACGCATACATATTGACGGTCGCGACGATTACTTTGATGATAATTCGCCTGTATCTGACGATGAGATTTTTTATTACGGCGGAATGGGCGGTGAAGACGGGATAAATTTTGCGTCTTATATAAAAATAATCACAGTCTCTGGAGAAGCAAAACGATGGGGAAGTTTTATAAAGGCTTATGGTTGTGATGAGGTTACAATTTTGATTTCCTGCCGGACCAGCTATCGTTTTGAGGATTATAAAAAAGAGGCTGAAAGGGATATAGAAAAGGCTTTAAAGCTTTCATTTGCAGAACTTAGGGAACGTCATATAGAGGACTATAAAAGGTATTACGACAGAGTAAAATTAGAGCTTTATGACAACAGCAAGGGAAAAGCGGAACTTCCTACAGACGAACGTCTTGCAAATGTGCAAAGCGGCGGAAAGGATAACAAGCTGACAGAGCTTTACTATAACTTTGCGCGGTATCTTATGATTGCGGGCAGCCGTGAGGGAACTCTTCCTTTAAATCTTCAGGGAATATGGAATAAGGATATGTGGCCTGCATGGGGCTGCAAGTTTACGATAAATATAAATACAGAGATGAATTACTGGCCTGTTGAAAGCGCCGGCTTGTCAGAGCTGGTTACTCCGTTATTTGACCTTATAGAGAAAATGCGCCCTAACGGAAGAATAACAGCAAAGGAAATGTATGGATGCGGTGGTTTTGTCTGCCACCATAACACAGATCTCTGGGGAGATACTGCTCCGCAGGATCTGTGGATGCCCGGAACACAATGGCCTATGGGTGCGGCATGGCTTTGCCTGCATATCTGGGAGCATTATATGTTCACCAAAGATAAGGATTTTTTAAAGGAGAAGTACGGCACTATAAAAGAGGCAAGCGAGTTTTTTGTCGATTTTCTCATCGAGAATAAAAATGGTCAGCTTGTTACTTGTCCGTCTGTTTCGCCCGAAAATACATATCTTACTGAATCTGGTCAAAAGGGCTCGCTTTGCATAGGTCCGTCTATGGACAGCCAGATAATCTATGAGCTATTTACAGCAGTAATAAATGCAAGCGAGATTCTGGGTGTTGACTCAGATTATGCAGAGATGCTCAAGACAATGCGTGAGAAACTTCCCAAGCCGGAGATTGGCAAATACGGTCAGATAAAAGAATGGGCTATAGACTATGATGAGGTCGAACCCGGTCACAGACATATTTCGCAGTTATTTGCGCTATATCCGGCTGATATGATTTCTGTCAGAAAAACGCCAAAGCTGGCAGACGCAGCAAGAGCAACTCTTGAAAGAAGACTTTCACACGGCGGAGGGCATACCGGCTGGAGCCGCGCGTGGATTATTAATCTTTGGGCAAGGTTGAACGACGGCGAAAAGGTCTATGAAAATATAGCTGCTCTTTTATCTTATTCAACTAACAAGAATATGTTTGACAATCACCCGCCGTTTCAGATTGACGGAAACTTCGGCGGAGCTGCAGGAATATCCGAGGCTTTATTGCAGAGTATTAATCAGGAGTTGATTTTGCTCCCTGCGCTTCCTGATGAGTGGAAAAGCGGTTCGTTTGAAAACCTTAAAGCCAGAGGAGGCTTTACAGTTTCGTGTAGGTGGGAAAACAAAGAACTTCAAAGTGCGTTAATTATTTCAAACAGCGGAGAGGTTTGCAGACTTGTTACTAACAGAAATGTTAAGGTTTTTTGTGACGGAGCTGAGGTATGCTGTGAACAAAAAGACGGAGCTATTGTATTCAGTACTTGCGCGGGTAAGGTCTATGAAATAAAAGCGGTATCGAAAAGTGAGAAATAAGTTTTGAATACCTAAGAATTTTAAAGGAGTATATATGAAAAAAGTAATTGCAATTTTAAGTGCATTATGTATTATAGCTGGTGTATTTACAGGGTGCAGCAGGGTAGAAAGACTAAATTTTACCGATACAAGTTCTGATAATAAAAGCAATGACGGCACTCAGGATATTCCTGTGTTTACGGAAAAAACTATATCGGTATCTACTCCTGAGTATGTAAAATACTCAAAGACAATTGAGGCTGAGTCGGTAGATTTAAAGGGAAAGATGAAGTTATCAAAAAAAGTAAAGGGATACAAGGGAAAGGGATATGTCGAGGGCATAAACAAAAAGGAAACCTTCAGTATTAAATTTTCACCTAAGATAAAGCAGTACTATAATATTGCGCTTAGAGTAATGTCTGATAAGAAGGTCGTAAATGCAGTTGCTGTGAACGGCGACGAGATAAAAAGATTTACTTCCTCAGGCAGCGGACAGTTTGAGAGTATTAGCTTTGACAACGTGTATATCGACAAAGACAGCTTTACTGTTTCTGTTGTAGCTTATGATGGCGGGATTGCTGTTGATAACATTAAGGTTGAGGCGTCGGATAAAATATCAAAGCTGTCTTTTAAATTTAAAAAGAAACCTACTCTTATCAATAAGTCTTCAGATAATAATACGAAGAAATTATATGATAAGATCATAGACAACTACGGCAGGAAGATATTCAGCGGTCAATATGCATCGGTGGGGACGAACGACGAGCTTGAGCTGATTTATAAGACGACTGGGAAATATCCAGCAATAAGAAACGGTGATATGCTGGCATACACAGCAGATTCGCTTGACGCCGACGAAACAGAACAGGCGATCGAGTGGGCAAAAAAGGGCGGGATTGTAAGCTATATGTGGCATTGGTCATCGCCTTATGATGATAACGTATATTATGCAGATGAAACATCGTTTGATTTGTCTAAGGCTGTTACGAAGAAAAATATTGCGCAGCTATCACTAGAGGAAATAGACAAATTACACAAAAGCGGAAAGATTTCATCAGAGTGTGTTGCTCTTGTAAGCGATATTGACGCTGTATCTAAGCAGCTTTTAAGGCTGAAAGAAAATGATATTCCAGTTCTGTGGAGACCTCTTCATGACGCGTCTAGAACAAGTGTAGGATTTTGGTGGGGAGCAAAGGGCTTTGAGAGCTATAACTGGCTCTGGAGACTTATGTATGAACGAATGACAAATTATTTTAAGCTTGATAATCTTATCTGGGTGTGGTCTGCTCAGAGCAGGGACTGGTATGTGGGAGATAATTATTGTGATGTGATTTCTGCTGACATTTATGATAACGGTAGTAAGTATAGTCAGATAGCCTCATTCCTTTCGCTTTGTGATATTTCAAAGAATAAGCCTATTGCTCTTTCAGAGTGCGCGAACGCACCCGATGTAAGCAATATGGTTCGTGATAGGGCTATGTGGTCGTGGTTCGGCGTTTGGAGCGGAAACTATATTATGAACGACGACGGCAGCTTATCAGAAACATATATATCTAAAGACAGACTGATAGAAGTTTATAACAACGACAAGGTAATTACTTTGGATAATGCGTGGAAATAGAATGTATTAAGATGCAAAGGGTGGCTTAGAAATAACATTTTGAGGAGAAAAGAAAATGTTAAAGAAAATAGTGATAATGTTTACTATAATTGCGGTATCAATGACAATGCTAAGCAGTTTTTCTGTGTCAGCTGAAAGCACAAAACTAAGCAGAGCAAAGATAACGAAAATAACGTCCGACAGTTGGGGAGAGATGGCACTTAAACTGAAAAAAGTAAAAAAGTGTTCAGGGTATGTAGTTAAGATCTCGCAGAATAAGAACTTTTTTAAATCAAAAAACCACAAAATAAAAGCCAATGAAAAAACATTCAGAAATTTAAAACAGGGAAAGAAATATTATGTCAAAGCCAAGGTTTATACAAACATAAAAGTAGACGGCAAACCTAAAACTGTTTATGGTAAATGGAGTAAGGCGAAATCAGTAATAGTAAAGGAAAATGAAAAGGACAAAGAAAGGCGGGAGCAAATTAAAAAGCTAACAGGTATAAAGCTGAATGAAGATGTGCATTTTTTGAATTATACCTATAATCAGTATACACATAACTTTTATAATTTTATACGAGGATATGATGATACAGCAATTACTTATTCTATTTTCGCTAAAATAAAAATAAATAAGAATAATTTAACAAAGATATTAAATAACAAGAAGATTTATTATGGTGGGTTTCATAAGGTTAAAAAATTTGGAAAAACAATTAAATTATCGTTTGGCGGGAATGATTTTGATGAAATACCACTAAACGGTGAAAATTTTAGTGAATGCAGTTGGTGGGATTTGAAAAAATCAAACTGCAAAACTATATACAAAGCTGCCCACGCATTTCAATTAAATGAGTTGGTTGCTAAAATGGCGGTAAACAGTTATATATTTTTAACAAAGAATGAAAATAAAAATGGTTTTGTAACTGCTTATTTAGCACTTCAGTAAATAAGAAATGCAAAAGCGTTCGGAATTTCTCCGAACGCTTTTTTTGCCTATTGCCTTTTACCTCTGGCGTCTTGCGTCTATCAGCAAAGTCACCGTTGAGTATTGTTTTTAATTTCTTGCATCTAGGTAATAGTCTGCCGTTGTACAAAGTAAATACATTTTTCGAACTTTCCAAAGGAATCAGAGCCACCGGCGGTTCGCCGGCTATGCTGTGGCTGAATCAAACTGCGAATTATACAGTTCGGCATAAAGACCGTTTTTAGCTAAAAGCTCATTGTGATTTCCCTGCTCGACAATGTCACCGTCTTTCATAACCAAAATCAAATCGGCGTCCTTTATCGTAGACAGCCTGTGAGCAATGATAAAGCTCGTTCTTCCTTTCATAAGGTTATCCATCGCCTTTTGAATTCTTATCTCGGTGCGCGTGTCAACCGATGATGTAGCCTCGTCAAGAATAAGTATCTTGTTATCGGCGAGAATTGCCCTTGCAATAGTGAGAAGCTGTTTCTGTCCGCCAGACACGTTTGAGGCTTCTTCGTTTAGTTCCATATTGTAACCGTTGGGTAACGTCTGTATAAAGTGGTGAACATGAGCGGCTTTCGCAGCTGCAATTACCTCTTCGTCGGTTGCGTCAAGCCGTCCGTAGCGGATATTTTCCATAATAGTGCCCTTGAACAGCCAAGTGTCCTGAAGTACCATTCCGAATGCCTTGCGAAGTTCACTGCGGTCAAAGTCACGGACGTTATATCCGTCTATTTTTATGCTGCCCGAATTTATGTCGTAGAATCTCATTATAAGTTTGACCATAGTTGTTTTTCCAGCGCCTGTAGGACCGACAATGGCAATTTTCTGACCTTCTTTTATGTTGGCTGAGAAGTCTTTTATGATTATCTTTTCAGGAGTGTATCCGAATGAAACATGGTCAAATTCTACATTTCCTTTAAGATCTGTGGCGTGAATTTCAGCGTGGTTATCAGCAAGCTGAGCTTCCTCTGGCTCTTCTAAGAATTCAAAAACCCTTTCTGCCGCTGCTGCGGTTGCCTGCAGCATATTTGAAACCTGCGCAACCTGCTGAATAGGCTGAGTAAACTGCTTTACATACTGAATGAACGACTGAATATCTCCGACTTCAATAGTACCTCTTACTGCAAGGTATGCTCCGCTGACCGAAACGGCAACATATCCGAGATTGCCTACAAACTGCATAATAGGCATCATCATTCCTGATAAAAACTGCGCTTTCCAGCTTGCTTTGTAGAGAATGTTGCTGGTATGGCTGAACTCTTTTATAACAGCCGGCTCTCTGTTAAATGCTTTTACAACAGTATGTCCTCCGTATACTTCTTCAACCTGACCGTTAATATGTCCGAGGTATTCCTGCTGTGCTTTAAAATACTTTTGCGATTTTTTTACAACAAGCATTATCAGTATAACCGAAACAGGCAGCATTATAAGAGCTATAAGAGTCATAACTCCGCTTATTGAAAGCATCATTATAAGTATACCGATAAGCGTGGTAACCGACGTAATAAGCTGAGTTGCCGCTTGGTTGAGGTTCATTGAAAGAGTGTCTACATCATTTGTTATTCGCGAGAGGATTTCTCCGTTAGTATTCTTATCGTAAAAGCTCATCGGTAGACGGTTCAGCTTTTGTGAAAGCTCAAGCCTGAACCTGTAGGAAATCTTCTGTGAAATACCCGTCATTATCCAGCCCTGAATCAATGAGAATATCGCAGAAAGACAATACAGTCCTAAAAGAATGAGCAGCAGCCGTTTAATAGCGTCAAAGTCGATTCCGCCCGTACCTTGTATTTTTGCTACAAGACCGTTAAAAAGCTTTGTCGTAGCCTTACCAGAAATTTTCGGTCCTAATATATTGAACACAGTACTGCCGACAGCGAAAATTATAGCGAGCGACATACCGATTTTGTATTTGCCTATATATCTTAAAAGCTTTAAAATAGAGCCTTTAAAATCCTTTGCTTTTTCAATAGGCATTCCTCTTCCGCCGCCATGAGGTCCTCTTCGCATGGGCGCTCTTGTTCTTTCACCTGCCATACTATTTTTCCTCCCTTCTGTCAGAGCTATCTGAATTGTTACTATCAAGCTCGTTTTGCGAAAGCTGCGATAACGCAATTTGCTTGTAGACATCGCAACTGTTCAAAAGCTCCTTGTGAGTTCCCTTACCTACTATTTTGCCCTCGTCAAGCACGACTATCTGGTCGGCATTTAAAATCGTTGAAATTCTCTGTGCAACGATAAAGACCGTTGCATCGGAAACGTTTTTCAAGAGCTCTTTTCTTAGCGCCGCGTCGGTTTTAAAATCAAGAGCTGAAAAGCTGTCGTCAAAGATAAATATTTTAGGTTCTTTTGCTATGGCTCTTGCTATAGAGAGCCTCTGCTTTTGACCTCCTGATACGTTATCACCACCCTGTGAAATTTCGCTTTTGTATTTATCGGGCTTTGATTCTATAAACTCGGTTGCCTGAGCAATAGACGCCGCCTTTATAATCTGTTCGTCTGCGGCGTTTTCGTTTCCGAAACGCAGGTTTGATTCAATCGTACCCGAGAAAAGCGTTCCTTTCTGCGGCACAAAGCCTATATTCTTCCTAAGAGAGCTTTGTGACATATCCCGTATATCTATTCCATCTATGGTTATGCTGCCGTTTGTAACATCATAAAACCTCGGAATAAGATGGATAAGCGTTGATTTGCCGCTGCCTGTACTTCCTATAAAAGCAGTAATTTCTCCGGGTTTGGCGGTGAGGTCAATATCCTCAAGAACATATTCATCAGCGTCGGGATATTTAAAAGATACGTTATTGAATTTGACTTCTCCATTTGAGATTTGCCGTGCGGTCGTATTGGTTTTGTCCTTGATAACAGGCTCGGTTTTAAGAACCTCCTCAATTCTGTTAGCCGAAACAACAGCTCGCGGGAGCATAACGGAAATCATTGTCAGCATCAAAAATGACATTATTATCTGCATAGTGTATGTGATAAATGCTGTCATCTGACCTACCTGCAGCGAGCCGTCGTCTATACGACTTGCAGCCACCCAAATAATTAAAACTGTAACAGCGTTCATAATAAGCATCATCAATGGCATCATAAAAGTCATGACCCTGTTTGTGAAAAGCTGTGTCTTTTTCAGG
This sequence comes from uncultured Clostridia bacterium, assembly GCA_947631265.1. GTDB lineage: Bacteria > Bacillota > Clostridia > Oscillospirales > Ruminococcaceae > UMGS1601. The sequence goes on along the minus strand of CANRKQ010000010.1, from coordinate 4,986 downwards.
TTGATGTTAGCAGAATCAAACCTTTCCTCCTCATATTTTTCCCGGCTGAACGCTCTTATTACTGGAAGTCCGGTGAGAATTTCTCTGGCTATTAGATTAAGATTATCTATAAGCTTTTGCATAATTTTAAACTTCGGCATAGCAACAGCCATAAGAACAATTACCACACACATAACAGCAGCAACTGCAACTGCTACAATCCACGTCATTGAAACAGTAGTAGAAAGCACCTTAAATATTCCGCCGACAGCAAGAATCGGCGCATATGCGATCATTCTCAGCAGCATAACAACAACCATCTGTATCTGCTGAATATCATTTGTACTTCTGGTTATCAATGATGAGGTTGAAAATTTGTCCATCTCTGCGTGCGAAAATGATACAACCTTTTTGAACAGGCTGCTCCGCAAATCAACGCTTAATCCTGCCGAAACTCGTGACGCTAATAATCCCACGATTATTGATACAAGCATCATCAGCAAAGCAAGCAGCAGCATTTTAACTCCCGTTTTTATCAGATAATTATGCTGGAGGTCGTCTAGATCCACTCCTGCGTTGGAGTATAGCTTCTTGGTGCAAGTTATTGCGACAGAGTCAGCCATATCTTCTCCGTACGAGTCGTACATTTTATTTCTGATAAGTATAAGGTCGTCTTTTGACAATAAGCCGGCGTTGATCTGCAAACCGAAAAGCTCAACCGCATTGAAGTTATCGTCATTTTTCATCATTTTTTGGATTTGCAAAAGCGCGTCAGCTTGCTCGTTTGTAATATTCTGTGCAGCAGTATGATTTCGTGTACTATTTGGTGATATGTCAGAGGTTTTGTTATTATTGTTCTCAACCTGAGAGCTTTGACGGCTGTTTTGCTCAGATGTAAAGCTTTGCTGTGCTTTTTGCGACATTTCATCAAATTGCTCTTTTGACATATTGTCAAGAACAGAAACTATAACCATTGCCTCGGTAAATGTTTTATCAAGAGCTTTTAAATCCTTTTCTTCTTGAGTTTTTAAAACATAATAAGTTGTTTTTTTGTTTTCTTTAATAGGAATGTCTGTATCGTTAAGATTGTCGGTTTTTCTGTAAAACCTTTTTATATAGTTGATTTCGCTTTCCTTCAGAAAAATTCCGAGTCTGTCAAAATCATTTTCTGTTATTACCTCAGGAGCAACAGACGCCACTCCCTCGTTTTGTATACCTGTGTCAACTATCTTTGATGTATAATCCGGCAGCGAAAGATCACAATAAGCCTGAACAAACAAAAGTAATAATACGCACAGACATTGAATCCAGTATTTTTTTAAGTATTTTAAGATGTTTTTCATAAATGTGCTAACTCCTCTTTTATAGTGTCGTTTACAATTTGGAAAAGCTGTTTTAGTAATGTTTCAAGCTCGTTGAGCTTTTCGTCGCCTATCTCATTAGTGATTTTTTTAGCTATTTTCTTAAAGAACTTCCTGTCCTCCTCCATAGCGATGAGCCCTTTTTGCGTCGGGGTTACAGTGACAATTCTCCTGTTGTTTATATCGGTCGTTCGCTTAACATAGCCTCTGTTTTCAAGTGATGATATAGCCCTAGATACCGCAGGCGGGGAAATCTGAAGCTCTCTTGCCAAATCTCCCATACTAGCTCCGTTGGGATTTTCTTCGGCACTTTTTACAATATAACACATTGTATGAAAATCAGTATGGGATACATTCAGCGGTAAGCTGTGAAATAATGAGGTTAGTATGTGAAATTTCTTCATTATTACTAAAAATTTAAAAGATTCTAAGCTCTTTTGACATTCCTCAAACTTTTTCATTTCAATTCTCCGTTCTGAATATTTTTAATATTTAACATAGTTAAAAGTTAACTGTGTTATAGCTTAACATAGTTAAATATGCTTGTCAAGGAAAAGCATAGCAAATTTTTCAGATAGATTTTCAGGTATTTTTAAATAAAATGCACAAATTTTCAAATGAGATAAAATGAGACTAAAAAGTGTAATTAAATTTTTCTTTTGCCGATAAAAATAAATTAAAACAATTGTGAAATAATATATAGATGAATAGCGAAGTTAATATATTGACAAAAAATACGAAAAAAGATATAATAAAATTAACAATTTATGAGAGATTAAAAAGAATATGGTTAGGAAGGATACAATGAGCAAGGAAAAATTCAGGCTTGACAACAAGCTTGGAACAAGCGGTGCAATAACAACAGTTGTTTTGGTTATAACAACGATTATAACCGGATTGCTTTTAATAGTTTCCGGCTTTATAAGATTTGTACTGAATGATTCAGAAAGAATTCAGAGATTTCTTGAAACCTTTGGCATATCGGTTAACAAAACGCGCGAAGTCTTTGACATAGACAGTTCGGTAAGCTGGATTGGTTCTTTGCCTGCGACGCTTGTTTTAGCGGCTGTTATTTTATTTTTGCTTGTTTTATGGGTTTCTCTTTATAAGGTAAATTCAGTTTATATCTACAGGGCTTTCAGAGGGTATGGAGTGTCATTGATTTGTATTTCCTGTCTGTTGATTGTCTTTGGGATGATTATAGGTCCTGTTATTTACCGCTTTGCCGGAAATTATTATTTCGGCTATGAAGACGCGTTCAAAATGGGTAAGTGGCTGCTGCTGTTTTCATCTTTGCCCGTTTTTTTGCTCGGTTTGTTTATGCTTTTTATATCTCTGTTTGCTGCTTTTCCTGCAAAGACTGATATGAAACGTCCCAGAAAAAACGGAGAAAAAGATGTATCCTTCATTATGGATGATGAAGACGAAAATCAGATTTTTGAAGATTCTGAGTTTAGCGAAGCTCCTAACAATTTGTATGATAAGGTTGACGCTTCTGCTGAAGAGGTTCAGACTTCAGAGGTTGAGATTGTTGGCGATACCTGTCCTAATTGCGGTGCAGTAACATATGACGGTGATGTATTCTGTACTGCTTGCGGTACTAAATTATAGCTGTAGAACTTGGTTTGAAAAAAGTGAATTTTTAAAAGAGTTAAAACTGTTTTATTTGAAAACTTTCACGAAATTTGTCTGTTCTATTTGTTTACATTTACTATTGAATATGAATTAATTATATTATATAATGTATAGTGTATAAAAATATAATAATGTATTAAGCTCGGATTCGGTCCGGGAATAATAAAATAGCAAAGGCAAGGATGCCACGAATCACATTTACATTAACTATATGTGTTTTGTAATTGTTTTTGTGAGCATCTTTTGTTTTTGTAAAACTGAAAGGAAGATAAGACATGAAGAGAAAGGTTTTTAGTGCATTGTTAGCCGCAGTAATGGCAGTATCCTGTCTTGCAGCTTGCGGTGAGGACAAGTCATCTGAAGGTGCATCATCAAATGACACTTTAGTTTATGCACAGGGCGCTGACCCAAGAGGTCTTGACCCGCAGATAGTTGACGACGGAGAATCTGCAAAGGTTACAAACCAGATTTATGAGGGATTACTGACCTATGCTGATGATTCAACAGAGGTTAAGCCTTGTCTTGCTGAGTCATGGACAATTTCTGACGACGGACTTGAGTACACATTCAAGCTGAGACAGGGTGTTAAGTTCCACGACGGTACTGACTTTAACGCTGAGGCTGTAAAGTTCAATGTAGAGCGCAACACAATCAACAAGACAGAGGATATGACATATGCTGATTTCGTATGGGGATATGTTTCAAAGAGCGAAGTGATCGACGATTACACAATTAAAATCATTTTAAAACAGCCTTCAACGCCATTCCTTGCAAACCTTGCAATGGTATTCGGCGCTCCTATGGTAAGCCCTACAGCTGCTCAGAGCGGAGATTTGATGAACAAGCCTGTAGGAACAGGTCCTTATAAGTTTGTTAAATGGAATAAAGATGAAGACGTTCAGCTTGAGGCTAACGAGGACTATTGGGATACAGAGAACAAGGCTAAGATCAAGAATGTTATTATCCGTACGATAAAAGACGCGTCAACAAAGATTGTTGAACTCCAGTCAGGCGATGTAGATATCATCGACGGCATTGACACAAATCAGATGGAAAACTTGAAAAAGGACAGTAATATTACGACTTCTCAGACGCCTGGTATGAACATCAACTATATGGCATACAACATTGAGAGACTTGACAAGGAAACTCGTGTTGCTTTATCACAGGCTGTAAATGTTGACGAGCTGGTACAAACACTTTACAACGGCTATGCTGAAAAGGCTACAACAGTTCTCCCGACATTTGTTCCGGGATACAGCGCAGATGTAAAGCAAGTTGATTATGATAAAGACGCTGCTAAGGCTACTCTTGAAAAGAAGGGTATCAAGGAGATCCACGTTATCACATACACTAATCCAAGACCTTACAATACAGCAACAGGTCAGACATTGACTGAGGCAATTCAGGGATATTTGTCAGAAGTAGGAGTAAAATGCACAATTGATGCTTATGACTGGACAACTTACAAGGACAGAGTAATCGCAGGCGACTACGATATCTGTTTCTACGGCTGGTCGGGCGACAACGGTGACCCTGATAACTTTATGAACCTTATGAGCGATACAAACGCCGGTATGAATGTAGCAAGATATAATCTTGCTAAGAATAAGGAAGACAAGGCAGATTATAAAGAGTATGCACAGATGATTTCTGACGCAGCTAAGGAGCCTTCAGGCGATTCGAGAAACAAAATGTATGCTGATATGGAGCAGTATGTTGCAGACCGTGCAATTTGGCTGCCTATCTCACATCAGCAGGATTTGACAGCTTGCAAGTCAAATGTTAAGAACTTTATTTATCACTGCACAGCTACAGTTAAGCTTTATAAGGTAACAAAAGACTAATATTTGAGACCTATTTTACAACAAGCAAATATAGAGAATAACGAAAACAATGGCGTTTTCTCTATATTTGCCATTGTTGTTTTTATCAGTTTTATTTTCAGCATACATTGAGTACATATTTAGATAATATATGCTGAAAAGAAAACTAATAGTCTTTATACTGA
>CANRKQ010000009.1 GCA_947631265.1 uncultured Clostridia bacterium | reverse complement strand
TATAATAATGTAAGGAGCTGTGACTATGCCAGTTTATCGTATTTATGTAGAAAAAAAGCCAAGCTATGCTTCACAGGCTGAGACGCTTCTCAGCGGAATAAAATCTGTTTTGAAAATTCCTGAGCTTACAGGAATAAGAATCGTAAACCGCTATGACGCAGAGGGATTGTCGGAAAAGGAATTCAGAAAATGTATTCCGGTAGTTTTTTCCGAGCCTTCTGTTGACGTTACTTATGGCGATATACCAAAGCTTCAAAGCAATGAAAATATTATAGCAGTCGAATATCTTCCGGGACAGTTTGACCAAAGAGCTGATTCATGCGCTCAGTGTATTTCCCTGCTTACCGGAGGAAACCGTCCTAATGTAAAATCGGCAACTATTTATATTTTGCAGGGCGATATTTCTGAAAAGGATATAAACGATGTTAAAAACTATATCATAAACCCGGTCGAGAGCCGTGAGGCTTCTTTAAAGCCCGTTGACACTCTGGATATTAAATATGATACTCCCGAAAGAGTTATAACTATCGAGGGCTTTATTTATTCAAGCGATGTTGAACTGAAGTCTCTTATGACATCGCTCGGTCTTGCTATGGACTTTGATGATATAAAATTCTGCCAGGACTACTTTAAAAAAGTAGAAAAGCGCAATCCAACAATCACTGAAATACGCATGATAGATACATACTGGTCAGACCATTGCCGTCATACAACCTTCTCAACAATTATTGATGAGGTGGATATTAAAACCCCCTATATCGAGGAAACGTTTAAAGACTATCTTAAAACTAGGAAAAAGCTTTACGACGGAAAAATCAACAAACCTGTTACCTTGATGGATCTTGCAGTAATAGGCACTAAAAAGCTGAGCAGCGAGGGTCTTTTGGCAGAGCTTGACGAAAGTGAAGAAATAAATGCCTGCTCGGTTAAAATTAAGGTCGAGGTAGACGGTCAGAATGAGGATTGGCTGCTGATGTTCAAAAACGAAACTCATAACCATCCTACCGAAATAGAACCCTTCGGAGGTGCTGCTACTTGCTTGGGCGGTGCAATACGAGATCCTCTGTCGGGACGTTCTTACGTTTATCAGGCAATGAGAGTTACCGGTGCGTCAAACCCTCTTGTGCCTTTTGAAGATACAGTTGCAGGAAAGCTACCTCAAAGAAAAATCACAGTAGGCGCCGCTAACGGATACTCTTCCTACGGTAACCAGATAGGTCTTGCTACAGGGCATGTAAGCGAAATATACCATCCGGGATATGTTGCTAAAAGAATGGAGATCGGCGCAGTTATAGGCGCTGCCCCGGCAGAAAATGTTCGCCGCGAGCACCCCGAACCAAATGATTTGGTTATTCTTCTCGGCGGTAAGACAGGAAGAGACGGCTGCGGAGGCGCAACAGGCTCTTCTAAATCGCATACTATGGATTCTCTTGAAAGCTGCGGCGCTGAGGTACAGAAAGGTAACGCTCCGGAGGAAAGAAAGCTGCAAAGACTTTTCAGAAAACCCGAAGTCACAAAAATGATAAAAAGATGCAATGACTTCGGCGCGGGCGGAGTGTCTGTTGCCATAGGCGAGCTTACAGACGGTCTTGAGATAGATCTCGACGCCGTGCCAAAAAAATATGACGGCCTTGACGGAACAGAGCTTGCAATTTCAGAGTCTCAGGAGAGAATGGCTGTTGTAATATCAAAAGACGACGTTGAAAAGTTTTTATCAGAGGCTGAAAAGGAAAATCTGGAGGCTACAGTCGTTGCCCGTGTAACCGATGACAGGCGGCTCAAAATGAACTGGAAGGGCAATGAAATAGTAAACCTTTCAAGAGATTTCCTAAATTCAAACGGTGCTGAAAAGCATACCAAAGTCATTATATCAGACCCTTATCTGATTTCAAATGACAATATAGATAACAGCCCGGAAAAATGGGAGGCTATGATCTCTAACCTTAATATATGCTCGCAAAAGGGACTGGTTGAAAGATTTGATTCGACCATCGGAGCAGGGACGATTCTTATGCCCTATGGCGGAAAGTATCAGAACACGCCTACTCAGGCAATGGCGGCTAAAATACCTGTTCTTCACGGAGAGACAAACACAGCCTCTGTTATGGGCTGGGGATACGATCCTTTCCTATCTGAAAACAGTCCATATCACGGAGCAATCGCCGCGGTTGTTCAGTCAATAGCAAAGGTTGTCGCTGCGGGAGGAGACCATAAAAAATGCTGGCTTACCTTCCAGGAATATTTTGAAAGAACACAAGATGATCCAAAGCGCTGGGGAAAACCTCTTGCCGCGCTTCTCGGTGCATATAAGGCTCAGACAGAGCTGGGGTGTGCGTCTATCGGAGGTAAGGACTCAATGAGCGGAACATTTGAAAAAATCGACGTTCCTCCGACGCTGGTATCATTTGCAGTTTCTACTGCTGATTCTTACTATGTGACATCTCAGGAGTTCAAAGAGGCAGGCTCTAAGGTTATCTATCTTGCTCCTGATTACGACGATAACGGAATTGTAGATTTTGAAAGCGTTAAAAATATTTTTGAAAAGGTCGAAAAGCTAATAAAGGACGAGAACGCGCTTGCCTGCTGGTCAATATCGTTTGGGGGCATATCCGAGGCTGTTGCAAAAATGAGCTTTGGTAACAGGATAGGTTTCAGATTTACAGACAAGGTTACTCCTAAAGAGCTGTTCACACCATGCTACGGAGCTTTCGTAATCGAATTAAAGAGCAATATCGAAACCGATGAAAGAATTATCGGCGAGACAATTGAAGAATACAAAATTTATACTCCTGATTACGAGCTAGATCTGGACAAACTTCAAACTCTGTGGGAAAACAAGCTCGAGCCTGTATTCCCTGCTAAAATTGACAACGACCACGGCGTTGTAGATAAGTTTTCATATAAATCAGAAAAAAAATTAAAGCCTATTGCTCCTATTGCAAAGCCCAGAGTTCTGATACCCGTATTCCCTGGCACAAACTGCGAATACGATACTGCTAGAGTTTTTGAAAAAGCAGGAGCTATCCCAGAGGTGTTTGTCATTAAAAACTTCTCTGCCGAGGCAATATCTGAGTCGGTAACCGAAGTTGAAAAACTTATCAGACAATCTCAGATAGTTATGCTGCCGGGCGGTTTCAGCGGCGGTGACGAGCCTGACGGCAGCGGTAAATTCATCACTTCGTTTTTCAGAAATCCACGTCTTACCCAAGCAATTCACGAGCTTTTGAAATACAGAGACGGACTTATGTTAGGTATCTGTAACGGTTTCCAGGCGCTTATAAAGCTGGGTCTTGTACCTTACGGTGAGATAGCAGATATGAGAAACGATTCGCCTACTCTGACATTCAACACAATAGCAAGACATCAGTCTAAGATGGTAAATACACGCATTGCCTCTAACAAGTCTCCGTGGCTTGCAGGCTGTAATGTGGGAGATATTCATACTGTGGCAATTTCTCACGGCGAGGGAAGATTTGTTGCAAGCGAGGAGGAGATCGCAAAGCTCGCCGCTAACGGACAGATAGCAACTCAGTATGTTGATTTTGCTAACCGTCCTACAATGAATATTCAATGCAATCCTAATACTTCTATGTACGCTATTGAGGGGGTTACTTCCCCTGACGGAAGAGTTTTCGGAAAGATGGGTCACTCGGAGAGAATTGGTGAGGATATCTGCAAGAATGTTCCCGGAAATAAGGACCAGAAAATATTTGAAAGCGGAGTAAAGTATTTCACCGATTAAATATACATTACAACAAACACCTTATGAAAAACTTTTTCATAAGGTGTTAATTTATTATGTTATTTACCGTCTTCGTCTTGAATTTCTCATTTCACGGCGTTTTAAAACTTCATTTTTCAAGCTGATCTCTCTTTGGCTTTCACGCTCGTTTTCAACCATAATTCCAAGCCTGTTAATTCTCTTTCGGCATACGAATGATACAGCAGTTATCACAATAATTATAAATATCAGCACGATCTGAAATATAGATTCCCACAGCTCGTAGGTTTTCTTTTCGTCTTCTAGCCTTGATACAACAGTATCTCCTAGAATTTTCTGTGAATTACTTATATACTTTACACAGGAGGTATATTCGTTACTTGATATGAATTCCCTTGCCTTTTTCTGATTTGCCTCCTGTATCATTTTATTTAATGCGTTCTGTTCAGCAGGAACAATGTAATTTTCCCATGCGCTGTCAATTTGCCTGAGAATTTCCCTTTCGCCCTCTTCAAGACCGATTGCAGAAAGCATATTTCTAGCTGTATTCATATTTCCTGTTGCGATATTTTCTTTCATATAATCAGAGTAGTAGTCCACATTTGAGGAATCTACATAAAGATACAGAAGATTTGTTCTGTTTAAAAAGCCGGCGTTATACTGGTTTGCATACTTAACCATATCATTCAGCTTATCTCCTGCCGACATTGCCGCTCTTGAGAAAAAAAGATACGCAAGTAATATAACAACGCTGGTAAAGCAAATAATTATTATTACAGATATCATACTGAATGATACCATCTTCTTATTCAGCTTCGACATAAATATGCAAGCTCCTTTCGTAACAGCATATTTCAAAAGGCTTGTAAAATCAATGCTTAGTATATAATATTAAACATTATTACAATTATACTTTATTCGACTGCTTGTGTCAATTAATAATATTGACAAACCTGCTGATATTTAATATACTTAATCAAACAAAATATACACGTCTAACAATACCAAACAAAGAACAGGAGAATTATATGAAGAAGATTTTTATTTTTACCGCTTGCTTTATAATCGGTATCTTATCGTCTGTTTATTCATTTGCAGATAATGAAATCAGGTTCACTCTTTCTTCCGAGAAACCTGAAAACAACTCGGCTGAGGTGGTTTTGGTCTGCGACCGAAATCCGGGAATTTCCGAGGGAGAATTTAATATTCTATATAATTCATCTATTATCAGTCTAAGCGGCTTTAAATTTGAAATTGACGGATTTTCAACAGAAGAATATGCTGATGAAGGACGTATTAACGTCAAGTTCAGCAAGAAAGACAACGATTTAAGCGCCGGCGGAAAAATATGCTCTCTGTATTATGATATAAAGAACTCCGATGAAAAACTTGCAGGCGTAAACATTGAGTTTGTTTCTCTCAAGGACAACAACGGCAGCGAGCTGAGCCGTCTGGTTGAATCCTGCGAAATATCCATTCCCGACGGGATTGAAAATAATACAGATAAAAATTCTGATTCAAACAGCGAGACATATGAGAGCAATACTGAATCAGAAACCGATGAAATAAACAACGACTCTAAAAACACCGACAGCAGCAACACAAAAGATGCAAAAGACGAAGAAATCGCAGAAGACGCTATCTCAAATTCTTACGAAGAGGAAAATGATACAGCAGAAACTGTATTGCTAATAATCGGCGGAATAATGATAGTTGCAGGCGCAGGAGTGTTATTTGTAAATGTCAGAGCTAAATCTAAAAAGCAACGGTGACGTCTCATTTCTGCCGCCTGAAACCGCCATTGATTTCGCACTTGAAAGGTAAAAAAATTATTTTGTACAAAGCGGCTAGACCTTAATTAATATACCCTAAATAAAAAAATGTTTATAACTTATGCGAAACTTTAACAGACTAAAACCTCCCACAGAGTACGATACTGTGAGAGGTTTTTGTTTCCGTATTATTTGTTAACGTAGTATCAGAATTTCAGCTTTTTTATTCTTTCAACAGCCTGCTTTGTTCTTTCTCTGTCGCCGAAAGCTGTAAGCCGGAAATAACCCTCGCCGTTCTTTCCAAAGCCCGCACCCGGCGTTCCGACAACGTTTGCCTCATTCAAAAGCTTGTCAAAGAATTCCCAGCTGCCCATATTATTCGGGCATTTCAGCCAGATATAAGGTGAATTTTTACCTCCTGTATAGTAAATTCCCAGCTCGTCAAGAGCAGACGCTATTATTTTGGCATTCTCCTGATAGTAGCCTATATTCTCCTTGATCTGCTTTTGTCCCTCTTTAGAAAATACAGCGGCAGCTCCGCACTGAACAGGATATGAAACCCCGTTGAACTTTGTCGCCTGACGGCGATACCATGTATCGTAAACCGAAACGTCCTTGCCGGACTTGTTCTTCATCTTCAAATCTTTAGGAATAATAGTATATCCGCATCTTGTTCCTGTAAAGCCTGCCGTCTTTGAAAGCGAGCAAAACTCGATTGCACACTCCTTAGCACCTTGAACCTCGTATATACTGCAAGGAATATCATCCTCTGTAATAAAAGCCTCATATGCAGCGTCATATAAAATGATTGCATTTTGCTTTTTTGCATATTCGATCCACTCGAGTAATTGTGCCTTTGTATAAGCCGAGCCTGTTGGATTATTAGGCGAACACAAGTATATCAGATCTGCCTTTACGTTATTGTCGGGCATTGCCGCAAATCCGTTTGCTTCAGTTGAATCAGCATATACTATTTTTCTTCCGCTTATGATGTTTGTATCTACATAAACCGGATATACAGGGTCGGTTACCAATACCGTATTACCCTTATCAAAAATATCTACAATATTTCCGCAGTCTGATTTTGCTCCGTCTGAAACAAAAATCTCATCAGGTGCAATTTCGACATGGTTCTTGGTCTTATAATAGTCGGAAATCGCTTTTCTCAAAAATTCGTATCCTTCATAGTCGGGATACCCCTTAAAGGTCTCCTTGTCTCCCAGCTCATCAACGCCCTTGTGCATTGCCTCAATTACAGCAGGAGCCAACGGTAATGTAACGTCTCCTATTCCCAGCCTTATCACATCAGCCTCGGGATTTTCCTTTGTGTAATCGTTCACCCTTTTCGCAATCTCGGCAAACAGATAGTTTGCAACCAGATTGTTGAAATTGTCATTCATTAATGCCATTATTGCACTTTCCTTTCCTTATAATCAAATATCAGATAATTACTGTTCCTGTAAATACCGTTACAGCCTCTCCAGTCATATAAACGGTTCCGTCATCTGTGTATCTGATAACCAAATCTCCTCCGCGGAGCTTTACCGTAATATCAGTATTTCTCTCACAATAGCCGTTGAGAACAGCCGCTACTGCCGCAGCGCAAGCCCCGGTTCCGCAAGCCCATGTTTCTCCCGAGCCTCTCTCCCAAACTCTCATCTTCAGGGTTTTCTTGTCGATAACCTGAATAAATTCTGCGTTTACTCTCTCAGGGAAAATCTCGTTTCTCTCAAACTTAGGACCTACCTCCTCAAGCGGGAAAGTATCTGCATTGCTTATAAATGTTACGCAATGCGGATTGCCCATTGAAACACAGGTGATGTTATAATCTTTTCCGCCTATATTAACTGTTCTGTCAATAATGCTGTCTCCGCTCAAGGCAACAGGTATCTTCTCAGGATCAAGCTCTGCCTTACCCATCGTTACTTTTGCGCCCACTACTTCTCCGTAGTGCCTTTGAAGTTCAACGTGAATTATACCGCTTAAAGTTTCAATGTCCATCTCGTCCTTGTCAACAAGTCCGTTATCTCTCATAAACTTGGCAACACAGCGAATTCCGTTGCCGCACATCTTGCCCTCAGAGCCGTCAAGGTTGAACATTCTCATCTTGGCGTCTGCAACCTTTGACCTCCTTATTAGTATAACACCGTCGCCGCCGATTCCGAAATGTCTGTCTGACAGGCGAATGCTAAGACCCTCGGGGTTATCAATTCGCTGATCAAAGCAGTTGAAATATATATAATCGTTTCCGCAGCCGTGCATCTTTGAAAACTCAAGTCTCTGTTTCTCTTTTCTCATATCGTTTATGTCAACAAGCTCAGTCGAAAGCTCTGAGTACTTGCTCTTTAAGCTTGACGCAATTGCGTTTGCCGTGTCAATAGAGGTCAGACAAGGTATGTTCCTGTCTACTGTTTTTCTCCTTATCTTAACGCTGTCACGCTCAGGGTTTCTTCCCTTTGAAGAGGTGGAGATGACATAGTGGATCTTTCCGCTCTCAATAAGCTTTAAGGTGTTGTTCTCACCCTCGTGGATCTTGTCTACTACTATTGCACTTATGCCGTTTTGCTCCAAAGTTTTAGCTGTTCCTCTTGTTGCGTAAATCTCAAAGCCCAGATCCTGAAATGCCTTTGCCGTCTCGGCAATCTCCGGCTTATCCGAATCCCTTACAGTTATAAACACTCCGCCCTCTTTCTCGAGAGTATAGCCCGCTGCGATAAGTCCTTTATAAAGAGATTCCTCAAGGGTGTTTGCTACTGCCAAAACCTCTCCTGTAGACTTCATCTCAGGACCTAAGTGATTATCAACGTCAATGAGCTTTTCAAAACTGAATACAGGTACCTTGACCGCAATATACGGAGAATTAGGATAAAGTCCCGTTCCGTAACCCATATCGCTAAGCTTTTCGCCCAGCATTGCCCTTGTTGCAAGCTCAACCATAGGCACTCCCGTAACTTTCGATATGTACGGAATTGTTCTGGAAGAACGCGGATTTACTTCAATTACATAAAGCTCATCGTGATAGATAAGATACTGAATGTTTACAAGTCCCTTAGTTTTCAGCGATACCGCAAGCTTTTTAGAGCAGTCAACTATTCGCTCCATAAGCTTGTCGGAAACATTCCATGCAGGATACACCGCAATAGAGTCTCCTGAGTGGACGCCCGCTCTTTCAATATGCTCCATAATTCCCGGAATGAGTATATCCTCGCCGTCGCAAATAGCGTCTACTTCTATTTCAGGACCCATTAAGTACTTGTCGATAAGTATAGGGTTTTCGATCTCCTGTGCGAGAATTATTGCCATATACTCTTTAATATCGTCGTCGTTAAAGGCGATAATCATATTCTGCCCGCCCAGAACATAAGACGGTCTCATAAGAACAGGATAGTGAATTCTGTTGGCGACCTCCAACGCCTCTTTTGTAGTCATAACGGTAAAGCCCTGCGGACGCTTTATCTTGTGCTTCTCTAAAAGCTCGTCAAACCTCTCTCTGTCCTCGGCAGCGTCGATGCTGTCGGGAGGAGTTCCCAGAATATTAACGCCGTTTTTCGCCATATGCTTTGTAAGCTTTATAGCTGTCTGTCCGCCGAAGGCTACTACAACGCCGTACGGCTTTTCTATATTGATGATGTTCATAACATCCTCGTTAGTAAGCGGCTCAAAGTAAAGTCTGTCAGCCGTGTCAAAGTCGGTGGAAACTGTTTCGGGGTTGTTGTTTACGATAACAACGTCAAAACCCTGTTTTTTCAGAGCCCATACGCATTGAACCGACGCATAGTCAAACTCTATTCCCTGTCCGATCCTTATAGGTCCGGAGCCGAAAACTATAACAGTTTTTCTATTGCCCTCTTTAGACGAGTTTATAAACTGCTCTGCCTCGTCTTCCTTATCAAAGGTTGAATAGAAATACGGAGTCTGTGCGGCAAATTCAGCGGCACAGGTGTCAACCATTTTAAAAGACGCGTATTTCTTTTCCTCAATCGTGCAGCCGGATATTTCTTCTATAACCTTATCAAGATACCCTAGCTTTTTTGCCTTTAAATAAAGCTCATTTGTCAAAACGCCTTTTCTGAGTTCCTTTTCAACATCTATCAGCTTCATCAGCTTATACAAGAACCACTCGTCAATCATAGTTATCTCGTGAATTTTGTCTGGCGTAACGCCCCGTCTCATAGCCTCGTAGACTACAAACAACCTTTCATCGTCGCAGCAATGGAGCTTTTCTAAAATTTTATGATCGTCCATTTCCATATGCTTTTCAGATAAAAGTGAGCTTAGTCCTATTTCAGCGCCCCTGACTGCCTTCATTATAGCCTGTTCAAAGGTAGTGCCTATAGCCATTACTTCTCCTGTAGCTTTCATCTGAGTGCCCAAAGTTCTCTTGGCATATACAAACTTGTCAAACGGCCACTTAGGCAGCTTAACAACAACATAGTCGAGTGCAGGCTCAAAGCAAGCGTATGTCTTACCTGTAACTGCGTTTTTGATCTCCGCTAAGGTGTAGCCTATAGCTATCTTAGCCGCAACCTTTGCAATAGGATATCCCGTTGCCTTTGACGCAAGCGCAGATGAACGCGATACTCTTGGATTGACCTCAATAACAGCGTATTCAAACGTATCCGGGTTTAGTGCAAACTGACAGTTGCAGCCTCCCTCTACCTTAAGAGCGTCTATTATCTTCAACGCTGCCGAACGCAGCATCTGATACTCCTTATCGGCAAGGGTGACGGTAGGCGCGATAACTATTGAATCTCCAGTATGTACTCCCACAGGGTCGAAGTTCTCCATAGAGCAGACGGTTATAACATTACCCTCTTTATCGCGCATAACCTCAAACTCGATCTCTTTCCAGCCAGCTATGCATTTCTCAACCAGAACCTGCGTTATCGGCGAAAGATAAAGTCCGTTTCTTGCTATATCAATTAGCTCCTGCTCGTTATTGACAATTCCTCCGCCTGTTCCGCCAAGCGTGAAAGCAGGACGTATAATAAGAGGATAGCCTATTCCGTCTTCATTTGCAAATGCAACGGCGTCCTCAATGGTGTTTACTACCTTTGAGGGTATACACGGCTGCCCTATTGCCTCCATAGTGTCCTTGAACATCTGCCTGTCCTCGGCTTTATCTATAGTATCGGGATTTGCACCCAACAGCTTTACATTGTACTCGTCTAAAAAGCCTTCCTTGGCAAGCTCCATTGAAAGTGTAAGCCCCGTCTGTCCGCCCAGAGTTGAAAGAACACTGTCAGGTCTTTCCTTCTTGATTACTCTTTTAACAGTTTCAAGCGTTAACGGCTCTATATAGATCTTATCAGCCATCGCCTTATCAGTCATAATTGTTGCAGGGTTCGAGTTTATGAGAATTACCTCAAGACCCTCCTCTTTCAAAGCGCGGCACGCCTGAGTTCCCGCATAATCAAACTCAGCCGCCTGACCGATAACTATAGGTCCAGAACCGATAACCAGAACCCTCTTTATATCTTTATTTAAAGGCATAGAAATTTTCCTTTCTGAAATATATGATTTTTATTTCTGTATCCTTGATTTTCTTAATCGGCTTTCCTAAATGCCGGACTGCCGATTCTCAAAGTTGAACACTGATCAGTCATTCTATCGGCTGATAGACTGCGGCAGCTCGCCGGTTTCAATCAACTTTATAAATCTGTCGAACAAAAAGCCTGTATCAAGCGGTCCTCCGCAAGCTTCGGGATGAAACTGAACCGAGAACGCCGGCATATTTTTGTAGTCCACACCCTCGCAAGTTCCGTCATTGGCGTTTGTAAAGCTGAGTATCGCATTATCACCCAGACTCTCGTTCACAACCGCATATCCGTGGTTCTGGCTTGTTATATATACCCTGCCTGTTTTCTCGTCCTTGGCAGGCTGGTTAGCACCTCTGTGACCGTATTTAAGCTTTTCTGTCACAGCCCCCTGCGACAAAGCCAATAGCTGATGCCCCAGACAAATTCCAAATGTCGGTATTTTCTTGTCGCATATCTTCTTTATCTCTTCAATTATTTCAACATTCTCTGAAGGATCTCCCGGTCCGTTTGAAAGCATAATGCCGTCAGGATTCATCTCAAATATCCTCTCCGCCTTGGTATAGCCGGGCATGACCGTTACCTCGCATCCGCGCTTTACAAGCTCACGGCAGATGTTTGCCTTTGCTCCCAAATCAAGCAGACATATTCTGTGCTTTACTTCACCCTCCGGCTTGTATGTAGTTTCACACGCACAGGTTGTATTCTTTACAGCGTCTGTTATTTTGTAGCTCTTCAGCTCGGTCAGACCGAAATCTGTCGTGCCCTCCATAAAAATCTTGCCGTTCATAACCCCCGATTCCCGGACTATTTTCGTCAGGGCTCTTGTATCTATTCCGTAAAGCCCTATAATTCCTTCCCGCTTTAAAAAAGTGTCAAGATCACCCTCGCAACGAAAGTTGCTGGGCTCTTGACACCAATCTCTAACAATATAACCCTTTACATAAGGGTGCGCGCTTTCAAAATCAGAAGGAATAACTCCATAGTTCCCGATAAGAGGAAAAGTCTGAACAACAATTTGTCCGTAATAGCTTGGGTCGGTCAGAGTTTCCAAATAACCGGTCATCGCTGTTGTGAAAACAATTTCCCCAACAGTTTCGCCGGTCTGACCAAAGCTTTTACCCT
Source organism: uncultured Clostridia bacterium (assembly GCA_947631265.1). Lineage (GTDB taxonomy): Bacteria > Bacillota > Clostridia > Oscillospirales > Ruminococcaceae > UMGS1601. Next base: position 18,030 of record CANRKQ010000009.1, on the reverse strand, counting down.
CAAATATTGTTCCGTTTTCTAACATTAGATACGCTTTCTGCATCTTGATCCTCCCATTCCGTACTGCAATTTGCCCAAAGCCGTCACTCTTATATGACTCTTTCACAAACCAAACGCAATATAATGCGTTTTATCTTAAAAACTTTTTCTGTTTTTCGTTATCTAATTAAGTATACACTATAAAGCTTATTTTGTCTATGTCAAAAGTATTAATTTTCATAAATTTTTATTATTTCTATTGCAACCTCCAGCCTTGTGATCCTCTTATCCATCGCCTGCTTTTCCAGATACTTATGCGCCTGATTTTCGTCAAAGCCCAGATACTGCATCAGCATAAACTTTGCTCTGTTTATTAGTTTCATATCCTCTATTCTCTTATGAAGTTTCTGATTTTCAATCCTAAGTCCCGAAAGTCTGTTTCTAGACGCATTAATAAATCTTATGGCCTGTATAAATAATGCCTTGTTTATAGGCTTTTGTATTGTCATTACTCCGATAAGCTCAACAGATTGGCTGACGCTCTCATAATGCTCGCTTTTTATTATCATCAGACAGCTTGCGTTAGTAGATTCAACACATATCTCCGCCAGATTCTGACCATATTCATCGCTTAGCGGTGCGTTTATTATTACTAAATCAAATTCAGCAGAAGACAATATCCTCCGTGCCTCAGATGAGCTTTTGGATATTGTGATCCTGGGCGTTGAATATCCCTTAAACATACCGGCTATCAGTGCCGTCGCCTTTTCTCCTGCCGATACTATAAGAACACTTTCCAAGCTGTTAAACCCCCTTTCGGATAAAATGAAAATTCTGTTTATTGTTATACAAAACTAATCCATATCTCTTGTCTCTGACATCTTGCCTCTTGCCTATGGTTTATTGCCTCTAAATAACACATTAATCAAACTTACCAAAGGCAAAAAGTCTCCGATAGCTCACTATTCTTGCCACTAAAGTGTTAGGAAATATACCTGTTCAAAAGCATCCTTATCGTTCGAGTTTGTGTAATTATCAAACTGCTGCTTTTTTGATTCAAGGAAGAAATCCACAATCTCTTTAGGCATATATGAATATAAAAACTTACTGTTTTGTGCAAGCTTTACAGCCTCGATCAAATTGCCCGGAAGAGTTTTTATACCCTTCAGTTGGCTTTCATCTGCACAACTCAGGTTTATATTGACCGAATTGCACAGCTTTTCATTGTGTTCTACTCCGTCGAGGCAAGCATATATTAGCAACGCAATTGCAAGATACGGATTGCACGCACAGTCAGGCGAGCGCAGAATAACCCTTGCTGAGTTATCCTTATCCATAGGAACTAAAATAAGCTGAGCGTGGTTCTGATGCGACCAAGTGAGATATTTAGGCGCAAGATATTCGCCAAATCTCTTAAAGCTGTTTACTATGGGATTAAGAAAAACAGTCATATCGGCAACTCTGTTAAGAATACCCGCTACTGCGCTGCCTCCCAAACCGAGATCTTTATCAGAAAAGTTTTCAAAAAGCTCCTTGCCGTTTTTAAACATAGAAATACCAAAGTGAAGTCCGTTTCCGTTGCTGTCTGCAATGGGCTTTGGCATAAAGGACGCGTAAAGTCCGTTTTTATCTGCCATATTTTTAACTACAGATTTAAAAGTCTGCAAATTATCTGCTGCATTAAGAGGATCGCTGTATTTAAAGTAAACCTCATTTTGTCCCGGTCCGTCTTCGTGCCTTGACGATTCAGGTATTATATCCATCTGCTCAAGTGTAAGACAGATCTCACGACGTACATTTTCTCCTCTGTCTGTCGGAGAGGTGTCTAAAAATCCCGCATAATCGTTAGGTATCTTTGTGGGATTGCCGTCGTCATCGCATTTAAACAGGTAAAACTCACACGATGTACCAAACTTGAAGGTATATCCAAGCTTTTTTGCCTTTTCGACGGCGTTTCTTAATATTGCCCTGCCGTCTCCTCGAAACTCGCTGCCATCAATGTTCATTATATCGCAGTAAAGTCTTGCAACTCCGCCGTGCTGAGGTCTCCACGGAAGTAGTGCAAGCGTGTCAGGATCCGGGAACAAAAGCAAATCCGAGCGGTTAAAGTTCATAAAACCCTCAATATGCGACGCGTCGAACCTTATACCGTCGGCAAAGGCGCGTCTAAGCTCGCAGCTGTTTATTGATATGTTTTTCTGGTTTCCGAACATATCAGAAAAAACAAGCTTTATAAACCGAACGTCATTTTCCTCAATAAACTGCAAAACATCTCTTTTAGTATATTTCATTATTAATCCTCCTATCGGAAATCAATATCTCCTGTACATTTAAACTGAACATACATTTTCTAATAAGCATCATCGGCTGAATATAAATTTAAGGAATATACAGACTTAGCTGAACTATTCCTTAAATTATACAATATTTAGTTCGGTGTGTAAAGACGTTTATAAGGATTTTTTGTGTCAGGAGTTAAAACATAGAATTTGTGATTCATTACCGACGACTTGTCAACTCCGAACTTCTTGCAGTATTCACTCACATAACCGTCTATTTCTTTAAGGTCTGCCTTTGATGCGATCTCCGCCTTGACCTGCTTTGGCAAATCAGCAGGGTAATTATCCGTTCTTAAAAATATCTTTCCGCCGTGCATTCCTGTTCCGCAGAAATAACCTACTATCTGCTCGTTCTCATAACCCAGACCAAGCACCACAATATATCCTCCTGCCTGATACTCACCCAAAAAACTACCGGCCTTTCCTCCTATTACAAGCACGGGAGTCTTATCCATATAGGATTTCATATGTATACCTGCTCTGTAGCCTGCGTCATCTCTGACAAAAATCTTTCCGCCTCTCATAGCGTAGCCTGTTGCATCTCCTGACGAACCGTATACCGTTATCGTTCCATCGTTCATCGTGTCGCCCGTCGCGTCCTGCGCGCTTCCGTTAACGGTAATATTACTTCCGTCAAGATATGCGCCAAGCGCATTCCCCGGAGTTCCGTTTATCACAATATCTCCGCTAGAACGCCCGGCACAGATATATCTTTGCCCCAGACATTTGTCTATTGTAATTGTTTTATCCTTGCAAGCCTTCAGCTTTTTATTCAAAAGCTGAAAATGCATATCTCCTGCCGTAATATTCATAAGTATTTCACGCTCCCTTTCGATTACTTTGCCAAAAACTCTTTGCGGGCTTTTCTCGAAAACGCCATAAGCTGCGGTTTTTCTTTTATCAATTCAAAGTCGATCGAGCAAAGAGGCGTTCTCTTTTTAATTAAGCTTGTATAAATTCCCGCCCTCTTTATATCGCCTATCATTATATATCCTTTAAGACGGTTTGATTTGTAAAACAGCTTTTTATAATTTCCGTCAGCAGTACTTGTATAGCTCTCTCCCTCGTAAGTTCCCGCGGTGATGATGTGCAGCCCGAAGAACCCTATAGCGTTCATCGGAATAGCATTATCGTAATGTGCGTTTCCTCCCGCCATATTGATACCTGCTGTTTCGCCCTGCATATATGCGTTAGGAAGCAATGCCATAACCTTGTTTGTATTACTTGAAACATCATGGGACTCTGTACAATCGCCCGCCGCATAAATATCTTTAAGAGAAGTGCGGCACTTGTCGTCAGTTACAATACCTCTGTTCACCTTGCCGCCTATGTCTGAAATAAGCGTTACGCACGGACGGACTCCTACTGCCAGCACAAGAATATCAAAGTCAATCTCAGCTCCGCTGACAAGAGCTGCTTTATTCTTCTCGAAAGTCTTTACGCTGTCACTTAGATAAAACTTAACCCCCTTAGATTCTATATGCCTGCGGACAACAGCCGAACCCTCATAATCAAGAATTGACGGCAGAATACGGTCTGCAAGATCAACAACTGTTATACTTTTCACCTTGTCGTTTATACCCTCTGCGCACTTAAGACCTATAAGTCCTGCTCCGACAATAAGCACCTTGCTCTGCGGTGTGATTGCCTTTTCAAGCTTGTGCGCGTCGTCAAGCGTCATAAAACTGAACCTCTTCTTAACCTTATCAAGTCCGTCCATAGGAGGTACAAAAGGCACAGACCCCGTTGCTATCATAAGTTTCTCATAAGGTACCTCCTTGCCGTCTGCAAGTAATACCTTTTTTGCATTGTTGTCAACTGAAACAACCGTCTTGCCAAGCATTTTTCTTACCTTGTTGTCCTTGTAAAAGCTGTCGGAACGGTATTTCATTCTCTGCTCGTCGGTTTTACCGCATAGAAGATAAGATATAAGCGGCCTAGAATATGTATGGTGCGGTTCAGACGCAATTAGAGTTATTTCTCCGCTCTTGTCAACGCTTCTTATTCCCTCAACACAGCCTATAGCACCTGTTGAGTTTCCTATTATTACATATTTACTCATTTCTGCCGCCTCCCTATTCCTTTTCTTCGTAAATAATTGCTCTGTTAGGACAGCCCTCAACACACGCCGGCTTTCCGTGAGAATTCTTTAAACAAAGCTCGCATTTCTGAACAACTCCGTCATCGGACTCGGACGGCATTATTGCGCCATATGGGCAGGACAGAACACAGGTATAACAGCCTACGCATTTATCGCTGTCTATCTGAATAACTCCGTCAACCACCGATAAAGCTCCTGTTATACAGCCCTTTACGCACAGCGGCTCCTCGCAATGACGGCAGGAAACCGCAAAGGATATTCCGTCCTTTTCCTCTATCTGTATTCTGGGATTTATCTTAACATTCTTCAGCGCCTTTGCCATATCATCTTTGCCCGAGTTTGCAAAAGCACAATAATATTCGCATAAATGACAGCCTAAGCACCATTTTTCATCTACATAAATTCGTTTCATAAAATGAACCCTCCAAAGTTTAAGATGCAAGGTTTTAGATGCCAAAGTCAAAATACCTTGGAATTCTATTATATTATCTCGCACCTTTGCTATTACTCTTGCCCCTTGCCTCTTTCTTGTTTCTTGCCTATAATAATCTTGTTTCTATTGACCTGCATGCTTGATACCAAGAATATTTAACTCTACTTCGGTTAAGCCGATACCCCTCAGCATAAGTCGGTTGCCTCTTAAAGCCTCAATAGAGTTAATACCCATACCGCCCATCATCTCTTTGATTTCGTGGTTCCACGCAGTAAGAAGATTGACAAGTCTCTTGTAACCTATATCCGGGTTAAGACGCCTTACAAGATCCTCTCTCTGAGTGGCAATACCCCAGTTGCACTTACCATGCTGGCAACTTCTGCAAAGGTGACAGCCAAGTGCCATAAGAGCAGATGTTCCGATATACACAGCGTCAGCGCCAAGAGCAATAGCCTTAACAATATCAGACGAAGAGCGTATTGAACCGCCAACTACAATGGATACTCTGTTTCTTATACCCTCTTCACGAAGACGTTGGTCAACGCTTGCCAGCGCAAGCTCTATAGGAATACCTACGTTATCTCTTATTGTGGTAGGAGCAGCTCCTGTTCCGCCTCTGTAACCGTCTATGGCTATAATATCAGCACCGCCTCTTGCAATACCCGACGCTATAGCCGCAACATTATGTACCGCCGCTATTTTAACGATAACAGGCTTTTTATAGTCTGACGCCTCCTTGAGTGAATAAACAAGCTGTCTCAGATCCTCAATCGAATATATATCGTGGTGCGGTGCAGGAGAAATAGCGTCAGATCCCTTTGGAATCATTCTTGTCTTTGATATGTCATCTCCGACCTTTATTCCCGGAAGGTGTCCGCCGATGCCCGGCTTAGCGCCCTGTCCCATTTTAATCTCTATCGCAGCGCCTGCGTTAAGATAATCCTTGTGTACTCCAAAACGTCCCGACGCAACCTGTACAATGGTGTGCGGTCCGTACTTGTAGAAATCCTTGTGCAGTCCGCCCTCGCCAGTGTTGTAATAGGTTCCCAGCTCCTCTGCTGCTCTTGCAAGGCTCTCGTGAGCGTTGTAGCTGATAGACCCGTATGACATTGCCGAGAACATTATCGGAATATCAAGCTTTAACTGCGGGGTAAGATTGTTCTTTATCTCTCCCTTTGAGTTGAATTCAACCTTCTCAGGCTTTGCACCTAAGAAAACTCTTGTTTCCATAGGCTCACGCAATGGGTCGATAGACGGGTTTGTTACCTGTGACGCGTTAATAAGCATCTTATCCCAATAGATAGGATAGTTCTTCGGGTTTCCCATCGACGAGAGCAAAACTCCTCCCGTTCCCGCCTGCCTGTATATTTCACAAATATGCTCGCCTGTCCAGTTTGCATTTTCTCTGAAAGTATGGTTGGTCTTTACAATTTTAAGCGCACCGGTAGGGCAAAGCGCAACGCATCTGTGACAGCATACGCATTTTGCGTTATCCGAAACCATACAGCCTGAATCTTCATCATATGAATGTACTTCATTTGCGCATTGGCGTTCGCATACACGACAGCCTATGCATTTATCCTTATCCCTTATTACCTCGTATTCGGGATATAAAAAATTTATCGCCATAATAAACCTCCATTTAGATATTAGACGTTAGATGTTAAAAATAAGTGGCAGAGTAGATGCAACGTCACCATTGCTAGCTCATCAGTTTTTACCTTTTTCATCTAGGTACTAGCCTGCCGTTGTGCGTTGTAAACACATTTCACAAACTCACCAAAGGCAGAGTGGATGCAACGTCACCGTTGCTAACCCATCAGTTTTTTCCTTTTTCATCTAGGTACTAGCCTGCCGTTGTGCGTTGTAAACACATTTTACAAACTCACCAAATGCAGAGTGGATGCAACGTCACCGTTGCAAGCTAATCGGTTTTTACCTTTTTCATCTAGGTACTAGCCTGCCGTTGTGCGTTTGTAAACACATTTTACAAACTCACCAAAGGCAGAGTGGATGCAACGTCACCGTTGCTTGACTGCCTTTGGCTGTAACGACGCTATAACAGGTTCTCCGCCTTTAGGCGACCAAAGCTTGTCAAGCTCGGGCTCGATAACCCTTATAGCGCACTCCTCGCTTGCCATATAGACCATATCGTCTTTTTCGCCTATAACCATCGACCTCAGCTTCAATCTGTCATTAAGAGCCATAAGTCCGCCCTCAAAGCCTAAAATAATCGAAAACGGTCCTGTGATTAGCAGTCCAGGAAAAGCGTTTCTGAGATAACAAAGCTTATCTCTCTCTTTTTTTGGCATACTTTCTATTGTAGACCAGAACGGCGCTGCAATTACATTTGCCGCGTCCTTCAGCGACAGTCTTTGCTTTCTTAAAAGGTAATCTATTATATATGTAATAACTTCGGTATCAGTCTGCAAAGTACATTTGTAACCGTACATTTCAATGTCACGTCTGTTGGCGTCGTAGCTTGAAATCTCTCCGTTATGTACTATAGAATAGTCAAGCATTGCGAATGGGTGAGCTCCTCCCCACCAGCCGGGAGTGTTTGTAGGATATCTGCCGTGAGCAGTCCACGCATATCCCTCATACTCGTCAAGCCTGAAGTAGTCTCCGACATCTTCAGGAAAACCTACTGCCTTGAATACTCCCATATTCTTTCCGCAGGAGAAAACATATGCGCCGTCAATGTTGGAGTTTATATTTATTACGCTCCTTGTCACGAACTCCTTTTCGTCAAGCTGACTGTCGGTAAGCTTGGTCGGCAGCGGATTTACAAAGTATCTCCAGATAAGCGGTTCGGCAGTAATGGTCTGATTAGGCTTAACAGGTATCTTCGACAGATTGATAATGTCAAAGTGCCTGTCTAAGAACCTTTCGCACTCCTCTCTGGACTTGTTTGAATCATAGAAAACGTGAAAGGCATAGAGGTCTTTATACTGAGGATATATTCCGTATCCTGCAAAGCCTCCGCCCAGACCGTTTGAACGATCGTGCATAGTCGCTATTGATTTGACGATTTTAGAGCCGTTTATTTTCTTTCCGCTTGTCGAAATCATTCCCGAAATAGCACAGCCCGATGGAATTCTGATCTCTCCCTCTTTAAGCATACAAGTTTCCTCCTACTCATAAATTGTATATTATAGAATATTCATTTTTTAATTTTTAATCATAAAAGTCTTGATATAAAAAAAGTATTCACAAAAAAACCGCAGTACAAGCCGCAGCCAAGTGAACACCATTGTCCCGAATATTAACCTATATCATTCTAGCACATAGCTATTGACTTGTCAAGCATTTTTGCAGAATTTTTTTAGCAAAAATTCATTTTTGTTTTATCTGTAAAGAAAAATCAATTGTTTTTTATTTTATTTTGCAAGTTTAATATTGAAAACTTGCAGTCAAAGGATATACTATATTATAATATAACACGATTTATTCTGCTGTGTATGATTTGTTATTTAAAATAACTAAAACTTTTGCCCAGAGGGCTTTTCCATTTGAAAAAATATACAAATATCAAATAAAAACATAAAAAATACTTGACAAATGAAAATAAAAAGAATATACTAACAATGTAAACAGCAAAGGCGCTGTGGACACTTAATGTCCGCAGTGCCTTTTTATTTATAATTTACAATTGAAACGGAGGAAAATTCAAATGAGCAATATTCCCGAACTGTTCGGCGAAGATGTTTTTAATCTGAGAGTTATGAAACAAAGACTGCCGAAAGAAACATTCAAAGCATTGAAGAAAACAATCGACAATGCTGAGCCTTTAGATTTGTCTGTCGCAAATGTTGTGGCAAACGCAATGAAGGACTGGGCAGTTGAAAAAGGTGCTACACACTTTACTCACTGGTTCCAGCCGATGACAGGCTTGACCGCTGAAAAGCATGACAGCTTTATCTCACCTACTCCTGACGGCGGAGTAATTATGGAGTTGAGCGGAAAAGAGCTTATAAAGGGAGAGCCGGACGCCTCATCGTTCCCGTCGGGCGGTTTGAGAGCTACCTTTGAGGCAAGAGGCTACACAGCATGGGATCCTACCTCATTTGCTTTTATAAAAGACGGCTCTCTTTGTATTCCTACGGCATTCTGCTCATATACTGGCGAGGCGCTTGACAAGAAAACTCCTTTGCTGCGTTCAATGGACGCTGTATCAAAATCAGCTCTTAAAATTCTTGATTTATTCGGCGTAAAGGCAAACAGAGTTTCCTCAACTGTAGGTCCTGAGCAGGAATACTTCCTTATCGAGAGAGAGGATTACGCTAAGAGAAAAGACCTGATATACACAGGCAGAACATTATTCGGCGCGCCTGCACCTAAGGGTCAGGAGCTTGAGGATCACTATTTCGGCTCTGTAAAGATGAGAGTTTCAGCCTATATGAAGGACTTAGACGAGGAACTTTGGAAACTCGGTATTACAGCTAAAACAAAGCACAACGAGGTTGCTCCTGCACAGCACGAGCTTGCACCAATTTTCTCAACAACAAACATAGCGTCAGACCACAACCAGCTTACTATGGAGGCAATGAGAAAAACAGCTAAAAAACACGGCTTTAAATGCCTTCTCCACGAAAAACCTTTCGCGGGCGTCAACGGCAGCGGTAAGCATAACAACTGGTCGCTTTCTACAGACACAGGTATAAATCTTTTAGACCCAGGTAAAACACCTGCTGAAAATGCACAGTTCTTGCTTTTCCTGACGGCGGTCATCAAGGCTGTAAACAAGTATCAGGATCTGCTGAGACTTTCTGTTGCGACCGCAGGAAATGACCACAGACTTGGCGCTAACGAGGCTCCTCCTGCTATTATTTCAATCTTCCTCGGAGACGAGCTCACTGCTATCTTAGACGCCATCTGTAATGATGTTGATTACGACAACGATGGCGTTGCTGACTTAAAAATCGGCGTTGACGTTCTGCCATCCTTCCCTAAGGACAACACAGACAGAAACAGGACATCGCCTTTCGCATTCACAGGTAACAGATTTGAGTTCAGAATGCCCGGTTCAAGACTTTCGGTAGCAGGACCTAACACAGTACTTAACACGATCGTTGCCGACGTTTTAGATGAGTTCGCTGAAAGACTTACAGGCGTTGAGGATTTCCAAGGCACGCTCCACGAGCTTATCAAGGAAACTATCAAGGAAAATCAGAACATAATCTTCAACGGCGACGGCTACAGCGACGAGTGGCCTAAGGAGGCAGAAAAAAGAGGTCTTTTGAACCTCAGATCAACTCCAGAGGCTATACCCCACTTCGCTGACCCTAAGAACATAGAAGTATTTGAAAGACACGGCGTTTACACCGAGACTGAGATACACTCAAGAGTTGAAATTCTCTTAGAAGAATACGTAAAGATTTTGAACATTGAGGCGCTCACTATGATCGATATGGCTAAGAAGGATATTCTCCCTGCTGTTTCATCATATGTCAGAAAACTGAGCGAGACTGCAAAGCTGGCTAAAGAATGCGGTGCCGACCCTGCTTATGAGATGGATCTGGTTAAAAAGCTTACAGACCTTGAAAAAGAAACCTACAAGAATCTTCAGAATCTTGAGGATATTACAGTCAAGGCGTCAGGTATTGAGGATATGAAAGAGGCATCAAAATTCTATCACGACGAGGTTCTAACAGCAATGGGTATGCTTAGAGCTCCTGCCGATCAGCTTGAAACGCTTGTCGGCGAAAAGTACTGGCCATATCCTACTTACGGAAAGATGCTTTTCTATGTTTAATTAAAGTAAAATAAAAAATAGTACAAAGAGGTACAAATTCAAAAGGCTGACCGCCGGCAGATTTGTACCTTTTTTATAACCAACAAATAAAGGAGAGATTATTATGGTAACTTTAGCTGAAAGCAGCAGCATTCTGGAAAAAGTAATGTCTGAAACCAACGGTCTGGTATTCGGAGTATGGTTTCTGATTGGCGCTGCGCTGGTATTCTGGATGCAGGCAGGCTTTGCAATGGTCGAAACAGGCTTTACAAGAGCAAAGAATGCAGGTAACATCATTATGAAAAACCTTATGGACTTCTGTATCGGTACAGTAATGTTCATATTCATCGGTTTCAGCCTCTTATTGGGCGAGGATCTAGTCGGTTTTATTGGAAAGCCCGGTCTTGATATTCTAACTGCCTATGAAAACTTTGACTGGTCGAACTTCGTATTCAATTTAGTATTCTGCGCTACGACAGCAACAATCGTTTCGGGCGCTATGGCTGAAAGAACTAAGTTCCTTTCATACTGTATCTATTCAGCAGTAATTTCCGCTCTTATCTACCCTATCGAGGCTCACTGGATCTGGGGCCACGGCTGGCTGTCACAGCTCGGATTCCACGACTTTGCCGGTTCTTGCGCTATTCACATGGTCGGCGGTATATCGGCTCTTATCGGAGCTAAAATACTCGGTGCCCGTATCGGAAAGTTCACTAAAACAAAAGACGGAAAAATCAAGGTCCACGCTATTCCTGGTCACAACCTCACTATAGGAGCTTTGGGTGTGTTTATTTTATGGCTCGGCTGGTACGGATTCAACGGCGCTGCTGCAACAAGCGTCGATCAGTTAGGTTCTATCTTCCTGACAACTACTGTTGCTCCTGCTGTTGCAACTGTGGCTTGTATGATTTTTACTTGGATAAAATACGGCAAGCCTGATGTTTCAATGTGTCTTAACGCCTCGCTTGCGGGACTTGTTGCCATAACAGCAGGCTGCGACGTGGTTGACTGCACAGGAGCTATTATAATCGGTATCATCGCCGGACTTTTAGTTGTATTCGGCGTTTGGTTCTTGGACTATGTTCTTCACGTCGATGACCCTGTAGGTGCTGTTGCTGTCCATATGTTCAACGGTATCTGGGGAACTATCGCTGTAGGTCTTTTTGCAACTGACTCTGTTCCCGGAAATGATTTAGTCGGTCTTTTCTACGGCGGAGGAGTTTCACTTCTTGGCAAGCAGCTAACAGGTTTTGTTTCAGTTGCCGCTTGGACTGCAGTTACTATGACGATCGTATTCTTACTTATCAAGGCTATCGTTGGCTTAAGAGCATCACGACAAGAGGAAATTATCGGTCTTGACACTACAGAGCACGGCCTTGTATCGTCTTACGCTGACTTTGCTCCGGCAGTTTCAGCTATCTCAGCTTACACTTCAGACGACGCACACAGCGTTGAAAAGATCACACCTCCTCCTACACCTACAGTTCCTGTAAACAAAGCCGTAGAGGTTGAGGATTACACAGTCGGCAATCCTAAGATCACAAAGATAGTTGTTGTATTTAAACAGCAAAAGCTGCAAGACTTCATCGCCGCTATGGAAAACATCAATGTAACCGGTATTACCGTTACAAACGTACTCGGCTGCGGTATGCAGAAGGGACAGGCAGAATTCTACCGTGGAGTTGAGGTCGAAGCTAACCTACTTCCTAAGGTAAAAGCAGAAGTCGTTGTATGCAAAGTTCCTGTAAACACTGTTGTAGACGCTGCTAAGTCAGCTCTTTACACAGGTCACATCGGCGACGGTAAGATCTTCATCTACGACATTGAAAACGTAATAAAGGTTCGTACCGGCGAACAGGGCTACGACGCTCTTCAAGACGACTAATAAGTGAGCCGCTAATGGCTATGCTGCCTTTGGGAAGCTTGATAAATGTTACAGTTTAAATAAACGGCGGGCTTTACTAAAAGCAACAAATTTAGATTAAGAGTGATGAGAGGTAACCTCCAAATATTTTAATTTGCCCCCATCCCACTTATAAATTATTTGTAAAACGCACTCAGGCATTCATTTGCTTGGGTGCGTTTTGCTCCGCCAAGCCATTTTCTCACTTCTCTATTTATTAATGTTTATCCTTACCTAAAAAATAACCCTTTTTGTCTGTAAAACAGCCTATGTAATCCAAGCAAACATCATAATATTCTGCTAATAATATGACCTCGTTTATTCTTATTGGGATTTTTCCGCTTTCATATCTTGATACCGTGCTTGGCGATACATTTAATATTTCCGCTACCTGCTTTTGGGTCAGCCCTGACTCCTTTCTCAATTCCTTTATCCTTTCTAAACACTTTTCCATTTTATAAACCTCACTTTCTTATATACATTCTATCATATTTAGATAGGAATTTTTATTCAATTTTAGAATAATTCCAAAAAAGAATAAAAAACTGCAAAGCAAAGTGGCGGTGTTACTTCTTTTAACGTAAAAAAGAAGTAAGAGAAAAATTTAATCTCTTACTTCTTTTTTTATTTTTATTATATTTAATTCTATCCTATGCTACACCATTAAATCGCAGATATTATTAGAAAACTCCAGCGGATTTTCAATACTCATACCCTCGATCAGCAGAGCCTGGTCATACAGAAGGCCGGCGTAGATCTTGAGCTTATCCTTATCGCTCTCATAAAGGCTTTTCAGTTTGTCGTAGATCGGGTGAGATGCGTTTATCTCAAGAGCCTTTTCTGATTTCACCTTATTATCGCTGTTCTGGGGCATTGAATTTAAAACCTTTTCCATTTCAATCGACACCTGTCCATCGCTTGAAAGGCAGACAGGGTGCGTTTTGAGTTTTGAAGAAAGTCTTACCTCAGAAACCTTATCACCAAGAGATTCTTTCATAAAATTGAACATATCCTTGCTGTCCTCTGATTTCTTTTTGACTTCTTCTTTTTCCTCATCTGTGCTAAGGTCAAGATCGCTAGCTGTTATAGATTTGAATTCTTTCTCCTTATAATTCATAATCATCTTGATAGTGAACTCGTCCACATCGTCGGTGAAGTAAAGAATTTCATAACCCTTATCCTTAACAGCCTCAGCCTGAGGAAGCATCTCAATACGAGCCTCGCTCTCGCCGCAGGCGTAATAGATGTACTTCTGGTCGTCTTTCATTCTGCTCACATACTCGTCAAGAGTAACCATCTTACCCTCAAATGAAGATTTGAACAGAAGTAGATCCTGCAAAGTATCCTTTGCCATTCCGTAGCTCTGATAGATACCGAATTTTAAGTTAAGACCGAACGCCTTGAAAAACTTCTCATAGTCTTCCCTTTTATTTTTGAGCATTTTAGCAAGCTCGTTCTTTATTGACTTTTCGATATTTCTTGCGATAATTTTAACCTGTCTGTCGTGCTGCAGCATTTCCCTGGAAATGTTTAAAGATAGATCCTGCGAATCTACAAGACCTTTTACGAAGTTAAAGTAATCAGGCAGCAGATCCTCACAGCAATCCATTATCATAACTCCGCTTGAGTAAAGCTGAAGACCCTTTTTGAAGTTCTTTGTATAGTAGTCAAAAGGCACCCTCGAGGGTACGAACAGCAGAGCGTCATAAGTAGCTACGCCCTCGTTCTTAGAGTGAATATGAGTAAGCGGAGGTTCATAGTCAGCGAACTTATCGGTATAAAAGCTGTTATAGTCCTCGTCTTTAAGCTCGCTTTTATTTTTCTTCCAGATAGGGACCATACTGTTAAGAGTAACTATTTCCCTTACAGTAACAGGCTCAGGCTCTTTATCCTCGCCATCCTTTTTCTCTGGGTACTCGGTTTTTTCCATTTCCATTTTAATTGGAAAACGAATATAATCAGAATACTTTTTAACAAGCGACTGAATCCTGTACTGCTCTAAGAACTCGTCATAATTTTCATCGTCTGTATTGTCCTTAATTTCAAGCGTAATTACCGTACCTGCATCAATATCGGCATCACACTCGTCTATTGTATAGCCAGATACGCCTGAGGACTTCCATATATATGCTTTATCCTCTCCAAAAGCCTTTGAAACGACCGTAACCTTCTTAGAAACCATAAACGCAGAATAAAAGCCCACTCCGAACTGTCCTATTATATCGACATCGCCGTCCAATTCGTTGTCGTTTTTAAAGGCGAGCGAACCGCTCTTCGCAATAGTACCGAGGTTATTCTCAAGCTCCTCTTTTGTCATACCTATACCGTTATCGGAAATCGTAAGAGTTCTTTTTTCCTTATCGATCTCTATGTTTATTACGAAATCGTCCTTTTTAAGACCTATACTGGTGTCGGTAAGCGATTTAAAATAAAGCTTATCTATAGCGTCCGACGCATTGGATATGAGCTCTCGCAAAAATATTTCCTTATGCGTATAAATTGAGTTGATCATCATCTCAAGAAGTCTTTTTGATTCTGCCTTAAATTGTTTTGTACCCAAACTTGACCATTCCTTTCTACGTCTGTTATATTCTTTCAGCAGATTTTAGCACTCTGCTTACTTGAGTGCTAATAGTATTATATCACCGTTGAATGAAAAATCAAGGTCGGCACACATATATTAATAGTTTATTTACAAATATGTCTAACCGCCGATGGTTCTGGCTTCTTTTGCAAGTTGGATATAAATAATAAACGGCGGACTGGAACATATACAAAAGACCAAACTCGAGATACAAACGCTGTTTTTTTGCAAAGTGCATTAGCAAATTGCGTGCGTAAGTGACCTCTGTTGGCGAGCCAGTCACCGTTGCAAGAATAATAAATTGTATTTATTTACTTGAAATTTAACATATAAATATGATATACTAATGTTCATATAACGATATATAACAAAAGGGAAAAGATATATAACTAACGAAAGGAAAAAATAAAATGCAAATAAGCTCACTTTTCAGCAAAGGCAAGACAGTATTCTCGCTTGAGATTTTTCCTCCCAAGAGGTCAAATGGCGGAATTAATACCATATACAAAACTCTTGACGGACTTTCTGAAGTCAAGCCCGACTTTATATCTTGTACATACGGCGCAGGAGGAAACATTGCAGATTTATCAACTGTAGAAATATGCTCTATAATTAAGGAAAAGTACGATATAATACCCCTTGCGCACCTGACGTGTGTAAACTCTGTGAAGTCAGATATTGATTACA
Organism: uncultured Clostridia bacterium; assembly: GCA_947631265.1. Lineage (GTDB taxonomy): Bacteria > Bacillota > Clostridia > Oscillospirales > Ruminococcaceae > UMGS1601. The sequence goes on along the minus strand of CANRKQ010000009.1, from coordinate 2,270 downwards.
TTCTATCCAGTCTGAAAGACAAGGGAATAGAAAACATTCTGGCTCTAAGGGGCGACAAAAACCCCGATTTAGAGCCTAAGAATGACTTTCACTATGCGTATGAACTGATTCAATACATCAAAAAGGATTGGGATTTTAATATATCATCAGTCTGCTATCCTGAATGTCACCCGGAATGCGACTCGCTTTATGATGACATAATGCACCTGAAAACGAAGGTAAACGAGGGTGCAGAGCATCTTATATCACAGCTATTCTTTGATAACAGATGCTTTTATGATTTTGTAGAAAAAGCAAGACTCGCAGGAATAAATGTGCCTATTGAGGCAGGCATTATGCCAATTGTTAACAAAAGTCAGATAGAGCGTATGGTTTCTCTTTGCGGTGCAAGCATACCGCCGAAATTCTCAAAGATGATGAGCCGTTTCGGCAATAATCCGGAGGCTATTCGCGACGCAGGTATTGCATATGCAATCGATCAGATAGTGGATTTGATAACAAACGGCGTCGATGGTATTCACCTTTATACAATGAACAACCCGTATGTGGCAAAGAGAATTTTCAACGCTATTAATAATTTGAGATAGACTATAAATTAAACTATCTGATAAATCAAATTTTAAATCTTAAACTTCTTATCAAAAGAGGGTAAATTTTATGTGTGAAAATACAACAACCGAATTACAAAAAGCACAGTATATTGAAAAACAGGCTCTAAGAAACATTGTAACAAAGCTGGGTCTACTTTTTATTCTGTACGACCTGATATTTATGTACATTGCCAGACAGATTTTTATCTTTGGATATTACGCAATATCCACCAAAAGCTTTAATTTCAGACCAGACGTTATAAACGGATTTCTGCAAAGCAAGGCAAGCTTTATAAATTCATCTGCTTTTACAATGTTTTTTTCCTGCTTTGTTATTCTGGTCTCGCTTATTTTCGCAGTCATTACCGCGCATTTGATGGGGATCAGAGTTTTAAGCTACATTAAAGTGAGTAAGAAAAATATCAGTATGGGTATTATTGCATATCCTATCGGACTTTTGGTCAATACTATTCTTACAACTATTACATCGTTTATTACAGCTCTTTTCAAAGAGAGCGGCACTACTATACCGACTGCTGATTTTTCAGTAGATAAGGCAAGCTTTTCGGCAATAATTCTTACTATACTGTATCTTGTGGTTGTTGCGCCAATTTCCGAGGAGATAGTCTTCAGAGGATTTGTTTTAAAGGCTCTGTCACCCTTTGGAAAGAAAAATGCCATTTTTTTATCCGCTATCTTATTTGCTCTTATGCACAAAAATATTCCTCAGGCTGTGGGCGCCTTTGCTATTGGAATTATCTTTGCGACTGTTGATACTAAAGCAAATTCCATAGTACCTTCTATAGTTATGCACTCGCTGAACAATATGCTCCCCTGCCTTATGAACATTAACGCAAGTGTGAATTCTATGGCAATTACGATTATATATAACTTCCTTGTTTATGCTATTGTTCTAAGCGGAATCACCATTGCTATTATTAAGGGCAGACAGATTTTCAGTCTTAAAGATGAAACTCAATATGAGCGATCAGCACTTCCCGAAAACAAAAGGCGTATCGAGATATTTTTAAATCCTATGATACTGATTTATATTGCTATTTTGGTCTACTCACTTATCGCTAATATTATTGCAGCTAACTAACCGACGAGCCGCTTTTATATACAAGCAAGAGAAAATGTACCGTTTATGATTTTACCGATTCGCAAGCTGTCTGGTGTAGTTTTTATTGATATTAATTTTTATGGATTTCCTAAACTAACTACAAGCCAACCTTGTTTTTCATGCACTAATCTAAGACCGAAAGTATGTTCACCCTCCCATCCCTCATCATCAGATAACGCATAAAAAGTAATATAATATATTCTTAAATTTTCTTTTAAAAACTTTCCATTATATTGCTCTATAATCTCGTCAACTTCTTTTACAGTTACATCTTCTATTCTAAGATTTTTAATTTTTGTTACACTATGTAAGTTTCTTATAACATCAACAAACTCAGCATCTTTTGATTCTAATGATTTCATTCCAACAGTAAAATCATCTTCCCAGTAACTCATATATTTTTTTATCGTTTCTTCAGGGTTGAGATTATTTGGTTTGTTCACATATAAATAATAACTTATGAAAGTTAAAATCAACGATAAAATTAATGCAACTATAATACTCAAGATTACTTTTAAACTTTTTGACATTTTTATTTACACCTCAATCCCATTGTG
>CANRKQ010000008.1 GCA_947631265.1 uncultured Clostridia bacterium | reverse complement strand
ATGCTGAAGGTGGATTTTTTTGTCTGACTATATTTAGATTGAGTATTTTAAATGTAAATACTATTTGCTTAATATATATATTGTTTTGTAGTTATTGCACAACATTATTAAGAAAAACTGCCAATAATGAATATATTGTAAAAAAATTCAAGATGTCAATTTCCATTTTGCACAAAAATTAAGCCCTGTTTTTGATTAAGCATACAAAAATTAATTAAAGCCATTCAAAACTATTGATATTTATAATAATAAATGCTAAAATGTAAATGTATCAATAACGATATACAATAATTAATAATTTAAAGGAGGAATTTAAAATGAAGTTAAAGAAACTTCTGTCCGGTGTAACAGCAGCAATTATGGCATTGTCATCTGTTGCTATTGCATCATTTACATCAGTATCTGCAACTGATACTATTGAGCCTACAACAAAAGGTTGGTACCAAACTTCAGGGGCACTTGAAAGTGACCAGTTTAAACTGATTCAGGATTGGAGTAGTGATGCAACTGGATTACCTCAGTTGTATCAGAAAAAGGAGCTTTATATAGCATTTAATATTAAGGGCGTTACCTCTCCTTTTACTGCATATATGATTTTCTCAAATGGAGCTGACTGGCAAGGTTGGAATCCAAATGAGAACGGAAATGCACCAATAAAAATTTCTGAAGATGGTACTTATGTAGTATCTTGGAAGGGTAGCTCATCTGTTAATTCTGAGAAAGTTCAATTTCTTGCAGTAGCTTTTAGAACAGAAGATAGTTCAGATAAATATGCCGCAGCTGAAAATGGCATTAAAGCTTCACTCGTTGGCGTTTATTTAACAGAGCCTACATCTGAAGATTTAGCAGCCGGAGGCAGCACTGCTCCGGGCGGTGATACCCCTGATCCGAATCCACCGGCAACGAACGTATCTATTATGCTTACGGATACAAATGGCACACAATTGGGCACACAAACGCTTGACATAACTAAGGACGGTCAGTATACAATTTCTGCTGACGGACTTAATTTAACAGCAAACGGTACAGGTTTTCTTCTGTCAGGTAAAGATGCAAAAAGTGTTCTTAATGAAAGTGCAACGGTAACGTTGGATGAAATTCTTGTAAATGGAACTAAATATGATGTTCCTGCTGCTTGGATTGATGCAGCACCATGGGGAACCGGAGATGGTGCAAATAACTTTGATGTTTGCCCGTGGAATCCATGGTGGACTAATAACAGTATCAACCTTGATAAAACAATAACTATCAATTCAATTTCAATTAAATTTACATTGAAAAACGGATTTGGTACATCTTCAGGTGACGACAAGGAGAAACCTGATGATAATAAAACTCCTGTACAACCTGCAGATTCAGTAATAGGAAGAGTTTATTATGCATCATCTGACTGGTCAGTTCAGCCTAACACTCTTGAGAAGTATGGCTATAAAGAAAACGGTGAACCAAAACAAAGCGGTGTTGAGTTAAATATAACCGATAATGGAGAATATACATTTAATATTACTTCACTTGAAACAGACTATTTCAGGGGTGACGCAAACGGTGCAGTAGTTTTTGTCATTGATTTTGTAGATGCATATAAAACAAATCCAAATTTAAAGGCAGAGCTTTTATCAATTACTGTACCTGATTATGAAAATGGCGGAACCAAAGAAATTAAATTTGATTCATCAAAGCTTAAGTTTGGTAATATCGAGAAGGAGACCCAAAATCTTCGATTAGAGATTTATAACGAGTACGGTGACACAAAGCTTGATTCTCCGATTGATCTTACTGATATTTACTTCTTGATGGGCGACACAATGACTGTAAAAATTAAGGTTTCGGGTTATGTTAAGAATGCTCCAAGCAACAATACAACAGCAAAGAAACCTACCGTTAATACTACAAAGAAGACAAGAAGCGCTGATCAGGTTAAGAAAGATAAGGCTGCTGCTAAGAACGCAATGAAAAAGGCTAAGATAAAAACAGTCAATGCTAAGAGCAAGGCTAAGAAGAAGATTAATGTTTCTTGGAAGAAAGTAAAGAAAGCTAAGGGCTATGAGGTACAGGTATCTACCAACAAAAAGTTCAAGAAGAGCAAGATAGTATTTAAGAAACTCACAACAAAGAAAAAGCTCACAATTAAGAACAAGAAGATTAAGAGCAAGAAGACTTATTATGTAAGAGTTAGAGCATACGCTACATATAAGGATAAGAATTTCAAAACACAAAAGATGTTTAGCGCATGGAGCAAGAAAGTTGCAAAAGTTAAAGTTAAGTAGTAATATTTAACACATACTTAAAGTCCCGTACTGATGGTGCGGGACTTTTTATGCCTTTTATAAATAAAAATATATAAAAAAACAGAGCCTGATTATTCAGACTCTGTTTTAATGAGTGATAATGTTTTTTTACTTTGTTTCTACGCCTTCCCAGTCCTTTAGGAATCTTTCAATTCCGATATCGGTCAAAGGATGGTGAATCATCTGCCTGATTACATTCATTGGGACTGTTGCAATGTCGCAGCCAAGTCTTGCGGCAGCTGTAACGTGAATAGGATTTCTTATTGACGCTGCAATAATCTCGGTTTCAATGGCTTGTGCGTCGAATATGTCTACGATTTCTTCAATGAGGTTCATACCCTCCATTCCTATATCGTCTAGTCTTCCCAAAAACGGCGAAACATAGGTCGCTCCTGCCTTTGCAGCCAAAAGCGCCTGAGCAGCCGAAAAGATAAGCGTTACGTTTGTTTTTATTCCGAGAGCTGTAAGCTGTTTTGTAGCCTTAAGACCTTCGGCACACATAGGGATTTTGATAACGATGTTTTTATGAATAGCTGCAAGGGGCTTAGCTTCCTCGACCATTTTGTCAGCCTCAAGAGAAATAACTTCGGCTGAGATAGGACCGTCTACGATTTCAGTTATTTCCTTAACAACATCCTGAAAAACTCTTCCCTCTTTAGCTATTAATGACGGGTTTGTTGTAACTCCGCAGATAACGCCGAGGTCATTTGCCTCTCTAATGTCGTCAACATTTGCCGTGTCGATAAAAAGTTTCATAATAAATTTCCTTTCAATTATATATTTCCTGATAATTCAGGTATTATTCAAAAATTTATAAAGCGCCTAGCTTTTTATAGCTTGCTTTAAGAGCAGGGTAGATTTCACGATAAAGTTGGTAATATTTTTCATAATCGGAGATATTTTCAGCATTCGGCATTTGCGTTTTATCTGTTTTGATAACCGCATTGCACGCCTCGGGAACACTGCTGTAAATTCCTGCGCCCACAGTTGCAAGAAGTGCAACACCAAGAGCAGGACCTTCTTTGGACGCAACGGTTTTTACAGGGCAGTTGTATAAATCCGCGAGCATAGAACGCCACAAAGGAGATGTTCCGCCGCCGCCGCAAGCCATCATATCGGATACGTTTATGTTCATTTCTCTGAATACTTCAACGCAGTCGCGAAGAGAGTAGGATACTCCCTCTAAAACAGCGCGGAGCATATCTTTTTTTGTATGCATAGCAGAAAGTCCGAAGAATACTCCCCTTGCGTCAGGGTCGAGGTGAGGAGTTCTCTCACCCATAAGATAAGGCAGATAGAGAAGTCTGTTAGCCCCAACAGGAACAGTTTCTGCCTCTTTATCCATAAGGTAGTATTCGTCAACTCCCATTAAAGATGCGGTTTCCTTTTCAGCCCCGCAGAAGTTATCTCTAAACCACTTGAGGGAAAGCCCTGCACCTTGAGTAACACCCATAACGTGCCATGAGTTCGGAACCGCCGCACAACAGGTATGGACGCGTCCTTTAGGGTCTATGGAAATGTTTGATGTGTGAGCAAAAACAACGCCCGAAGTGCCGATTGTCGTAAAGGCTTTTCCGTCTTCTACAACGCCTGTTCCCACAGCGGCGGCAGCGTTATCGCCGGCACCGCCTACAACGATTGTTCCCTCTTTAAGACCGGTAAGCTCAGCCATTTTAGCGGTAACTTTACCTGTGACTTCGCAGCTCTCATAAACCTTGCCCAAAAGGCTTTTATCAATTTCAAGAGCAGACAAGACCTCGTCCGACCAGCATCTGTTCGGAACATTTAAAAGCTGCATTCCCGAGGCGTCGGAAACCTCGGTTGCAAACTCGCCGGTAAGAATAAATCTTAGATAGTCCTTAGGCAAAAGAATATGAGCGCATTTTTCATATATTTCAGGCTCGTTATTTTTGACCCAGAGAATTTTTGCGGCTGTCCAGCCGGTAAGCGCAGGATTAGCGGTTATTTCAATTAGCTTTTTCTCGCCGAGTTTTTTATTCATTTCTTCGACTTCGCTAGCGGTTCTCTGATCGCACCAAATAATAGACTTTCTTAAAACGCTGCCGTTTTTGTCGAGCATAACAAGACCGTGCATTTGTCCGGAAATTCCAACGCCCTTGACATCTTCTTTGGAAACGCCGCTTTGCGTCATAACGGCTTTGATTGTGTTGATCATAGCGTTTGACCAGTCAGCAGGATCCTGTTCGGCATAGCCGTTTTTTGGCTGATACATAGGGTACTCTATCGTCTTTGAGGCAATCACTTTACCGCTTTCGTCAAAGAGAACGGTTTTAGTACCGCTTGTACCGCAGTCGACACCTATCACATATGCCATTTATTTTTCCTCCAATTTGAAATTTTGTATTTAATACCCTTTTATTGTACACTATCAAGCGGTGCTTTGTCAAACATTTTATGGTGAAATAAGAAACTCCCGATTTAGATTTTTTCTAAACAGGGAGTTTAATTTTATAGTATAATTGATGCATATGTATTTATCTACTTACAATAGCTTTCGATATAATTATCAATACAGCTTTGAATGACTTCATTTGCGGTTTGTTTTCCCTCGATCTTCTCAATTGCGGTCTGCTTTCCCTCAAGAGTTTTGTATACCGAGAAGAAGTGGGACATTTCATCAAAAATATGCTTAGGAAGTTCATTGATATCTTGGTAGCAGTTATACACAGGATCATTAAAAGGTATTGCGATTATCTTTTCGTCTGATGAACCGCTGTCGATCATTTTTATAACGCCTATCGGATAGCAGTTTACAAGAGAAAGAGGCTGGAGCGTTTCTGAGCATAAAACCAATACGTCTAAAGGGTCGCCGTCTGACGCATAGGTTCTGGGGATAAAGCCGTAATTTGCCGGATAGTGCGTCGATGTGTACAGTATTCTGTCCATCGTCAAAAGCCCCGTTTCCTTGTCAAGCTCATACTTGATTTTTGAGCCCTTTGAAATTTCTATAACCGCCGTGAAATAATCCTGAGAAATCTTTTTCGGCGATATATCATGCCAGATGTTTGTCATAATTAGCGTCCTTTCTTATGTTTTTACCGTTACCCCTCTCTGATTGTGTCGCAAAGCGTAAGACCGACTTCCTTCAGATTTTCAATCACATCAAAAACCGTTTCGCCGTTAAGTTCTACCAAAACCCTGTCGGCAGGATTTTTCTTCGATAGCAGACTGTCTATTGTGATATATTCTTCCTCCCTGCGCTCTTGTATATTATTTTCTATTAGGATCTTTTCAAAAATATTCACGTCATTTTTATTGTAGAACATTATGTTCTGAAAAGGCATAACATAAATTTCTGTTTCGGTATCAAGCGAGCAAAAACCAAAGTTTGTCACACCGTCGTTGATAAGCAAATCGCCGTATCTCTCTAATATTGCATCAGCTACGCTGTGTGTTACTTCTAGATTGTAAAGCCTCATATGAGAGCCGCTTTCGCCTTTTTTAGATAGCTCTGCCTCTTCGGCGTCAGTAAATGGTATTTCAAGAAAAAAATAAGGTTTCTTTATCAACTTCACAGCTTTTTTAACTATCGGTTTTATTTTCTCCGCGCTTATTACACAGTTTATTTCGCTGCTATTAAGTTTAACAAATGCTGACTTTATTCCGTTAGTGTCTGCAACGGTTAAACCTTCGATTAACTTAAAATTTTCTTGCATATTTCGACCCTTTCTGTTATACTAATGTTGGTAATATAAAAAGCGTTTTTGTTGATTTCCTATTCTTTTTGCAGAAGTATATCTGCAAAGACAGATTTATAATATAAACCTCGATTTTTCAGTAATTTTAAAATTTCTTGTATTAGTCCAAACAAACGGACTTATAATCAGTTAAACTGAAGTTACAGTAAAAAGTCTTAGCGGTTTTGATTTTTTACTAGAATTAAAAGGGAGAGGTTTAAAATGATCGATGTTTTAGCTTTTATGTTACTGTCGATTCTGGGTGTTGCGGCGATGGTTTATGTTTATTACTTGTGTGAGATTGATATGTCATTTGAAAATGATAAACGGCGAAAAAATATCTCAGTAACTTCAAACAGGGCTGTAAATAGCGACAGCAACGACGTTGCCTGAATTTTATCACATACTAAATTGTAAATATATTATATACGTAAAGGTATTTAAAGTCAAGGAGAGATAGTACTATGCTTGATATAATTCTTTTGTGCGCGGTTATTATACTAGTGATAATTTTGATAATATTCACAGTAGTTTTATTACCTAAAAAGGTGCAGTCGAATAACAATGAAGAAATTATATTACAGATAAAAAACGATATAGAAAAGCAGATTTCCGCGTTCAGGGAAGAGATGAATCATACGACAAGCGTCTCTATCAAAAGTCTGGGAGAGATGGTATCACAAAATCAAAAAGACCTTAACAACACGGTTGCGGATAAGCTTTCAATACTTGATAAGAATTTATCGGATAAGCAGGAGAGCCTTCAAAAGTCTGTTACATATTCGTTGACCCATCAGGAGGACAGGTTCAAAACCTTTTCTGTTGAAAACGAGCAAAGGCTTGACAATATCCGTACAACTGTTGAGAAAAGGCTCGGCTCGCTGCAGGAGGAGAATTCAAAAAAGCTTGATGAAATGCGTCAGGTTGTCGATGAGAAACTTCAAAAGACTTTAGACGAGCGCATAACTCAGTCATTTAAGTCGGTAAACGATAACTTACAGCAGGTTTATAAAAGCGTGGGAGAAATGCAGACTCTTGCGACGGGCGTAGGCGATTTGAAAAAGGTTCTTACAAACGTTAAGAGCAGAGGAATTTTAGGTGAAATTCAGCTTGGTTCAATTTTATCTGAAATTCTCGCCCCTGAGCAATATGATGAAAACGTCGAAATCAAAAGCGGCAGCGGAAAGCGTGTTGAATTCGCTGTAAAGCTCCCGGCAGACGATGATAGAACAGTATATCTTCCTATTGACTCTAAGTTCCCCGGAGATAGCTATGCCAACCTAGTAGACGCATATGAGAATGGCTCTAAGGATGAAATTAACGCCGCTATTAAAGTATTGCTTTCAACTGTTAAAAATGAGGCAAAGGATATAAATCAGAAATATATATGCCCTCCGTACTCGACCGATTTCGGTATTCTATTCGTACCCTTTGAGGGGCTTTATGCCGAGCTTGTAAACAGGGGAATGGTAGAGGAGCTCCAGCGCAGTTTTAAGGTAAATCTTGCAGGACCGAGTACTATGGCGGCGCTGCTTAACAGCCTTCAGATGGGCTTTAAAACTCTTGCTATTCAAAAGCGCAGTAGCGAGGTGTGGGAGGTTCTCGGCGCGGTTAAGACGGAGTTCGGCAAATTTGAGGAAGTAATTACAAAAGCTCAGAACAGTCTGAATCTAGCGTCGCGACAGCTTGATGATTTAGTAGGAGTTCGTACAAGGGCTATAAACAGAAAGCTGAAAAGTGTAACAACGCTGGACTCAAGCGACGGTAAAACCGACAGACTGCTTGATATAGATATTGAATAAACCACATAAACTCTTAAGCATAAGGTTTAAGAGTTTTGTATTGAATAAGTGTATGCAATTTGGTATAATAATTCTAACAAGGAATTTATAGGGTTTATAATCAACGGAGGTAATAAGATAAATGAAAAAGCCAATTAAAGAAACAATGAAAGCGGGCTTAAGAAAAAAATTGAGCTTTTTGTTTTCCCGGAAGATAACGGTTATAATCCTTTTGTTTATTCAAGTGGCATTTGTAACATTTGCTTTTTTCAGTTTGTATGAGCAATTTATTTATATATACCTTGGTTTGATAATTTTAGCTATTATACTTGTAAGTTATATAGCAAGCTCAAATGAAAATTCAGGTTATAAGATAGCATGGCTTGTTCCGTTTGTGATATTTCCGGGTTTTATGGCTTTGGTTTATTTGTTTGTGAAAACGCAGGTTTCACGTCATTTTTTCAAAAAAACTGTTCAGAGAAAGTTTTATGAAACTGAAAAGTACTTGACTCAGAACAAAGAAATTTACAGCAGTATCTTAAATAACGAGGATAAGTCCTTTGCAAGAATGTCGCACTATATAGCAAGCTGCGGTAAATTCCCGACATATAAAAATACAACTGCTCAGTATTTCAGAAATGGCGAGGAGCAGTTTGAAGTTTTGCTTGAAGAGCTAAAAAAGGCAAAGCATTTTATATTTATTGAGTATTTCATCGTCGAGCTTGGAGTAATGTGGGATCAGATTATTGAGATACTTTTAGATAAGGTTGATGAGGGCGTGGACGTAAGGGTCATGTATGACGGCGTAGGTGCGCAGACTATACTTCCCGGAAAGTTTGATGAAACGCTAAAATACTATGGTATTAAATGCAAGGTGTTTAATCCGTTCGTGCCGTTTTTGACTACTGTGCAAAATAACCGCGATCACAGAAAAATCGTGGTTATTGACGGTCATACCGCCTTTACCGGAGGAACTAATTTAGCAGATGAATACATTAATAAAAAGGTAAAGTTTGGGTACTGGAAGGATTCTGCCGTTATGTTAAAGGGCGACGCGGTATGGAGCTTTACTATGATGTTTTTCCAGTTATGGGAGCTTAATGAAAAAGAGTCTGCAAACTATTTAGATTATGCTCCGCACAAATATCATAATGAAAGCTTTGGCGGAGAAGGATATGTTATTCCGTACAGCGATTCGCCGCTTGACGATGAAACGGTAGGTAAGATGATTTACCTTGATATAATAAATAAGGCAAAGGATTATGTATACTTTACGGCTCCATATTTGATTTTGGACAGCGAGATCACTACTGCCTTGATGTATGCCGCAAAAAGCGGGGTAGATGTGAGGATTGTTGTTCCGGGAATATCGGATAAGTGGTATGTTCAGAAGATTTCAAACTGCTATTATAAGGAGCTTTTAGAGCAGGGTGTGAAGTTTTATCGATTTAAGCCGGGGTTTGTCCATACAAAGGACTGCGTTTCAGATGATAAGATTGCTACTGTCGGAACGGTTAACCTTGATTACAGAAGTCTTTATCTTCATTTTGAGGACGGCGCTGTGTTTTATAAAAATAATATAGTTGCAGATGTGAAAAAAGATATTACAGATATGATTGAAAATGACTGCAAACAAATAACTATAGAAGATATGAATAATCGAAATATATTCGATAAAATTTTCGGCGGAATTTTAAAGATTTTCGGTCCGCTTTTGTAAAAAATAAAACATAATAGGGAGCAGATTATATCTGCTCCCTTAAATTTTATCTGTTAAAGCCGCTTACTGTTTCTATTTTCCAGATGTTTTCTGCGTAGTCCCTGATAGTTCGGTCTGAGCTGAATTTGCCTGCATTGCACATATTTAGCCAGCATTTTCTGTAGAAGGCTTTTTGGTCTTTGTAATCCCTGTTTACTCTCAGCTTGGCTTGAACATAGCTTTCAAGATCGCCGAGAAGATAGTAGTTATCAGGAGTATGCCAGCTTGCACCGTCCATAAGCGAGAAATAAAGCTCTCTGAATATACCTGTTCCGCCGTCAGAAAGAGTTCCGTCAATAAGGGTGTTTACAACGCGTTTTATTTTTTCGTTTTTTTCGTTTATCTCACGAGGTTCATAATCAGGCATGATTTTTGCCAGCTCTTCTACAGTGGCTCCGAAGATATAATTGTTCTCCTCTCCTGCCTCTCTTACTATCTCAACATTTGCACCGTCGTAAGTTCCGAGCGTCACCGTGCCGTTGAGCATAAATTTCATATTTCCCGTTCCCGACGCCTCTGTTCCGGCTGTTGAGATCTGTTCAGAAACATCGCTGCCTGCAACTAGCTTTTCAGCGCAGGAAACATTGTAGTTTGCAACAAATACTACAGATATAAGATCTTTTGTCTGCTCGTCGGAATTCACAATCCTGCCGACTTCGTTTATAAACTTGATTATTCCCTTGGCTCTTTTATAACCGGGCGCCGACTTTGCTCCGAAAATAAATGTGGTCGGCGTGAAGTCTGTTATACTTCCGTCCTTGATACCGAAATAAATATACAATATAGAAAATGCATTCAAAAGCTGACGTTTATATTCGTGAAGTCTTTTTATCTGAGTGTCGAAAATTGTATCGGGGTTGATCTCTACTCCGTCGTGTACCTTTATAAATTCAGCTAACTGTGCCTTTTTGACCTTCTTTATTCTTATAAATCTTTCTAAAACATTTTCATCGTTTGCATATTCTGTAAGCCTATTAAGCTTGTCTAAATCTGTTACCCAACCGTCATTGCCGAGAAGCTCTGTAATAAGTCCGCTTAATTCTTTATTGCAGAGGGCAAGCCATCTTCGCTGTGTGATGCCGTTTGTCTTGTTCTGAAAACGCTCGGGATAAAGCTTATACCAGTCCTTTAGAACATCGTCTTTCAGGATCTGTGTGTGGATCTCTGCTACTCCATTTGTGTAGCTTGAGCAAAAAATCGCAAGATTAGCCATATGAACCGTGCCGTCAATAACAGGTTTCATAGCGTTTATTTTGTCTTTAGGAAGATTTTTGATATATGCCTCTTTGATAAACCGCTCATTAAGCAAAAGTATAACTGAAAATACGTCGGGTATTACATCTTCTATAAGCTCAACGCTCCATTTTTCCAAAGCCTCAGCCATAATCGTGTGGTTTGTGTAGTTGAATACCCTTTGAGCGATTTTATATGCATCTTCAAAGCCGAATCCCTCGTTTGATAACTGCCTTATAAGCTCGGGAATTGAAATTACGGGGTGGGTGTCATTTAACTGAATCGTCACCTTATCTGCCAGGTTTTCAAGTGTGCCGTAGGTCTTTTTGTGACGTTTTATTATATCTGAAATTGACGCGCTGGAGAAAAAATACTGCTGTTTCAGCCTTAAAACCTTGCCCTCGTATGTATTGTCGTTAGGATATAATACTCTTGAAATGTCCTCGGCATAGATTTTTTTAAGGCTTGCCTGCTCGTATTTTCCGCTGTCGAACAGGGCAAAGTCAAATTCCTCTGTCGGTTCTGACTGCCAAAGCCTGAGTGTACCGATATGCTTTGTGCCGTAGGCTATAATAGGCATATCGTACGGAACAGCCTTTACTATTTGATTTTTAAATCTTACAAGCTGTGTATCGGTTTCGCGCCTCTTTGACCACGGATCGCCGTATTTAGTCCAGTCGTCTGCGGTTTCAGTCTGAAATCCGTCTTTTATTTCCTGCTTAAACAAGCCGTATTTATACCTTATTCCGTAACCGTCTAAAGGCAGGTTTAATGTGGCAGCGGAATCCATAAAGCAGGCTGCAAGCCTGCCCAGACCGCCGTTGCCAAGCGCTGCGTCTTCAATTTCCTCAAGAGATGATAGTGAACACCCAACCTCTTTCATAACCGTTTCAACATCATCAGTGACGCCGAGATTTAATAGGTTATTATATATTGCCCGTCCTACCAGAAATTCAGCGGAGAAGTAGCAAGCCTTCCTTGTCCTGTCGTGGGCTTGAATACTTCTGTCCCAGTCATTTGAGATCATATTCATAATAACGCTGGATAAGCTTTCGTGAATCTGTTGAGAAGAGGCGTCCTTTGGCTGCGTTTTATATTTAGTCATTAAATCTCTTTTAAATTCATCTAAAAATTTCTCTTTATCCACAGGTTTCAGTTCCTTTCTAAAATTATCTTCCGCAAAGTGTTGTTAATTTCGCTATTTTTTGCTGAAGTTCCGGCGTGAAGTCGCTTTTTAAAGCTCTCCAGCGCCAGTTGTTGCCCACAGTTGACGGTATGTTCATTCTCGCCTCGCTGCCTAAGTCCAGAAAGTCCTGCATTGGCGCTATAGCCGTGTTTGCAGTAGATGTCCAAGCCAGACGGATAACAGCCCACGGGAGATCTTTTTTTCGCTTTACACCAAGATAATCCATAGCAAATCTTATATTCTTTTTATTTTCAAGGTAAGTCCAGCCTTTCAGAGTCTCATTATCGTGCGTTCCCGTATAAACATAGCAGTTTCTGGTTTTATAGTTCTGAGGAAGATATATACTGTTTGCGTCAGGGTCAAATGCGAATTGCAATACCTTCATTCCCGGATAACCCGATTGTCTCAAAAGCCTTTTTACAGACGGCGTGATAAAGCCTAGGTCTTCGGCTATTATCTTTACCTTACCGAGCTTTTCTTTTACAGCCTTGAACAACTCTATTTTCGGACCATCTTCCCAATGTCCTCCTAGCGCGTTTTTGTCGCCGAACGGAATTGAAAAGTAGCTGTCAAATCCTCTGAAATGGTCGATTCTGATAACATCATATGTTTTCTGCGCGGTTTCTATTCTGTTTACCCACCATAAATAGCCGTTTTTCTTCATTAGTTCCCAGTTGTAAAGAGGGTTGCCCCAAAGCTGACCTAAAGGCGTAAATATATCCGGCGGACAGCCAGCTACGTTAATCGGCAGCAAGTTCTCGTCAAGCTCGAAAAGCTCTGGAGAACACCAAACATCGACGCTGTCATAAGCGACGTAAATAGGAACATCTCCAATAATTTCTATGCCGTTTGAATTTGCGTAGCCTTTTAGCTTAAACCACTGCTCGTAAAACTTATATTGTGTGAATTTCCAAAAGCCAATATCGTCCTTGTATTTGTTCTTTGCCCTTTCAATAGCTGATTTATCACGTTTTACAAGCGATGTGTCCCATTCGATCCACGACTTTCCGTTGTACGCGTCTTTCAAGGACATAAACAGAGCATAATCGCTGAGCCAGTAATCATTTGCTTTCTCATACTCGCAATACGGCTTTGGGATATTGTCTTTAAAGTTTTTATACGCTTTGCGAAGTACCTTGAAATTCAACTTGTACATTTTGTCATAGTCAACATAGCGTTCGTCGTCGCACCATTTTATGTTTTTTAAATCAGTCTCCTTTAAAAGACCTTCATCAGCCAATATTTCAAAATCTATAAAATAAGGATTGCCTGCGTGTATCGAAAATGACTGATATGGAGAATCCCCGTAGCTGGTCGGTGAAAGGGGGAGAATCTGCCAGTATTTTTGCTTGCAGCCAGCTAAATAGTCTATAAAGTCGTATGCCTCTTTGCCGAATTTTCCTATTCCGTATTCAGATGGAAGACTGGTTATATGCATTAAAATACCGCTTTTTCTATTACTGCTCATTTTTATCCTCCGTTAAACTATGAAAAAGTTGTAGCTTTTATATACAAGCATTAACAGTATATCATAATTATCGGTATTTGTCACGGTTTGAGATAAATATATAAAAATACACCGACAGTTATATTACGCCGGCGTATTATAGATGCAAGATATAAGAAGTAATAGATAAGAACATATCTGTTCTATATTTCACCAACATAAATATTATGCTGGTGAAATTTTATTTTATGTATATTATTTATTTTGAAATTTCAGCTTTTCCTTTAACTTAGCGGTATCAAACGCAAGACCTAAAACTATAAATATTACCGCGCTTCCTACTGCCTGAATGATATTTCCGGGAATAGTGGCAAGCTGAGCTTTAAAGCCTCCCCATAGGATAACAGCGGCAAGATAATAGCCGAAAACGGTAACAATTCCGGACACAACAGCTGCAATCACAGAGCGTAAATTGACTATTTTTTCGCTGCGTTTTGCTATAAGATATATCACAAGCGAGTTTAATACTTTTATTACTATAGTAGGAAGAATATATGCAGGAGAGTCTGACAATAGATCGGACAAGCCTCCTCCTATTCCGCCTGCAATCAAACCGTACGGAAACGGCATCAGAATACTAGAAAGGTAAATAAGAGAATCTCCTACATGAATATACCCGCCGTTATTAGTCGGTATGTGAAGCATTGTCAATACACATACAAGTGCGGCAAAAAGTCCCGTAAATACAATAATGCGAAGTTTTAAATCAGATTTTTTGTTCATATAAAACACCCTTTCATTTTTTATACTTTTATTTTATATCTTTTTAATTTAGCTGTAAAATTTTAAATTTTTACATTAAGCAGGAAATCATTTATTCAAATATGACAGGTTTTGCAGATGGATTTCGTTTGAATTGTGTAAAACTGACAACGAATTTTTGCAGAAAATAGTCCGATATTTTTTTATATGTGCAAATTAACGGTTTTTAAATGCCTATGCTATTTTTCTTTGTGTAAATAGTAGAATAAAAATTTGCAGTTTTATATCTTATATGGTTTCTTGTTGTTAATATTAGTGATAATAGGGAATTGTTTTTTTTATTATTTAAGCAAAAATAAAGCGGCAAAGATTATTTCTTTTTGAATTAAAAATACCGTTTTGTCGAAAATTATTGTAATTTTATGTGATTTTAGTAAAATTGCATAAAATACATATAATAAAATCAGCGAATTATCTAATGTTAAAAATACTGTCAGACTGTTGCAATTCCAAATATATTAGTGTATAATAACCTTAAGTGGCAAATAGTGCACAAAAGTGGTTTGTAATCCCTAAAAGTTGAAAACTCTGTTGAAACCGTTGAAAACTACCTTTATTCAATGAGTTTTCAACAGCATATCAACAAGGAAATATAAAGAGCTTTTGTCGAAGTGAAATTATGCTGCTATATTCTGCTTGAATTTTTAAAGGGAGGTGAACAGTTTGCCGACAAGTATGCTAAAAGGTACATATTTTCAGTCTATGGATACAAAGGGAAGAATGAGCTTTCCGACAAAGCTGAGAGATGTAGTCGGCGAAAGGTTCATCATAACAAGAGGAATTGACGGCTGTTTGTTTGTTTATTCACTTGAAGATTTTGAGGTCATGGCTGAAAAGATAAGCGCGCTGCCCATGGGTAAAGGAAAGGGTATCCAAAGACATTTTATGGCTTGGGCGAGCGAGGTCGAGGCGGACAAGCAGGGCAGAATACTAATTCCGCAAAGCTTGAGAGAGCTTGCAAATCTGACAAAAGACGTAGTTGTGGCAGGAGTATCGTCACGGGCTGAGATTTGGGACAGAAAAGCATGGGAGAAGGCTGATGAAAGCTATGACGATGACAAGTTTGTCTCGGAGCTTGAAGAGCTTGATTTTTAGTTTTTGATTATGAGAGATGGTGGCTGAGTGGAATTTTCACACATATCAGTATTGCTGAATGAATGTATTGAAGGACTTGGCATTAAACCAGACGGAATATATGTTGACGGAACGGTCGGCGGCGCAGGACATTCTAAAGAGATTGCGAGAAGGTTGGACAGCGGTAGGCTCGTTGCAATTGACCGTGACCCGACAGCAGTAAAGATAGCAGGTGAACGTCTTAAAAATTACAACGCAACGGTAGTAAAGGCAAATTATTCAGAGATTGATGAGGTTTTAAAAGACCTTTCAATAGATAAGGTTGACGGAATTCTTTTAGATCTGGGGGTATCGTCATACCAATTAGATAAGGCTGAGCGGGGTTTTTCCTATCATAATGACGCTCCGCTGGATATGAGAATGAGCTGTGAGGGGCTTTCGGCAAGAGATGTGGTCAACACATACCCATACGGGGAGCTTTCAAGAATCTTATTTGAATACGGCGAAGAAAAGTTTTCAAAAAGCATTGCATCGGCTATTGTAAAAACAAGAGAAGCAAAACCAATTGAAACAACTCTGGAGCTGGCAGAGATAATAAAAGCGTCAGTTCCTCAGAGAGCAAGGCGAGATAAAAACCCTTGTAAGAAGACCTTTCAGGCGATAAGAATTGAAGTAAACGCAGAGCTTGAGCATCTGAGCGTTGCGCTTGACAAAGCGTTCGACGTCTTGAAAAGTGGAGGAAGACTTTGCGTTATATCGTTTCATTCGCTTGAGGACAGGCTTGTTAAGCAAAGGTTTGCAAGCTTTTGCAAAGGCTGTATATGTCCGCCTGATTTTCCGCAGTGTGTTTGCGGAAGAAAGCCTAGGGGCAGACTTGTGAACAGAAAGCCTATTATGGCAGCGCAAGACGAGCTTGAGGCAAACAACAGAAGTCGCAGTGCTAAACTTCGTATTATAGAGAAAATATAGATTAATACGGATAGCGGGACTTTTGTCAGCAACAGAATAAAAGAACTGTAAAGTAAAAGACAAGGCACGGCAAAACGAGAAACAGCGACAAATAAAAAAGCTGTTTGTTAACAAAAGAAAGGGACACAAAACACAATTTGAAGGCTTTGAAAAATAAAAAAATAAGTCTTCGGGCGACAAAGTAAAGGAACTGAGAACAAAAGAAAGAGAGAAAACAAGTACGCCATAGAATGAGGTGTAGAACTAGTGGCAAAGATAAATAATCTTGCTTATGATTATACGGCTTATGACTTAGACGAAAATAATTTGCCTAAGCCTGAAATCAAACACAAAAGAAATCTTAAACTTCAGCCAAAAGCAGCGTTTGCCATGAAATTCACCATCTTAGGGTTTATAAGTTTAGCGTTGCTATGCTCAATTGTTTTCGGGCAGGTTGAGCTTAGTGAAGTTTATTCGGAACAATCTATTCTGTCAGAGGAGCTTGCAAAGCTTAAAGATGAAAATTTAAGTCTTGAATCTGAACTCGAATCTAAAACGGGACTTACTCAGATTGAGGAGTATGCGGAGAAAAATCTGGGATTACAAAAGCTTGACAAATCTCAGATTGAGTATGTAGAAGTAGAGAACGACAGCGTAGCCGAGGTTGTTGAAACCGAAGATGATAATATTTTTGTGTCTGTTACTAAATGGTTTAAAAGTGTTTTGGAATACTTTGGGGCATAATGAATAGGATATTATTAGTTAAAAAGTTAAGCTTATACTTCTTGGCGGAAGTTTTAAACTTAGCTTTTTTATACTTATATGGAAGATTAAATATTTTGTAAAAACAGAAATATATAAAAGATAATAAGATGACATAAATCAATTTCTGACTGACAGGTAAGAGAAAAAATCAGATAAATGTCATCAAGCTGATTGACATAAAGCTGCTTTAATTGATCATGAAGGGAGGCTAACTATGGACGAAAGACCTACAGGACTTATGAAACGAAGGCTTAATATTTGGATTGCTTTAGGAATCCTTGCATTTATGGTCTGGATACTTATAAATATGTTTCAGATTTCTGTAAAGGAATCGGACAAATATCAGGAGCTTGCCTCTTCGCAGCAGTTGCAAAGCACGGTTATTACGGCAAACAGAGGTTCAATATACGATTCAAATATGCAGACACTCGCAAGAAGTGCGTCTGTTTACACCGTTTATGTTGACCCGAAAATGCTAAATGATTATTTGTCAGATGAGCCCAAGGTGAATTTAAGTCAGATCACAGAAAAGCTTTCCGGCATTTTGGAGATCGGCCAGAAAAAGATTTTAAAGCTGTGTCAGCAGAACAATAGGTATCAGATTATTAAGAAAAATGTAGAAAAAACAATTGCTGACAAGATTACAGCATATAAAACCGAAACGGGTCTTGACGCTATAGGACTTACACCGACCACAAAGAGATTTTATCCGCAGAATGAGCTTGCGTCCAACGTGATAGGACATCTGCATTATGATGGCTACGGCATATACGGTCTCGAGCAGTATTATGATGAATATTTAGCAGGCGTTGACGGAAGAGTAGTGACTGCAAAGGCAGCCGACGGTACGGAAATACCGTACAGATATAAGCAGAATTATGACGCTCAGGACGGTAATTCTCTTGTGCTTAATATAGATGTGAATATTCAGTATTATCTTGAAAAAGCGCTTAAAGAGGCAGTTGCCACTAATATGCCTACAGACAGAGCCTGCGGAATTATTATGAATCCAAAGACCGGCGCTGTTCTTGCAATGGCTACGAACCCCAGCTATAACCCTAACAATCCAGCAGATATTACAGACGAAAATACTGTTAAGGAGCTTTCAAAGCTTTCGGAGAAAAGCAAAAAATATGCAAACCTACAGTCAAAGGCGTGGGCTTTGCAATGGAAAAATAAAGCTGTTTCAGAGCTTTACTTCCCGGGTTCGGTATTTAAGGTCATAACAGGCTCTTCTGCTCTTGACACAGGTTCTATCAATCTTACCCAAACATTTTCCTGCAACACTAAAATTCAGGTTGAGGACAGAACATTTCACTGCTGGTCGTTTGTTGACCACGGCGCGCAGAATTTTGCAGAGGCGATGGTACATTCGTGCAACCCTGCGTTTATACAGATAGGTCAGGCACTTGGAGCTGATAAATTCTATAAGTATTTCAAAGCGTACGGGTTTACTGAGCTTACAGGCATTGACCTTCCTTCTGAATCGGGAAGCATTCATGTTACGACCGATAATCTGGGTATAGTAGAGCTTGCCTCAAGCTCGTTCGGACAGACAAATAAGGTTACGCCTATTCAGATGATTACCGCGTATGCGGCTGTCGTAAACGGCGGATACCTTATGACTCCGCAGGTCGTTGATAAAATAATAGATTCGTCCGGCAACCTTGTTAAAGATATTACTCCGGTTAAAAAGAGACAGGTGATTTCAGAAAAGACGTCTAAGTCGATGAGAAAGGTTTTAGAGAATGTTGTAAATACTGAACAGGGTTCCAACGCATATATAAAGGGTTACCGCATAGGAGGAAAATCAGGAACATCGCAGAAAATCGACGAAGATGTATCGGGTAACACATATGTTGCATCCTACTGTGCATTTTATCCTGCTGATGATCCCGAGCTTATTATGCTTGTTATGGTAGACCACCCCACAGGCGGAAATTATTACGGCAGTCTGGTTGCAGCACCGGTATGCGTTCAGGTTCTGAACGATGTACTTCCATATCTCGGTTACTTCCCTGAGTATTCAGACGAGGAAATGGAGAAGGTTCCTGTTTCAATACCTAATGTGCTTGAAACAAAACTATCAGACGCCAAAAAGACAATAAAGGGTCTGGGGCTTAAGTTTGAAGTGGTTGGAAAAGGCGATTCGGTTGTAGCCCAGGTGCCTTCGAGCGGTTCAATGCAGCACGGAGGAACAGTATACCTTTACACGGAAAGCAACTACAAGGCAAAAACCGTTTCTGTTCCGAGCCTGAAGGGGCTTACCTTAAGCGAGGCTGAGAGCAGGCTTTCAAGCGTAGGTCTTAACCTGAATGCTCAGGGCAACGCCGTAGACGAGGTCGGCGCGGTTGCCGGCACAGATCAAAATTATAAGTCGGGAACAGATGTTCCTGTGGGAACTATTGTGTCTGTAACATTTGCCGTGGAAAAGGCAGGCTCGCAGTAAAGAAAATTGAAAAGGCTTACGATTTTATTTAAAACTCAGTACGGCGAGTATGCCACCGAAACTGGCTTGTTTAAACCGAAGAAAGGAGATCTTTGCATAGCAGAGGCAAAATAAAAATGAAATTATATGATTTGATTGACGGATTGGCTGAAACTACTCTTGAAAATATAGAAATAACCGATATAACATCGGATAGCAGAAAGGATTTCAAAAAGGGCGCAATGTTCGTCTGTATTGCGGGAAATACCTTTGACGGACACAGCGTTGCCGAGAAGATGCTTGAAAAGGGAGCCTCCTGCGTTGTTGTTCAAAGGGATCTGGGACTTGAAAAACAAATAATCGTAAATGATTCAAGAGAGATTTACCCGGCGTTATGCGCTAAGTGGTTTTCAAATCCGCAGGATAAGCTTAAGCTCATAGGCGTTACGGGCACAAACGGAAAGACGACAATAACTACGGTAATTAAAAAGCTTTTGACAGAGCTTGGCGCAAAGGTGGGACTTATAGGTACCTGCCAGAACGAAATCGGAGATAAGATTCTTCATACCGAAAGGACTACTCCCGAGCCGTATGATTTATATGAACTGCTGGCACAGATGGTCGGTGAGAAGTGCGAGTACGCAGTAATGGAGGTTTCTTCTCAGGCGCTTGAGCAAAAGAGAGTAGGACCGCTGCATTTTGATATTGCACTATTTACAAATCTCACTCAGGACCATTTAGATGTACACGGAACTATGGAGAACTACTACAGGGCTAAGAAATTACTTTTCTCAATGTGTGACAAGGCTCTTATTAATATAGACGACGAAAGCGGAAAAAGGTATTTGAGCGAAATTGACTGTGAAAAGCACTCTTTTTCTACAAAAGAAAAGGCAGATTACAATGCTTTTGACATTAAGCTTTCTGCCAGCGGCGTAGAGTATAAATTTAGTGGCGGCGGCGAGTCATTTCCGGTTAAATTCAATATGCCCGGACATTTTAACGTATCAAATTCTCTGGCGGTTATAGGGTGCTTGATCGAGCTCGGTTACAATGCGCAAGAGGTAATACGGCTGATTGATAAAACTTCAGGAGTACGCGGAAGAGCAGAGGTGATTCCCACAGGAAGAGACTTTACGGTTATCTGCGACTATGCTCACACGCCTGATGCTATCGAAAACATTCTTGAGGCAATAAAAAGCTGTTCTCAGGGCAGAGTGGTTTGCCTGTTTGGCTGCGGCGGAAACAGAGATAAAAATAAGCGTCCTCTTATGGCTAGGGCTGCCGCCGAGTATGCTGATTTTCTTATCGTTACGTCGGATAACCCCAGGGACGAAAACCCTGATGATATTATTCAGGATATTTTAGCTGGTCTTGACGGTAAAGATATTAATTATATCACCATAACGGATAGAATAGAGGCAATTCATTGGGCGATTAAGAACGCAAAGAAGAATGATATTATCGTTCTTGCAGGCAAGGGACACGAGGATTATCAAATACTTCCGGGAGGAGTTAAAATACATCTTGACGAAAGAGAAATAGTAGCTGAGGCTTTAGAAGAGCTTAATCAGGCGAAAAAATAAACTCAACGACATATATTCGATTACATTATATACATAGGAAAAGGTAAAAATATTATGGAAAAGCTATTGTTAAGCGAGATAGTGACAGCAGTGCGGGGAAGCTTTGGCTATCCAAGTAATATTGAAGTTTCATCAATTTCAACAGATACTAGAACAATCGAGAAGGGCGCAGTATTTGTTGCTCTTAAAGGTAAGAATTTTGACGGACATGATTATGCGGCAAAGGCAATGGAGCTTGGTGCTGTTGCAGTTATAACAGAGCGTGCGGTAGACGGTGCCGAATGTATAATAGTAGATTCTGCGCAGTCGGCTCTTCTGGATATTGCAGGTTATTACAGAGACAAATTCGACATTAAGCTTGTCGGCATAACAGGAAGCGTAGGAAAGACAACAACAAAGGAATTTGTATCACTTGTTATGTCTAAAAAGTTCAGGACATTGAAAACTCAGAAGAATTTCAACAATGAGATCGGACTTCCGATGACGTTGTTTAACCTTACAAGCGAGTATGAGGCTGCGGTTATAGAAATGGGAATGTCGAACCTCGGTGAGATATCAAGGCTTTCGCTTACATCAAAGCCTAATCTTTGCGTTATAACGAATATCGGTTTTTCGCATATAGAAAATCTGGGCTCTCAGGAGAATATTTTAAAGGCTAAGATGGAGATCCTTGACGGAGCTGATGAAAATGCTCCATTGATTTTATCAAAGGACGACAAATTCTTGAGGTCTGTTGAAGTTAGGGCTGAAAGAAAAAAGATTTTCTATTCTGTGACGGATTCATCTGCAAATGTTTATGCAAGTGACATTGAAACCAAAAGTGATAAGATAGAGTTTAATATAAATAGCGACGGTAAGAATTACAAGGCTGTAATAAACTGTCTTGGCGAACATAATGTAAAAAATGCACTCGCCGCTTTTTGTGTGGGAAGAGAGTATAATATTAGTCCTGATGACATTATTGAGGCTATAGGAGAGTTTGTTCCTGACGGGATACGCCAGAAAACGAGCGAGGTCAATGGAATAAAAATAATTGCCGACTGTTATAATTCATCGCCTGATTCTGCTAAGTCAGCCATACATACTCTTTCGCAGATTGACACAAAGGGCAAAAAAATAGCCGTACTCGGAGATATGCTGGAGCTCGGCAAAATGTCTAAGGAGCTTCACAAGTCGGTAGGAGAGGCTGTTTGTGATGAAAATATAGATTTGCTTTTGTGCTTTGGCGGTATGTCTGAATACTATGTTAAAGGAGCGCTTAAGAAGGGCTTTGATAAGAACAATGCAAAGATATTCGCATCAAAGGAAGATGTTGCCGAATATCTTAAAACTACGATGAAAAAGGGAGACGCTGTTTTATTCAAGGCAAGCAGGGGAATGAAATTTGAGGAGATCATAGAAAAAATAAAATAAAGCACACAATAGCTTGGAAAGGAGAGAGAATATTGCAGATAAATTCCGGAAATCTGAACAACCGCATAATTAGATCCAAAACAACATACAATTCGTCTGAAACGCCTGCATCGGAAACCAGAAAAAGATGGAATATCAGATGGATAAAGGCAGATATGGACAAACCGTTTTTAGTAATAGTTATTACCTTGCTCGTTTTCGGAGTTGTTATGATGTTCTCTGCAAGCTATGCCTGGGGACTTTATGATTACGGCGACGGATATTACTACGCAAAAAAGCAGATATTAGCTGCTGTTATAGGTATTGTGGTAATGTATTTTGTTACGCATTTTGACTACCATATGTATCAGAACACAAAGCTTGCCTATTTATTTTTCATTTTTACCTGGGTGCTTAATTTATTCACCGCATTCAAAGGACGTGAGGTTGCCGGCGCAAAACGCTGGATCACAATCGGTATTGAGTTTCAGCCGTCGGAGCTTTTAAAGGTTGCAATTATCATTATATTTGCGTATATAATCTCAATGAACTATTCTAAATTCAATAAAAAGTGGACTTACGGAATTGTTCCGTTTGCGATAATTATAGCGCTTTGCGCATTGACCTTGGTTTTGCAAAGACATATGTCGGGCGTTCTGATTGTCGGAATGATAGGTCTGTCACTTATGTTTGTGGGAGGAGTACCGAGAAAAAACTTCTGGGCGTTTGTCGGCGTATGCGCGGGAGCGGGTGTTATGCTTTTGCTTTTCAGGGCAATAACCAACGGAGATCTAGGTTACATTTCAGAGCGTATACAGTCGTGGAGAGATCCGTCGTCGGACATAAAGGGGTCTACATATCAGACATGGCAGTCGCTGCTGGCTATAGGTTCCGGAGGAGTCTTCGGACTGGGATTCGGCGAATCAAAGCAGAAGTTTTTATATCTGTCTGAGTCTCAAAACGACTTTGTATTTTCAATTATCTGCGAGGAGCTGGGATTAATAGGCGCAATAATAGTTATGTTATTGTTTGCGTTGTTTGTGTTCAGAGGTTTTTATATTGCCGCTAATTCTCCGGATAAATTCGGAATGATTCTTTCAGCGGGAATAACAATTCAGATTGGATTGCAAGCACTTTTAAATATAGCAGTTGCCACTAACTCTTTTCCAAACACGGGAATTTCTCTTCCGTTTTTCAGCTACGGCGGAACGGCGCTGATGATTCAGCTTATTGAAATGGGAATGGTGCTTTCCGTTTCCCGGCAGTCTAAGACTATGGAGTAGGTAGAGTATTTTATAGGGTAATTATATATAAAAATACAGTAGGAGGAAATGCTCATAAACGGGCATAGAAAATTTATGCTTAAGATATTATTAGCAGGAGGCGGAACAGCCGGCCATGTAAATCCTGCGCTGGCGATCGCTGAAATAATAAAGGATAAACATCCCGATACACAGTTTTGCTTTGCGGGAACTCCTGACGGGCTTGAGGCTGCTATTGTTCCGAAAGAGGGTTATGATTTCAAGCCCATTAAGATAAAAGGCTTTCAGAGAAAGCTGAGCCTTGAAAATATCAAGAGAAACATAAAGGCTATGGGTTATCTTGCAATATCGGGACATCGTTCAAGGCAGATCATAAAGGAATTCAACCCTGATATTGTAATAGGCACAGGCGGATATGTTTCAGGACCTATTGTGAGAACAGCAGCTAAAATGGGTATAAGAACGGTTATTCACGAGGCTAATGCATTTCCGGGTGTAACCACAAAAATACTGTCAAAATATGTAGATAAGGTTATGCTTACTGTTAAGGAAACTGCAAAATATCTTGACAGCAATGTTAAATATACCGTAACAGGACTTCCTGTAAGAAAGGGCTTTGGAGGAATATCAAAGCAGCAGGCAAGAGAAAGGTTGGGGCTGCCGCAGAATGAGATATGTATTTTGTCAACCGGCGGAAGTCTTGGCGCAAGGGTGATAAACGAGGCAGTTGCCAAGCTTTTTAAGTGGTATCAGCAAAACAATATAAAAATAAACCATATACATTCTTACGGAAAGTATCAGGGATATAAGGATTATCCAAACACTCTGAGATCTGACGGAGTTGACTTGAATGACAAAAGAATAAGGCTTTCGGAATACGTTGATATGCCGGTGTGTATGGCGGCGGCAGACCTTGTTATAAGCCGCTGCGGAGCAAACTCTCTTACTGAGCTTGAGGCTATAGGAAGGGGTTCGATACTAATACCGTCGCCGAATGTAGCTGAAAATCATCAGTACTACAACGGAATGGTTCTGGACAAGGCAGGTGCTGGAATTTGTATTGAGCAAAAGGACTTCTCTGCTGAGTGGCTCATAAACAAAATAGAAGAGCTTTACAACAATAGAGAAATGCTTGAGGCTCTTTCTGATAATGCCAAAAAGCTTTATATAAGTGATACGCCTGAACGTGTATACGGGGTTTTATCTCCTCTTATTGCAGGTGTGATAATAAATTCAAATTCCGACTAAGGAGAAAGCGATAATATATAGGTTCTCAATAACAGTAACTCTCTTTTAAGCGTTTGCATAATATGAGTTAAGCGAATTTATTTGAAAAGGAGAGAAGCTTTATGCAAAGGCTGGTTATTGAGGGCGAAAATAAACTTACAGGCGAGCTCGTTTGTCATGGAGCGAAAAATGCAGCTCTGCCATTGCTTGCAGGCTGCGTTTTGGCAAAAGGTGAAACGGTGTTACATAATTGCCCTAGACTGAGCGATGTCTTTGCGGCGTGTAGAATTTTATCATGCTTGGGATGTGAGTGTAAACGGGAGGCAGACAGCGTTCAGGTAAATACGGACGGACTTCTTCATTTTGATGTTCCGGACGATTTGATGAGAGAAATGCGTTCTTCGATTGTTTTTCTGGGGGCGATTTTGGGAAGACTCGGGAAATGCAAGCTTTCTTTTCCCGGAGGATGCGAGCTTGGTCCGCGTCCGATCGATATGCATATTTCTGCGCTCAAAAAGATGGGCGTTCAGATAAATGAAGAGCACGGCGTTTTAGACTGCTCTGTGCCCAGCGGCTTAACGGGAGCTACTATAACATTTTCATTTCCGTCCGTAGGGGCAACTGAAAATGTCATTTTGGCGGCTGCCACGGCTAAGGGAACAACTGTTATACATAACGCTGCACGAGAACCTGAAATCAATGATTTAGCAAATTTTTTAAACCGCTGCGGTGCGAAAATTGCAAACGCAGGTGAAAGTACAATAGTTATCGAGGGCGTCAAGGAGCTTTACGGCTGTGAATATACAGTTATGCCTGACAGAATTGTAACGGCGACATATATGTCGGCAGCTGCAATAACAGGCGGAGAGCTGAATATTACCAATGTGAGAACAAGTGACATAGAGGCAGTTATTCCTGTTTTTGAACAGATGGGTTGTTCTGTATACACCTATAACGACAATATTTATATTAATGCAAGACACGGATTAAAGGCGGTCAAAACGATAAGAACTATGCCGTATCCGGGCTTTCCGACCGATGCGCAGGCTACGACTATGGCTGCTCTTTGCAAGGCGCACGGAACAAGCGTCATTGTTGAAAATATATTTGAGAGCAGGTATCGTCAGGTAGATGAGCTTGTGAGAATGGGCGCTAAAATAAAGACCGAGGGCAAGGTCGCTATAATTGAGGGAGTAAAGCGGCTTTACGGTGCAAATGTAAGGGCAACAGACCTCAGAGGAGGAGCATCGCTTGTGATTTTGGCACTTGCCGCCGAGGGAAAAACTGAAATAAGCGATATACATTTAATTGACAGAGGTTATGAGATGATTGAAAAGAGTCTTACATCAGTAGGCGCAAAAATAAAAAGAGTTTAACAGGACTGTTTTATTTAAAGGATATCGAAACGAAAGGTGATGAAAAATGAAGGATATAGAAAAAACTAATTTATCTGATGAGCAATACAGAATTATCAATGGCGAAAAGGTTATTGTATCAAGAAGAAAACGAAGAAGAAATATGTCTCTTTATTATTTCATTGCAGTTGTTTTTATTCTTATGGCACTTATCTTTTTGTCATTGACTGTTTTCTTTAACATAAAAAACATAGATATTGCAGGAACAGATTTGTATACTAACGAACAGATCATACAGATAGCAGGAATTTCAAATGACGATAATCTTTTCAGAATTGACACAGACCAGATGAGAACAGACATTTTAAATTCTTTTCCGTACTTAGAGGATATTACTATAAAAAGAAAGCTACCGTCTACATTGAAGTTTACCGCTGTACAAGCTGTGCCTATGGCTAATATTCAAAACGATGACGGAACGTTCTGCGTCATTAGCACTACGGGAAGGATTGTAGAAACAGGTGTTCTTGATAAAAAAGCAGGCTTGGTAACTGTATCGGGAATGGATTTGAAAGGCAGGGATTTAGGAAAGACCTATGAAGATAAGGACAGTATGAAGACGACAATTTTAAATCAGATACTGAGCGAGATAAATAGGCTGGGAATGAAAAATATGAACACGATAAACCTCAGCGACAGAACCAACATCAAAATGAAGTATGACGGAAGGCTGGATATAGAAATAGGCAGCTCGGTTGACCTTTCGTTTAAGATAAGGTATGTTGACGCTGTTATTAAAAAGCTATCTGAATCGTATCAGGGTACGCTTATATATCACAATGAGGCAAGCGGGCTTTCGGCTATACCAAAGACTGCCGAGAAAACGACGTAGTGGATTAAGTTATTGTTGTAGTTTAAATATTATATTATAACATTACAGAAAAATTGCACCAAAATTATAAGTTTTTTCGTGTGTTTTTTGCAAAAACATAAAAAAAACACTTGCCAAGTGGGATAAAATGTGTTAGAATATTAACGTATAGTAGTATGTGACTGAAAAAATGAGAAATGAAAGATGCTATAAATATATTTAGTAGGAGGACTTTATAATGAGTTTTGCAATTAGCTCAGAGGATGTTTTTGGTGCAAAGATTAAAGTAATTGGTGTCGGCGGCGGCGGTGGAAATGCATTAAATTGTATTGCACAAGAAGGTTTATCAGGCAATGTTGATTACATAGCTGTAAATACAGACGTTCAGGCTTTACAAAGATCTAAGGCAACTGAAAAAATTCAGATAGGCTCAAAGTTAACACGCGGACTCGGAGCAGGCGGAAGACCTGAAGTCGGAGAGGCATCGGCTCAGGAGAGCAAGGATGAAATTGCAGAGGCTATTAAAGACGCAAATATGGTTTTCATCACAGCAGGAATGGGCGGAGGAACAGGAACAGGAGCTGCTCCTATAGTTGCGGAGATTGCTCAGGAACTTGGAATATTAACAGTTGCAGTTGTTACAAAGCCCTTCGCTTTTGAAGGCGCAAAAAAAATGCAGCAGGCTGAAAAGGGAATAGATGAGCTTTTGACAAATGTTGACTCACTTATCGTTATTCCTAACCAGAAACTTTTAACAGGCGAACAGAGACTCACAATGCGTGAATCATTCTCGCTTGCTGATAATATATTGAAAACAGGTGTAATGTCAATTGCTGATTTAATCATCAGAAACGGATTTATGAACGTTGACTTCGCCGATGTTACAACAATTATGAAAGAGGCCGGTCTTGCGCATATTGCTATCGGCTCAGGCAGTGGTAAGGATAAGGCTCAGGAGGCTGCTAAGCAGGTTATTTCCAGTCCGCTTCTTGAAACATCAATAAGCGGCGCAAGAAGACTTCTTGTAAACATTGTTATGTCTGAGGATATCGTTACATCTGATATGGACGAGCTTACACAGATTATTACTCAGGCTGTTGACCCTGACGCTACGATTATCTTTGGTGCTGATTACAGTTCTGATTTGACAGACACGATTGATGTTACTGTTATTGCTACGGATTTCGCTGACAGAAAGGTAAAGGACGATAATTTGTCATCATTAAGCTCCGAGGCAATGGCAAAGGCAGGAGTTAAAGCTCCTGACAATCCAAATTACTATGATGATATATTCAACATCATTAAAAACAAGTAATTAATTGATAATTACGCACCTTGCAGCTTTGTAAGGTGCTTTTGTTTTATTTTGAAAACGGAATGGTGATTTATTTGTCAGAGATAAAAAAAGTGTTATCGAGTGAGCTTAAAGTTCGTGCTAATGAGTTCCGCTGCGGAAATAAAATATTGCTTACCGGAACGGTATATACAGCACGAGACGCCGCTCATAAAAGATTTGACGCTCTTCTTGATGAGGGTAAGGAACTTCCTATACCGATTGAAGGGGCTGTAATATACTACGCAGGTCCTACACCCGCACCAAAAGGCAGACCTATAGGCTCGTGCGGACCTACAACGTCCGGCAGAATGGACAGGTTTGCTCCTCGCTTGCTGGATCTGGGGTTGGGCGGAATGATAGGAAAGGGCGAAAGAAATAAGAATGTGAGAGACGCTATTGTACGAAACAAAGCGGTTTATCTATGCTCGATCGGCGGCGCAGGTGCGCTTGCATGTAACTGTATAAAATCCTGTGAGGTTGTGGCATTCGGCGATCTGGGCTGCGAATCGGTAAAAAAGCTTTATGTTCAGGACTTTCCGCTTGTTGTGGCTAACGATATGTACGGCGGTGACATCTTTTACAACGGAAGACAAGAGTTTTGCTCATTATAATTATAACGGACAGCTCGGCTTGTTTTGTTTTAATTGTAATTTATCTCTTTATAAATTAGCATTTAATTTGTGCTTGACATAAATTAAAATTAATGTTATTATAAGTTTAAGTATAATGATAAAGTACAATGAGAGTAACGGTGGCGGTCAGCGTGGGTAACGCTAAAAAATATGATTATACAAAGCTTGATGACGAAAAGCTGGTAAGCCTTTCAAAGACCGATAAAAACGCTGTTTCTGAGCTTGTGCTGAGATATGTATTTATAATAGAATATAAGGCTAAGGCATATGGACAGACACCTGACGAGGTTGCCGATCTTTCGCAGGAGGGATTGGTTGGATTAATCAGGGCTGTTCATACTTTTGATGAAAACAGAGGTACAAGGTTTTCGACCTACGCTAATATTTGTATTACTAATAAAATGCTTTCAAGTATTGCAAAGATGAATAAAATAAGTTACAATGAGGCTTTAAGCGACGATGTGGAGGAGCTTTCCGAAACGGAAAGCGACAATGCCGTTTATGGGAGTCCTGAGAGAATTATTATTGAACAAGAGAAATACAGAGAAATTATTTCGCGCATATCTTGTTCGCTTACTGATTTAGAGTGGACTGTCTTTAATCTGTATCTGGAGGAAAAAACATACCAGCAAATAGCAGATGAGCTTTCGCTTTCTCAAAAAGCAGTAGACAACGCTATGCAAAGAGTTAGGAAAAAATTGAAATCAATTATAAATAAAAACTAATGGACCTTGTTCATTATTATAGCGTGAAAAATACTCACGCAAGATTGCGAGCCTTTGCCGTAAAATTTATACGGCAGTTTCAGCAGAGCCGTAACCGGCTCGTAAATCAGTAGGAAGTTATGCCTTTGTGCAGAAAAGACATAATTATCAATATGGCCGAATAGCTTAATGTCAGAGCGTTGTTTATGCAGGAAAAATCATATTCAAAGGTGTCGGTACAAGTCCGACAAAGGCACACAAAATTTAGCGTAAGCGAGGGAAAAAATTATGTTTGAAGACAAAACATTAGTTTGCAAGGAATGTGGAGAAGAATTTATCTTCACAGCAGGCGAACAGGAGTTCTATGCAGAAAAAGGCTTTGAGAATGAACCTCAAAGATGCAAGCCTTGCAGAGATGCAAGAAAGAAAGCTGCAAGAGAAGGAAGAGAAATGTTTACCGCAACATGCGCGTCATGTGGCGGAGAAGCAAAGATTCCTTTCCAGCCAAGTGAGGATCGCCCTGTATATTGCAGCGAATGCTTTGCTAAGCTGAAGGAAGCAGAATAATATATTATTTAGAGTCCTTTCAAAAGACGCTATCGTTTTTCGGTAGCGTCTTTTTTTGGGCTTTAAAAAAGGAATCCACTTGGATTCCTTTTAGCTTAATTCAAACCTTTCATAGTAAGTGAAATTCTCTTCTTTTTTTCGTCGACAGAGAGAACCCTTACCTTTACAATGTCCCCCACCTTGACCGCTTCGAGCGGGTGCTTGATATACTTATTGCATATCTGAGAGATGTGCACAAGCCCGTCCTCGTGAACGCCTATATCAACAAATGCTCCGAAATCGATAACATTTCTTACTGTTCCGACAAGCTCCATACCCTCTTTCAAGTCTTTAAGCTCCATAACATCGCCGCTGCGCAAAAGAGGTGCAGGCAGCTCGTCACGAGGGTCTCTTCCGGGCTTTCCAAGCTCTGAGACTATGTCCTCTAATGTAGGAATTCCTATGCCGATCTCATCTGACAGATCGGAAATGCCTATCTCGTTTATTTTATCGTTGACCTTGTCTATGTTTTTAGGAGAAAAGTCAAACAGGTTAAAACCGCACTTTTCCAAAAGAGCTTTGGTTGCGTTATAGCTTTCCGGGTGTACGGATGTGTTATCAAGAGGATTTTCACCGCCCGGCACTCTTAAAAATCCTGCGCATTGCTCATAAGCTTTAGCTCCCAGTTTTGAGACCTTTAAAAGCTCTTTACGGGATTTAAATGCGCCGTTTTCTTCACGATACCTGACTATGTTTTTTGCAATTGAGGAATTAACTCCCGAAATGTATGACAGCAATGACTGAGACGCTGTGTTCAAATCAACTCCCACGGAGTTTACGCAGTCTTCAACAACACCGCCTAAAGCCTCGCTCATTCGTTTAGGAGGCATATCGTGCTGATACTGACCTACTCCTATTGCTTTAGGGTCGATTTTAACAAGCTCGGCTAACGGATCCTGAAGTCTCCTTGCTATTGAAACGGCGCTCCTTAAAGACACGTCGTATTCCGGGAACTCCTCTGCCGCCAGCTTTGACGCAGAATATACAGATGCTCCTGCCTCTGAAACTACCATATATGAAACCTTTTGAGGTATTTGCTTAATAAGCTCTGCGACAAATGCTTCGCTTTCGCGGGAGGCTGTTCCGTTGCCTATCGCGATTGTGGTAACATTGTGCTTTGCAATAAGTGACGAAAGCTTTTTCTTTGCCTCTTCTTTTTTGTTTTGCGGCGGAGTAGGATATACTACGGTGGTCTCTAAAACCTTGCCTGTACTGTCGATAACCGCTATTTTACAGCCTGTTCGGTAAGCAGGGTCAAGACCTAAGGTAACGCTGTTTTTAACAGGCGGCTGCATAAGCAGCTGTCTCAAGTTCGATGAAAAGACCTTTATTGCTCCTTCGTCTGCGTTATCGGTAAGCTCAGATCTGATTTCACGTTCAATAGACGGATATATGAGCCTTTTATAGCTGTCGTCGCACGCCTCGCTTACATAATATGCACAGGCGCTGTCATTTATCACATACTTGCCTTCGCAGGCTCTTTCACCCGCGCCCTCGTTTATTGTAACGCTAACCTTTAAAAAGCCTTCTTTTTCACCGCGGTCGATTGCAAGCACACGATGCCCCGTGATCTTTGATACAGGCTCGGTAAAATCATAATAGGTTTCATAAACGCTCTCGGCGTTTTCATCAGCAGCCTTTGAAGTGATCTTGCCTATCTGCATAAACATATTTCTGATGTATTTTCTAAGAACTGCATTGTCGGAAACTTCTTCTGCAATAATATCCATAGCGCCGCTTAAAGCCTCATCTGCACTGCAAACAAGTTTTTCCTTTGCCTTTTTATCGTCCCCTGCCTCGCTAATTGCGTCAGCCGATGAAATATATTTCTCAGCCTCGGCTTTTGGGTCGGTATCGGGATCTTGCTCGAGCAGGATCTGTGCCAGCAGCTCAAGCCCTTTTGCCTTTGCAACTGAGGCTCTTGTTTTTCTCTTTTGCTTGAACGGTCTGTAGATGTCCTCAACCTCAACAAGAGTTTTTGCAGCGTCTATTGCCGACGCTATTTCATCTGTCATCTTATCCTGCTCGGCGATCGACGAACGGATCTCCTCTTTCCGTTTTTCAAGATTTCTTAAATAAGTAAGGCGTTCGTAAATTTCTCTTAAAATCTGGTCGTCAAGAGAGCCGGTCATTTCCTTTCTGTAACGGGCGATAAAAGGTATTGTCTTGTCGTCGTCAATAAGCTCTACAGTATTGTTGATTTGTTCCTGTCTTAAGCCGAACTCTTCGGCAAGTGTTGTTAAAATGTCCATAAGGATACCTCATTTTGCAAATTTATATACATAATTATATCATATATTTAAGCTATAAACAAGTCATATTTAAGTGCTTAACGGTTGCTTTTTTGATATTATTGTTATATACTTTTATTAAGTATTGTTTATAA